>JBBRQE010000015.1:0-30688 GCA_038226905.1 Chthoniobacterales bacterium | reverse complement strand
CTGGTGGTGAGCGACGAGTACATGGCATTTTCCAGGTTATGCAGGGCAGAGGGAAGGCTGTGAATGCGCAACGGATCGGGCGGCGGTCCCATCGATTCCTTGCCGCACATGATGTAGACGGAGGCGTTGGGAAAGAATTGATCGGCGTAAAGAAAATCCGGCCCGCTGAACATGTAGTAAACGACCGGAAGGACTTCCTTTGATTCGGCCAGGTGAGAACTCTGCCAGGTGCGCAGCTTATCCAGTTGCCGTGTGTTCAGCTTGGCGAAAGCTTTTTCAAAATATTCGGAATGTGCCTGCCAGGCGGGGTCGCGCGTGAGGGGAGCGAGCGGAGAACTGTCTGAGATCGGCATGCCGGCGAGGAACTTCGCCGTGTCGTTAGGGGGCGGGAGAGGAGGCCGGTTAACGGGGGCTGTGGCCGGTTCCTGGGATTTGGCGTGATGACGCGTCCGCGCCGTGGCGGACCCGGTAAGCGCGGTGAGAGCAAGGCCGGTGATAAGCAAAGAACAGATAGGTTTCATGCGACGGATGGCGGTTTGTTGGCTGCGAATAAATAAAGGATAAGACCGGCCAACATGGTGGCGAGGCCGAATAACGATTCAGTCAGGTGAGAGCGCAAGAGGTAGATCATCATCCAGATGGTGACCCCGGCAAAAAGGAGGGGCGGGAGGGGATATGCCCACACGCGATAAGGCCGCGGAAGTTCCGGGCGGCGGGAGCGGAGGACCACGACGCCCACGACGGTGAGCAGGGAGCAAAGCAGCAGGCTGAACTGTATGTAGATGACGACGCGCTCGAAGCTCTCGGTCAGGAGCAGCACGTTCACGATAAATAATTGCACAAGCATGGCGGGGACCGGGACGCCTTGACCGCTCTTCCGGGCTAATCTCCGCAAGATCCGATGATCTTCTCCCATCGACATCATGACGCGTGGCCCGATCCAGGTCATGGCGCTGACGGCCGAGACCAGTCCGATGCAAATAAAAGCGCCGACGATCCGGCCGCCCTGTTCACCGAAAATGTGTTTGCCCGCGATCAGACCGACTTCAACCTGGCCACGCAATTCCGAAATGGGCGTGGTGGCGAGGAAGACCCCGTTAAGCGCCGTGTAGATGACAAGCACGATGAGCGTGCCGGCCAGTAAGGCTCTTGGGACAGTTTTTTCCGGCCGATCGATCTCGCTCGTAATGTAAGAGGCGGCGTTCCAGCCGGAATAAGCGTACATGACGTAGACAAGCGCGACGGCGAAGGAAGCGCTAAGAACGGCGCCGGTATCGCCGGGTTGCGGCAGGAAGGATAAGGACTGACGGGGTTGCACGAGGAAGCCGGCCCCGATGAGAACAGCGATCAGGAGCACCTTGAGCAGGGTGGAGAGATCCTGGAAGGCACCTCCCGTTTTCAATCCGCGGAGGTGAACGACAGCGTTGGCCCAGACAAGGACAAAGGAGAAGGCGATGGCCGATCCATGCCCCGTGACGCCCTGAGCGTATTTTCCGAAGGCCATGGCGGCGAGAGCGATGGGCGCGGCGAATCCGACAGTCGCGGAAACGAACCCCGCCATAAATCCAAGGGCTGGATGATAAATGGCCGAAAGAAAATGATACTCGCCGCCCGAACGCGGCAGGGCGGCGCTCAGTTCGCTGTAACAAAGCGCGCCGCAGAGCGCCACGACGCCCCCTACCACCCAAAGCAGGAGGAGGGCGAAGCCGGAACGGATGTCGGCCACCTGAAATCCGAGGCTCGTAAAAACGCCGGTCCCGATAATATTCGCGATGACGATGGCGCAGGTGGTGCGGAACCCGATCCGCGGAGAGGGTGGTGACATGGTCAAGGTTTTGCGCAAAGCGAGATTGCGGGCAGGACGGCCATTTGGATGCGCATGATACTGGATGGATTGAAATCCGCGCGGCTAATTCGCACCAGCGCAGCAAAAAGAATTCGAATCGTCAAACTTGTCAGAGGTTTGAGAACAGGTCACCGTCAGACGAGATGAGCACGAGGCTTTCGCTGGAGGCTGCGACCCAGCTCGCGGTTTTTTTGAGTAACAAACCGGGCGCACTGGCCCGGGTATGCGAAGCGTTGGCCGAAGCCGAGATCAATATTCACGCGCTGACCATTTCCGATACGGTTGATCACTCCGTGGTGCGCATGGTTGTGAGTGATCCGACCCGGGCGCTGATGTTGCTGGGCGAATCCGGAGTGCTGGCGGTGGAGAGCGATGTTCTTATGATCGAAAGCGATAATGAGCCGGGAACACTGGCGCGGATTGCGCATCGCCTGGCCAGCGTGGACGTGAACATCGAATATGCCTATCTGGCGACCAGCCCGAAATCGAGCAAGGGTCTGATGATTTTGCGGGCGAGTGATGTGGCGAAAGCGCAACGGGCGCTCGCCGGGTTGTAGGCGAGCTGTCAGCAGGCATCCATTTACTTTTGACCCGCGGGGAAGTGGCCGGCAGGGCTGCCGGCAACCACAGCCTGCAGCCTGCGCTCCCCGGAGGAAGTGCAGTGCGCGGGGCCCCAATTACGGAAAGGGATGAGGCGATCATTGCTCGAAAAAACGACAGTCTGGGCGGTTGGAACTAAGGAGGCGAGGAGGGCGGGCAGGAAGGGCATTTTCCCTATTGCGCGGGAGGTCCGAGCCTTCTTTCAACGGTGCCGAATTTCAGCCGTTGCGGACTCCATCCGCCTAGTGGATAGGAACGTTTCCTTTTTTATGAATCCAATCAAAACATGGATGGGATATCCGCATCCTTTGGGCGCCACCTGGATGGGGAATGGCGTGAACTTCGCCCTTTTTTCCGGACACGCGACCTCGGTCGATCTCTGCCTCTTCGATCGGGTCGACGCCCGTCAGGAGAATATAAGAATTCCCATGACGGAGCAGACGAATCAGGTCTGGCACATTTTTCTACCGGATGTGCAGCCGGGCCAACTTTACGGCTATCGAGTGTTTGGGCCGTACGATCCGGAACAGGGGCTGCGCTTCAATAGTTCGAAACTATTGCTCGACCCATACGGCAAGGCGATTGCGGGGGACGTCAACTGGGCGGACGAGATGTTTGGTTACGTGGTGGGAGGCGAGCTGGACGATTTGACGCGCGACTTTCGCGACGACGCCTGGGGAATGCCCAAGACGGTGGTGATCGAGGACGGGTTTGATTGGAAAGGGGATAAGAGTCCCGGGATTCCCCTGGATCAATCGGTCATTTACGAAATACACGTGAAGGGTTTCACCAAACTTTGCTCGAAGGTACCGGAGAAATTACGCGGAACCTATGCCGGGCTGGGCAGCGCGGCGGCCATTGAGTATTTGAAGAACTTGGGGGTGACGGCGGTCGAGCTCCTGCCCGTCCACGCCTATATCAACGATAAGGTTCTGTTCGATCGCGGCCTAACGAATTACTGGGGCTACAACACGATCGGTTTTTTTGCCCCGCACGGGGAATACTCGGGAAGCGGCGACACGGGCGAGCAGGTGACGGAGTTCAAAACCATGGTGAGGGATCTGCATGCCGCCGGCATCGAAGTGATTCTGGATGTGGTTTATAACCATACGGCGGAGGGTAATCATCTCGGACCGACCCTGAGTTTTCGGGGCATCGATAACCGGGCCTATTATCGAACGGTGGCGGACACGCCCAGGTTTTACATGGATTACACGGGCACGGGCAACACGGTCGATCTGCTCCATCCCCGGACGTTGCAGATGGTCATGGATAGCTTGCGCTATTGGGTGACGGAGATGCACGTCGATGGCTTTCGGTTCGACCTCGCTTCGACCCTGGTGCGCGATCACAGCGGAGTTAGCAAAACGCATCCTTTCTTCGGAGCCATCCAGCAGGATCCAGTATTGTCGCAGACGAAGCTGATCGCGGAGCCGTGGGATGTGGGAGATGGCGGCTACCAGGTTGGGAATTTCCCGGTGCCCTGGACAGAATGGAACGGTAAATATCGCGACGCCGTGCGCAGTTACTGGAAAGGGGATGAAGGGCGGATAGGAGAAATGGCCTACCGGCTCACGGGCAGTCCCGATTTGTATCAGCACGACGGCCGTCGTCCTTACGCCAGCGTCAATTTCATCACGTCACATGATGGGTTTACTTTGAACGATCTGGTCAGTTACAACGACAAGCACAACACGGCTAACGGCGAAAATAATAACGACGGCGACAACAATAACCATTCCTGGAACTGCGGAGTGGAAGGCCCGACGGATGATGCCAAGATTAATGTCCTGCGCCGCAAGCAACGGCGCAATTTACTGACGACCCTTTTTCTTTCGCAAGGCGTGCCCATGCTCTGCGGGGGCGATGAGGTCGGGCGCACCCAGAATGGGAACAACAACGCTTATTGCCAGGATAACGAGTTGAGCTGGCTTGACTGGGCACGCAGCATTGAGCAGGAGCAGTTGCTCGAATTTACGAGGTGCCTGATCCAGTTGCGCAAAAATCACGCCGTCTTTCGGCGTCCGAAGTTTTTCCAGGGACGCCGTATTAGAGGTTCGGAGATCAAGGACGTCATGTGGTTCAACCCGGGCGGCAATGAGATGAGCGAGGAGGAGTGGACTTCGCCCTTCGTGCGGTGCGTAGCCATGCTTCTGAGCGGCGACACGGCTGATGTCTCGAACTTTGAAGGCCAGCCGATCCGCGATCAGACGTTCCTCGTGCTGATCAATGCCCATTACGAGCCGCTCGCTTTTGTTCTGCCTGGTTTGGAGAAGTTGCAATGGGAACTCATTCTCGATACCACGGAAGAAGAAGGATTTCTAAAGAAGACGAAAACGTTCGCCTCGGGCGACGACTTTGAGGCAACGGATCGCTCATTCTGTTTGCTTCGCCTGGCTGGTGGTGCTCAGGCCCAGGCTCGTCAGGAATCCTGGAAGAAGCGTCACTTTGGATTGCCGGACGCGGTCACGGCCACGGAAGAAAGGACGGTCGTGCGCAAAAAGGCGTCTGAAAAAAAATCGAAGTGAACAAGGGAGCGCACTGCGGCAGGCGGCAAGGAATCTGGTGCATGCGCGCCAAGCGGGACTAGGGTTGGGTCTTATATGACACCGAGCTCACTGATCGTTGTAACTGATCGCGGCAGTTTTAAAGCATATAAGGTGAACGAAACGCCCACGCGGGGCCCCAGTCTTCAACTGGTGCAGGCCTTCGACATCACGGACGCACACGGCCGGATGGTTGATAAAGTGACGGACGCGGCCGGTCGCTTTCCCGTGAGCGATGGCGGGAGCGGGCGTCACATGAATAGCGCGTCGGAGCGGGCCCAGCTGGAAAGCGAAACCGATCGAAGAATCTGCCGGCAGCTCGTGGACGAGATTGTGAAAGTGGTTAAGGCCGACGGCGTGGAAGGGTGGTCGTTTGCCGCTCCCTCTTCCATCCATGGCGTGATCGTGGAACTTTTGCCCGCCACCGTGCGGGATCGAATCGTCGAACATGTGAAGTCGGACCTGGTCAAGGTCGAACCGGCCAGGTTAGGAACGCACTTCCGCTCGCTCCAGCCGATCTAGGGCTCCGCAGGCCGGCGAAACGGAAGGCCAGTTTTCCATTTCGCAAAGAGCGCAGCCCGCTCTAATGTCTAAGCGTCATGCAAAAGCCCGTTACGATTACCTACCGCGGTCTGGAAAAAACCGAAGCCATTGATGATCTCGTGACCGATCACGCTGCTCGTCTCGAAAAATTCTGCGATCATATCAATCGCTGTGCTGTGGCCATCGAACAGCCGAACCATGCGCATCATAAAGGCAATCCCTACCGCATCCGGATTGATGTGACCGTCGCGAAGGGCCACGAGTTGGTGGCGGAAGAGACGCAAACGGACAACGGCGCGCATGACGCGTTGAGCAAGGTGATACACGACGCCTTTAAGACGATGGAACGCCAGTTGCGCCATCTCGTGGAAAAGCAGCGGCGGGAGTAGCACTCTTCAGGTAGGGGCGATTGACCCAATCGCCCGCGGTGCTTGGCGTTTTAAGGTTCGAAATCTTCAAACGATCGCTGGTAGGTCCATTCTTTTTCGGACCAATCAACCCGGCTCGCACGGGGTTATCCCGAATATACGCTGCTTTGGCCACAAGGTTTTCATCGTTCCGAAGCCGGTGATCGAAGAAGTTCCGTTGCCATCGAATCTTCCCGAGCCGTGCCGTTACGCGTTTAAAATCCCGGATAAGATCAGTGAGAGTGGTCGCGCCGCCAACACTGATTAAGGCGTGCAGATGATCCGGCATCAGTAACAGTAGACGGAAATTACAGCGGGCGGCGACATGATATCGCCGCGCTGTTTCGAATACGACGTTCGCGCTCGCCTCACGGCATAGTTGATTTACGCCGCGCGAATGACAGCAGATAGTCACAAAATATACCGCGCCAAAACGCCCCTGAAAATGCGCAGCATGGTCAAGTTGCTTCCGGACTGGTAATCGCGAACCGGGTTTAGAACTCATCACCGCGGGCGATTGGGTCAATCGCCCCTACCTAACTAGTTAGGCCGGTGCGCCGCCGAGGGCGCCGGGAAGAGGGGGGCTTACGTCGGGCGCGATCACCTGCTTGGGCGGCTTTTCCGGGGTCATGCTGGGGCCGCTTGGCGGAGTGATGCTGGGGGGCGGATTGATCAGTCTGCCGTGGTCGACGATCTCGCGGATTTGCACACCATCCAAAGTTTCGTATTCCAACAGCGCCTTGGCGATGACGTCGAGCGTGTTTCGGTGCGCGGTCAGAGTCTCTTTGGCGGTCTGATACGCTTCGTCCAAGAGACGGCGTACTTCGCGGTCGATTTCTTCGGCGGTCGCCTCGCTGTAGTCGCGCGAGCGCGAGATGTCGCGGCCCAGAAACACATAGTCTTCGTGTTCGCCGTATTCCACCATGCCCATTTTTTCGCTCATACCCCATTCGCAAACCATGCGACGAGCAATGTGCGTGGCTGTCTTGATATCGCCGCGGGCGCCGTTCGTGACGTCCCCAAAAACAATTTCCTCGGCCACGCGTCCGCCCATACCGACGGCCAGACCGGCGATAAGTTCGTTCTTTCGATTAGTGTATTTATCCTCCTGCGGCAGCCACATGGTGGAACCGAGGGAGGGACCGCGTGGGATAATCGTTACCTTGTGCAACGGCTCCGTGTGCGGGAGAAGTTCGAGCAACAGGGCGTGGCCCGCTTCGTGGTAGGCGGTATTGGTCTTTTCTTTCTCGCTGAGGGCGAGGCTTCGGCGCTCTTTTCCCCAGCGCACTTTGTCGCGGGACTCTTCCAACTCGGACAGCGTAATGCCCTTTAATCCGCGCCGCGCCGCCAGGAGGGCAGCCTCGTTGATCACGTTGGCCAGTTCTGCCCCGGAGTAGCCAGGGGTACCGCGGGCGATCACGGCCAGATCGACGCCTTCGGCTAATTTCACCTTCTTCGAATGCACACGCAGGATTTCCTCGCGTCCTTTCACGTCGGGCAGATTCACAGTGATTTGTCGATCGAACCGGCCTGGGCGAAGCAGGGCGGGGTCGAGGACGTCGGGCCGGTTGGTGGCCGCGATGATGATGACGCCTTCCTGGGTGTCAAAGCCGTCCATCTCCACGAGCAGCGCATTGAGCGTCTGCTCGCGTTCGTCGTGCCCGCCGCCTAAGCCGTGACCGCGATGGCGACCAACGGCGTCGATTTCATCGATGAAAATAATGCAGGGGGCCGATTTTTTGCCCTGCTCGAACATGTCCCGCACGCGACTGGCTCCGACGCCCACGAACATCTCCACGAAGTCCGAGCCGCTGATGGAGAAGAAAGGCACATCGGCTTCGCCGGCAATGGCGCGGGCCAGGAGTGTCTTGCCGGTGCCGGGAGGGCCCACCAGAAGCACACCTTTCGGGATGCGGCCCCCGAGCTTTTGAAACTTCTTCGGGTCGCGCAAAAACTCGACCAACTCCTGCACCTCATCCTTCGCTTCTTCCACTCCGGCCACGTCGCGGAAAGTGATCTTGTTTTTGTCTCGAGCGAGCATGCGCGCTTTCGATTTTCCGAAATTGAGCGCGCCTTTGCCGGCCACCCGGATTTGTTGACGGAAGAGCAGGTAGAGGATGAAAAGAAAAACGGCGATGGGCAGAAAACCGAGGATGGTTTGACCGATTAAATTCGAGTCCGTTCTAAACACGGGCTGAATGCCGGCGGCCGAGAGCCTGTCCTGCAGGTCTTTGGTGAAGGAGAGTAGGACGGTTGTCCTGAATTGAACGCGCTGGGCCTGGACGCCTTGTTTGGTATACAATCCGCGCAGGGTTTGGGTGGGCCGGTTGTCTTCCACCACCAGGGTGAGGGGATTTTCCTTGTCGTCTTTGACGACTTGTTTGCTGTCGAGCAGCTCGAGGAAGCGGTTATAGGGCACGTCCTCCACGTTGTTGTAGGCGCCGCCGCGGAAGACCACGGCCAGTCCGATCAAGGCGAAGGCGATGGCGATGAGGATGACACCGCGCCAATTGAAGTTTGGTTCGGTGCCGCGCGGTTTGTTCTCGCGCGGGGAGTTTCGATCAGATTGAGCCATGGATAAGAAACGATTTAACGGGCAGAAAACAGGCTAACATGAAGATCTCCCAATGCAATTGAGCAGGAGTCGTTCCGGTAGCTTGGATTGAGCTGGGACGTCCTCAGCAAAGCCTCTACCCGTCGCCGCGCGTTGCGTGTGGCTCTGATTTCGGTAACATCTGTCTCCGAACACCCAGATGACGGAATTAGTCACAACGGTGGCCGATAAGATCGATCGCGCGGTCCAAAAGGTCACCCCGTTCGCCTATCGAATTCAACGCCGAGGCAAGCGCTGGATGCGTCGGGCCATGCGCAAGCCCCGCAGTGTGTCGGAGGGCCCGAATCTTCTGCCGCTCCTCATTCAGGTGCTGGCCAGCTTTTCCAAGGCGGATGGCGTGCTTCTGGAAGAGGAAATCGATTCCAGCCTTGGTTTCCTCCGCTACGACTATCCGGAAACGGTTTATTCCGAACTGCGGCAATTGTTTCGCCAGGCCCTTTACGAACAACAGGATTTGTCGGCCATGGCCCAGAAACTCAGTGCCCAATTGAGCACCGAGCGGAAAATCATGCTGGGTGTGCAGCTCTACGATTTGATTTCGCAGGCCGGTCTCAAGCAGGAGCAGGTCGTGGCGTTTTACTCCTTCATGTCGCAACTCGGAATGGCGGCGCAGGCCATAGACATCGTTTATCAATTGAACGCCTCGGAGGATTCAGACCCTTCCATCTATCAGCGGGGCGCTTCTCCTCTGGAATCTGTTTCTTTCGGAACGGGCGGGCGCGCCGACGTCACCATCAAGAGTCTCAATGGGACGGACCGGTTACTGGCCTTCCGCTATCACGATTTGATTCTGCTTAAGAATTACAGCGGACAAAGCGTCTCGGTGCGGGGCCGGCCCCTGGTCCGCGGAGGTTTCTGCCGGATTTATCCGGGGCAGCGCATCCTGATTGGCGATCAGGTCCTGACCTACCAGGAGCTCGCCACTTATTTCAACGCCAAGAAGAACGTATCGCTTCCCCAGATTTTTGTGCGCGTTCGAAAAGACGTGGACGAGGTCGAACTGGAGCGGGCGCGCACGCGCGACAGTGCTCTCGAAATCACCTTTGGACTGAAAGTGCGGGTGAAGGTGCTGCGGGATGTCGATGCCGTCCTCAATGGAACGAAGCTGAAAGTCGGCACGCAAATGGAGGCTTCCCTCGATGACCGGATCATCTTCCATAACGACAGCGAACTGGATTTCACCGATCTGCGCCGGCGGGCCCGTGCTCTGGGTGGACGTTTTCCTTTAAAAGCATCGAAATCGGAGTACCTCGTTTCGAATAATCCGAGTCTGCTCGAAGCCGACGACATACTGCTCTCGCCCGGCACGAGCGGCGATGTGCTGCTCAAGATTTTCTGCGATTACGACAAGCGCATCGGGCAATTGGAAGTGATCGAAGCGGACCGGCCGATTTTGGTGGGCGACGTGGCGGTACGCACGACCGCTCCGTTGCAGGATGGCGATACCATCCGCATCGATATCGGGCAGTTTTTGCGCTGCAATTTTTCCGAGCGCATCATCGAGGAGGAGCGCAACATCATTCGCAGCCTGGAGTTGAGCGAGATCACGCATCGCTTTGGCAGTGGCGACGTGGGCCTGGAAGGAATCTCGTTTGCCGTAACCCGGGGCGAGTTGGTTTGCGTGATGGGCGCGAGCGGTTCGGGCAAGAGCACGTTGATGAAGGTCATCGCCGGCCAGCTGCAACCGAGGGGCGGTAATGTTCTTTTGAACGGACAGCCGCTCTATCCAAATCTGGATGAGCTGAAACGCTACCTCAGTTATATTCCGCAGGAGGATGCGTTTGACGAGCATCTGACCATTGGGGAGAACCTGAATTTTGCGGCGGCCATTCGTTCACCCCATTTGTCGCGCCGCGATCGTAACCGCCGTCTGGAAGGGAAACTGATCGAGCTGGGTTTGGGCGAGCGACGGGATGCGGTGGTGGGGAGCGCGGTGAAGAAGACGTTAAGCGGCGGCGAACGCAAGCGTCTCAACATCGGGCTCGATATGATCGGGATGGCCGACGTTTATCTGTTCGACGAACCGACTTCCGGGTTGTCTTCGAAGGACTCCGAGCACGTCATCGAGATCATCCGGAGCATGGCCCACAACAAGATCATTGTGGTGACCATTCACCAGCCGAGTTCGAAACTTTTCCAGATGTTTCACAAAGCCATCCTGCTCGACAAAGGCGGGCGCCTCGTTTTCTTCGGCACCCCCTCGGACATGCTCCGGTATTTTGCGGAAGCGGAGCATCAGCATCAGTTCGGGGCGGAACTGGGTGCCTGTCCTTCCTGCGGCACGACCCGGCCGGAATTCATTTTCGATGTGCTCGAGACGCCCCTGCGCGATCTCAGCGGAGATATTATTTACGAGGAGAACAACCGCGGTCAGTTGGTCGCCGCCCGCCGTTATTCGCCCGAGTTCTGGCGGGACAAGTACGAAGCGTTTCGCCTCATTCAGGACGTCAAGCAGGTCTCGCTGCGGCGCGAACCAGTCACGGCGCTGCCGGCCGCGCCGGTGCAGAAGAGAAAGCGCGGTCCTGTTCGCTGGCACGACGAGTGGACGCAGTTCCAGACCCTTTTAAGGCGGTCTTTCACGAGCAAGCTGCGCAACAAGGCCAACGTAATCATCACCCTCTGCGTGGCTCCCGTCCTGGCCCTCTTGATTGCCACGATCCTGCGCTACTCCGACAGCGGGAAGTACGACTTCGCCTCGGCCTATCATATCCCGACCTTTCTTTTCCTCAGTTTGATCGTGGCCATGTTCCTCGGCCTAACGAACAGCGCGGATGATATCATTCGGGATCGGGCCATCCTGCAGCGCGAGCGTAATCTGAACGTGCGTCTTTCCTATTATGTGATTTCGAAAACGCTCACCCTGGGAATCTTTGCCTTCGTGCAGTGCCTTCTCTTTGTTTTGATCGGCAATTATGTGCTGCAGATCCGCGGCATGTTCTGGGTCGATCTCTCCGTCGTCTTCATGACCGCGCTGGGGGGGCTGGCTCTCGGTTTGGTCGTTTCCTCCATGGTGGCCGATCCCAAAACCGCGGCCAATGTGGTACCGCTGATTCTGATCCCCCAGATCATTATGGGGGGTGCTCTCATCAAGTATGAGGACATGAACCGTAACCTGGCTTTCGGCTATGCCCTGACCCATTGGTTCAAGGACCATCCCACGCAGGATCAGGGAAAAAAAATGGAGAGTAAGTTGCAGGTTCCGTTTGTCTGTCAGTTCATCGCCATGCGTTGGTCTTACGAAGAAATGGTGGTGGCGCAGGCCAAACTCAACCCGTTAACCAGACGGCAGGATAACGCCCAGCGCCAAATCGACGCGATTGTGGCGATCACGGCAACCCACAGCAACGAATCCACCCCGGGCAAACAATCGGACCCCGGGCCGGTCAAACCGCAGGAAACGGCGCAGGCCAAACAGCTAACCCCCGCGCAAGCCAAACGACTGGAAGATTTGAAAGAGGCGCTCGCGGTGCTCTCGGGTCTGGAGGCGCATTCGGCAAGGGAACTCGATCACTATCTCGGTCAGATCGATCAGGTCCTGAATCATAACAAGCCTTTCGATCGCGCGGTTTTTAAGGATGCATCCGGCGGCGTGACCGCCGAACAGCTTTACGTTAACCAAAAGGTCTCGGACTTGATTTCCAACGCGGAGATGGAGCAGAGCGACTATCGGCGGGGCAACCATCCGAACGTCTTCTTTGGCGCTGAGAAGAGCTATCTCGGATTGCACGTAACCGTGTTCATGTGGAACACGCTGGTGCTGGTTGGATCGAGCATTGCTTTGCTTTGTCTCCTTCACTGGATTCTGCGGCGACAGCTGCAAGTGCGCCGGAGCTGATCATCGGGGTGAAACCGGGCAGAGCTTGATTCAAAAAAAATGTCATGAAAAGAGCCAAAGATAAAATTACCCGCTTGATCGTGGCGACGAGCGAAAGCGACGCGGATCTTTTTTATGCCACGAGATTCTTTGCGCCGGATCCTTTTATTTTTCTGCAGCACCGGGGCAAACGCACGCTGGTCCTGAGCGATCTTGAGATCGATCGTGCGCGCAAGACGGCCCAGGCGGATGAATTCGTCCAGTTCAGCAGCGTGGAGCGGGCCGTGCAGGAACGGGCCAAAAAAACGCCCTCCTACGCGCGCGTGCTGGCGCATTTTTTGCGCGAGCGCGGGGTAAAGACTGCCACGGTGCCAGCGAATTTTGCGCTGGGTTACGCGCAGGAACTGGCTGCGGCCAGGATCAAATTGCAAGTGAGCAACGGCAGTTTTTGGCCGCAACGCGAAAGGAAGAGCGACCAGGAGCTCGAGTTGTTAGGCCGGGCGTCGCGCATCACGGAAGCTGGGTTGGCCCGCGCCATGGAAGTTTTGAAATCGTCGCGCCCGGGGCCGGGCAAGCGACTGCGCTGGGCGGGTAAGCCGTTGACCTCTGAGATTCTGCGGTCGGAAATTGATTCGGCTGTACTGCGCGCCGGCGGACAACCGGCCGGCACGATCGTGGCCGGGGGCGATCAGGCTTGTGATCCGCATGAGCGGGGTTCGGGCCCGTTGTTCGCGGATTCGCTCATCATTCTGGATATTTTTCCACGCGATGCGCGGAGCGGTTATTATGGCGACCTGACCCGCACGGTGCTGCGTGGGCGCGCCAGCGAGGAGCAGCGTAAACTTTGGGACACGGTCAAGGCGGGCCAGGCGCTGGCTTTGAGAAAGATCGGAGCCGGAGTTGACGGCATGCAGATTCACCAGGCGATCCAGGATTTGTTTGCCAAGCGCGGATATGTCACGGGAGTGCGTAAGGGGCGGCGGGTCGGATTTTTTCACGGAACGGGCCACGGACTGGGATTGGAGATCCATGAATATCCACGTTTGCAGAAGGTGATACTGAGGGAGCGCGAGACGGTGACGGTTGAGCCGGGGTTATATTACCCGGGGTTGGGGGGCGTTCGGCTGGAGGACGTGGTGGTGGTGACGAAAACCGGGTGCAGGATGCTCTCCCGTTTCCCGAAACAACTAGAGCTTTAGTGGGCAAGTACGCCGCGTTGCGGCGTCCCACCATTCGGGCGGGGGTAGTCGCCGAATGAACGAAACCCGGTTGGTGGCGTCTAATCCTCAGACCCACTTAAGACAGAAATGTTCTATCCATTCGGCGGCCTTCACATGGGCTCTCATTTCCTGCTCTATATCGGACTCCCCATGATCCTCGGAATTTGGGCTCAGTTCCGGGTGACCGGCGCGTTCCGCAAGTGGGGGGCGGTGCGGGTCACATCCAATATTACCGGTGCCGAGTGCGCTCGGGAGATTTTGCAGGCGGCCCAGATTCATGATGTTCAGGTGGTCGAGACTAACGACTTTCTGGGGGATCACTACGACCCGACGAGCAAGCGTCTCTGTCTATCGAGCAATGTCTTTAATACTCCTTCGGTCGCGGCCCTGGGTATCGCGGCCCACGAAACCGGTCACGCTATTCAGCACGCCAAATCCTATGCCCCGCTCATGGCGAGGATGACGGTGGTGCCGGTCACTCAGGTTGCCTCGCAGCTTTTGCCCTTCGTTCTTTTTGGCGGACTTTTTTTCCGGATGAGTGGCCTGATCACGATTGGCATCTATTGCTATCTCGTGCTTGTGGTCTTTCAATTGATCACGTTGCCGGTGGAATTCGATGCTTCGCGTCGGGCCAAGATTATTTTGCAACAGATGGGGGTGGTGCAGCAGGGGACAGAAATGGCCGGGGTAAACAGTGTGTTGAACGCTGCCGCTCTCACCTACGTGGCGGCTTTTATCGCGGCGCTGGGCAACCTGCTTTGGCTGCTTTCGGTGCGCGATCGCCGCTGAAGTTGGCGATTTATTGAAACAAGATGATCTCTTCAACCTTTGCTTTACCGATGGCGCGCAGCCTGTCCGATTTGTTATCGTCGGGTGTCGGGGCGACTGATAAGGCTAAGCGCAAGGCGATGGATCAGCCCCGAACCGATGAAGATAAACAGTTGGTAGCACGCACGCAAGCGGGTGAAGCGGCCGCGTTCGACCAATTGGTCGTCAAATATACATCCCGCCTCTACGGTTTGGTCTATAACATGACCTCGAATCACGAGGACACGAACGATCTGTTGCAAGACGTTTTCGCCAAAGCCTACAAGGCCATCCGCGGGTTCCGGGGCAAATCATCCTTTTACACGTGGATCCACTCCATTGCGGTGAACATGACCCTTAATTTCCTGAAAAAGCGGGGCCGTCGCTACCATCTCAGCCTGGACGATGTCGACGCCGGTATTCAGAATGACAAGGAGTTTCTTGAATTGACCGCCACGAGCAGTCCCGTGCGGGAAGCTGACCTCTCCGAGCTGCAAAGAAGATTGAACGAGGCCATGATGAAACTGTCTGAAGAACACAGAGCTGTGGTCACTATGTTTCATATCCAGGGAATGCCTCATGCCGAGATCAGTAAGATATTGAGCGTTTCCGAGGGGACGGTACGGTCCAGGCTTTTTTATGCCAATAGGCAGCTGCAGAATTATCTGGACGAATTCCGTAAAAACCCCGTTTCTTAACGCTCCCCGCTCATGCACGAATCCGACGACCACGATATTGCGACGCTTCTTCGACTGAAAAGGTTCGAGCAGCCGCCGCCCGCTTATTTCGAAAATTTCCTGCATGAGTTTCATCGCCGGCAACGGGATGAATTGTTGCGGCAACCCCTCTGGCGTATCTGCCTCGAGCGTGCCCATGATTTCATGTTCAAGTTGAACGTGCCCTCTTTGAGTTCATACCCGGCAGCGGCGACGGCTCTTCTGGTTTTTGCCGCGGTTATTTCAATCAAGGTTTACCAGTCCCCGACAGGGCCAAATTCTGCCGGTCATCGACAGGCCTTGTCTGTGCCGGCCAGCAACGGGGGGGAATGGACGCTCGCTTCACCGGTGGCGACGACGCGATTGCTGAACACGAAGCCGCTTCGCAATATCGATCAAAGCGTCCAAACTCACCGGGCTACGCAGCCGCGCTACGTGCTGGATAGCGTTCCCGTGAGTTATGAGTCGACTTTCCGATTCTAGGTTTGGTCAGGCGTGCCCGGGGGCACTGATGGGGGCGAGCTTGTGCAGCCTTGCTTTAGGAACCCTTGCCTGTTTGGTGGCGGGTTCCCTGGCCGCGCAGCAGCCATCCGCGAGTTCCATTAGCCAGGAGGTGAAAGGCGTTTTCGAGCGAGCCCGCCATGCGGTTGTCAAAATCCATGGACAGGACCAGCACAGCGATATTTATGGGACCGGTTTTTTTATCGATCCGACCGGGACGCTCTACACCTCCTATACGGTAGGGGGAGAGGCAGGGGACTTTAGCGTTGAGTTCGATGGGAAACACTATCCGGCGCGCGTTATCCTGGCCGATGTGCGCAGTGGCCTTGCCATGTTGAAAGTGGATGTGGCCACGCCCGCCTTACCCGTCGGTAAATCGGATGAGTTGGAGGTGGCCACGCCTGTCGTGACCATCGGTTACCCCCTCGACCTCCCGCAGACTCCGAGTTTCGGGATGATCGCTGGATTTGATCGCAAGTACCTGGGTCGTTACTTTTCCACGAAACATCTTCGGGTAAATCTGCCGACTCAAAGGGGAGAAGCGGGCGCGCCTCTTTTGAATTTGAAAGGCGAAGTGGTGGGCATGTTGGTGAGCAGCCTGGAGAACAATTCTTCCTGCTATGCGCTGCCCATCGAAGCGGCTGAGAAAGTGCGAAGTGATTACGTCCGCTTCGGCGAAGTGCGCCACGGTTGGATCGGTGCCAATGTGGCCGAAGCAAAAACCGCCGAGGAAGGCTCTCGCGCTGAGATCACCGATATCATGGCCACTCCCGCAGCTGATTCCGGAATGAAGAGGGGTGACATTCTGCTGCAAGTAGGTCGCACCAAAGTACGCGAACCCGAGGATGTTCTGGACGCGTCTTTCTTCATCTCGGCCGGCGATACCGTTCCGATCACCGTGCATCGCGGGAGCGAGACAATCACGTTCAGCGTGCAGGCGGACTTCCATCCGGCGGGCAAGCAGCCGCCTCTTATGAGCGAGGAGAGGCTTTCGCCGATGAACCGCTCGATCCCGCTCAATTTGCAGGCGCCGGCCGCTAACACCCCTTAGACCGGCAACCGCCTAATGGAAATGCTGTAGCTTTTCCAAGGCGAACGGCAGCAGGGCGAAAGTGGTCGCATCAAGAACGCCGTGCGCGATGACGGCCGGCCAGATTGATCGATGCAGGACCATGATAACGCCGAGAAATAATCCAAGCAGGCCGGCCACGACGATGCCCACTCTTCCGAGGGGTTGATGGGCGGCGCCGAACAGAATCGAAATCAAGGCGACGGCCATCAGCTGGCCCCGCACTGATCCGAAAGAACGAGGCCAGAGTGCGCGCAAACCGGCCAGGGTTCCGGCTCTCCACATTTCTTCGCGCAGTCCCGCCACCACGAAACTCACCATCGTTACGGTCAGCCAATAGTAGGTGGGGTTATGCCGCATGGCGGCGACATCGATTAGCTTTCCAACGTCGGGCCGTTTCGTGGTGATGAATTTTTGGGCGGAATCCGCAGTGACGGCGTGTGTCCCGATCAGTGCGACTACGATGATGACGATGGCCACGCCGGCGGCGATCCGAATCAGAAGAGAGTATCCAATCCCCAGCGGTATGACCCACCAGCCGGGTCGCCAGATTAGGAGCAAGTCTTCGCGAGAGGGACGGGAGGCGAGGCAGGCGAGGGAGAAGATGGTGGTAAAAATGGCGAGTTCGACCAGGCAAGTGACCAGCAGACCGGTCGCGCTGCTGGAAAAAACGGGGTGATGACGCGGGCGCATAAAACCGAGCGCGATCCGGGGAATCAGGTATCCGCCAATTAGAACCAGATGAATCCACCAACGCCAGCGGAGAACCGGTATCCTCTCGGGTGGAACAACCTCAGGCAGCGGTGGAGGCGGTGGTAGTGTCACACGGAAGGTTCGCGAACGCGGGAAGATGACACCGCCGCGGGCAAAAGCGAGAAACCTGCAAAAAGAGCGAGAGATTCCTTCACTTTCGTCGGAATAACCGCGCGCCTTCTTCTGTAGGGGAAGGCGTTGCCTTCCCAGGGAAGGTGGCAGCTTCCCTAACCGGTCTCTTGTTAGGCCGAGTCAAGCCGGAAACATTTTTCACCATTGCAGACGAAAGTTGAGGAGCGCAGAATTCTAACAGAATATACGATTCGAAGTCGCCTTAACGCTCCAGCATCTTACGGAATTCTGTCTCATCTAGAATGGGCACGCCCAATTCCCGGGCCCGGTCCAGTTTGCTGCCCGCGGTTTCACCGGAGAGAAGATAATCAGTCTTCTTGCTCACGCCGCTTCCCACATGCCCGCCGAGGTCTTCGATCCTGGCGCGCGCTTCGTCGCGCGTCATGCTGGGCAACGTTCCGGTGAGGACAAACGTCTTGCTGGCCAGGGGAAGTGCGGCGGCTTGCTCCAGCGAAATTTTCTCACTGGTCGGCTTGATGCCGAGATCTTTTATTCGCTGCAGTAAGCGTGTCCCGGCCTCCGATGCGAAAAAACTCAGGACCGTTTCGGCTACGACCGTTCCAACCTCTGTGACAATACCAAGACCCTTATCGCTCCTCGCCTTGGACGGCGTAGCGAATCCCGCGGCGACCAGCCGGCCGACGATTTCGCTCAGCTGTTGCTTAAGCTGGTCGTAACGATCCGGGTTTTCACGACGGACCCGGCGGCTCTCCGTTTGCACGGCATGATAATCTCGCACATCGCGCAGGAGCGCAGAATGTGCCACTTCTTCGATGGTGTCATGAAAGGCGGCCAGTTGCGCCCCGGTCGTCTTGCCCACCTCCGGAATGGCCAGGGCAAAAAGCCATTTCGAAAGGGGAAACGTCCGGGCGCGGGCGATCGCCTCGATCGCTTTAGTCGCATTTTTTTCTCCGAAAACGCGCGGATTCTCTTCCGTGCCCAGATTTAAGGCGGCCAGCTGGTCGACCTTCAATTCAAAAACATCCATCGGTTCGCGCACGAGGTTACGTTCGACCAGCTTGTCGGCCACGATTCCCCCCACGCTTTCGATATCAAGCGCGCCGCGCGCCGCGAAAAATTCAAGGCGCCGCGTAGTCTGGGCGGGGCATTGCAGGTTTTGGCAACGCCATGCGACGAAGGCCGGGTCGCGCGCCACCGCGCCGCCGCAGACCGGACATTGGTGGTGGATGTGTTCAAGGAAATCGAAAGGCCGGGAAGAACGGGGCCGCCTGGCTCTCACCACTTCGACGACGGCCGGAATTACTTCTCCGGCTTTTTCGATGACGACCGTGTCCCCAATGCGAATGTCTTTGCGCTTTATTTCATCCTCGTTATGCAAAGTCGCGCGCGAGACCCGGCTGCCGCTTACGGTGACCGGTTCGAGATCGGCTACGGGCGTGAGGATACCGGTCCGTCCGACTTGCACGAGGATACTGTTCAGGCGGGTTTCCACCTTTTCTGCTTCGTATTTATAGGCGATGGCCCAGCGCGGGGCCTTCGCCGTAAAGCCGAGTCGCTCCCGTTGAGCCATGGAATCCACCTTTACAACGGACCCATCGGTCTGGAAGGCGAAGTTATGCCGGACGCCATCCAGTTTGTGAATCCCCTCGAGAATCTTATCAACCGAGTCAGCCATCCACCATTTTTCCACGGCGGGCAAACCGAGTTTTTTGAGGAGTGGAAATATTTCCGAATGCCGATCCATTTCGAGGCCATCGGCCGCGCCCGTTCCGTAGAAGACGGCACCGAGCGGCCGCTGCGCGGCAATCTTCGGATCGAGTTGCTTGAGCGAGCCGGCGGCGGCGTTGCGCGGATTGGCGAACACGGGCAGGCCGGTCTCCGTGCGTTGCGCGTTTAAACGATCGAAGCCGCTCTTGTCCATGTAGACTTCGCCGCGCACTTCCAGCAGGGCCGGGACGGATCCGTGTAATCGCTGCGGGATGGATCGGATGGTCTTGATATTTTGTGTGATGTCATCGCCCACCACTCCATCGCCTCGCGTGGCCGCGTGATGCAGTTTCCCCTCCTCGTAGGTGAGAGAGACGGCCACGCCGTCAACTTTTGGCTCGATCACCACGGATATTTTTTCGTCCGGCAACAGGCGAACCAGGCGCGCGTAAAAGCTGGCTACTTCGTCTTCCGAGTAGGTGTTGTCCAGGCTCAGCATGGGCAGGCGATGTCGCACTTGTTGGAAGGCTTTGAGGGGTGCTCCTCCCACGCGCTGCGTGGGAGATTGAGCCGAGGCGAGGTCGGGGAAGCGCTGTTCCAGATCGGCTAATTCCTTATACAGCCGATCGTATTCCCGATCGCTCACGGTCGGCGCGGCTTCCTCGTAGTAGCGCCGATTATGCTCTTGAATCTCCTGGCGTAACCACGCGACGCGCTCCGCGGCAGGCGCTTCTTTTCCGCTCATCCACACATCATACGGGTGGCACCATGGGAGGCAATCAAGCAAGGCTTGAATCGGAAATCCGGGTAGCGAATCCCGCTGAAGGCGCCTCAACCGAGTGAGGTGGCGACAAGTCCAGGGCGCTGTAGCCACGGCGCTCTGTCGCCGTGTCCCCTCCTTTTCTCTCGGGCGCCAAAAATCGGAGGCCTTCCCAAGGCCGAATGGATTGGTTATGGTCGCCAGTCGTGCAACCGGGTGAAACGATTCTCGGGGTGGAGGGAGGTGGAACCAAGACTGCCTGGGTGAAGGTTGAGCGGGCGGGCGATGAGTTGCGTATTCTCGCCCAGGGAAAGCTTCCTCCGTCCAATCTTCGCCTAACGAGTCCGGAGCGATTGCGCACCATCTTTGGCGCACTCCCGCGGCCGGTCAATCGCGTCGGGGTTTTCCTGGCCGGCTGTGTGACAGAGGAGGATCGTCAAGCGCTTTCTCGTCTTTGCCGGGAGACCTGGCCGAAGGCGAAGATTGTGACGGGAAGCGATCGCGATTCCGGACTGGCGGCGGCGCTCGGACATGGCGACGGCATTGTCGTCAATGCGGGCAGTGGATCGTCAGTGACCGGCCGGCGTGGCGATCGAATGGAGAAAGCGGGAGGATGGGGACATATCCTGGGGGACGCGGGAGGCGCTTATTTTTTGGTCGTCCAGGCTCTGCGTCTGATTTTGCGCGAGTACGACCTGCACCGCGGTGAAGTGCAATTTACGGCCAGGGTGCTGCAGGCCCTCGCCCTGAATAATCTCGATGAGCTGGTGCGCTGGGCCCAGACGGCGGACAAAATGGAAATAGCGTTGCTCGCTCCGGTGGTGTGCGAGGCGGCGGCGACGGGGGATGCGCGGGTCATGGAAATTTTGGAAGAAGGGGCGCGGGCCTTGACCGAATACACGGAGGCCGTGGCCATACGCCTGCATCTGCTTGCCCCCAAGGTCATGCTGCTTGGGGGATTGTTTCAGAGAGACTCGGTTTACGCGCACGCATTTCGGCGTCGCCTGAAAAAGAATCTGCCCGACGCCCGGGTCTCGTGCGCGGAACGGGCTCCCGAGGTGGGAGCGGCCTGGCTGGCTGCGGAAATGCACGACCTGCCTTCCGTCCGGATCCTGCCGGTCATCGAAAGGGTGGAAGACCTGGCTCTGTCGTTAACCGAGCAGCGCAACCCGCGCTCGCACGACCTGGAGAAATTACCCGTGCGCGATTTGGTGAAACTTTTTATCGACGAAGAATCAGGCGTGCAAGAGGCCTTAAGGGCGGCTTCGACTGAACTGGTGCAGGCCATCGACCTGGTGACCGCTTCACTGCGTAAGGGCGGGCGTTTATTTTATATCGGGGCAGGGAGCAGCGGGCGTCTCGGCGTGCTCGATGCGAGTGAGATTCCTCCTACTTTTGGCGCCGCGCCGGACCTGGTGCAGGGAATTGTCGCCGGTGGGGTAACGGCATTGTATCTTAGCGTGGAAGGGGCGGAAGACGACGCCGGGGCCGGCGCCATGGCCGTGGTCGAGCGGGGAATCACGGGAGTTGATACGGTGGTGGGGATCAGCGCGAGCGGGCGCACTCCTTTTGTCGCCGGGGCTCTGGCTCGCGCGCGAGAACTCGGGGCCAAGACGATTTTGTTAAGCTGTAACCCAGGCGGGCCCGTCAAGATTCCCTCCGACCGGCCGATCGCGCTGGCCGTGGGACCTGAAATATTAACAGGATCAACGCGGCTGAAGGCGGGCACGGCCACCAAGATCGCGCTGAACATTATCAGCACCGGAGCGATGGTTGCGCTGGGCAGGGTGCGCGGAAATTTGATGATCGATCTGCATGCGTCCAACGCGAAGTTGCGGGATCGCGCGACGCGGGTCGTGGCAGAATTGAGCGGGACCGATTACGAAACGGCGCATCGGCATCTAAAAGCGAACGAGTGGAATTTGCGTGGCGTGATGGCCAAAATGCTGGGGAAAGCGGAGTGATTGTTATGCTCAACGCTTAAGATTTCCAAAAATCGGGCGCTATTTTTTTGAGGTTAAATAAGCGCGCGGATTGGGGTTGGCACGAATCTTAATAGAACTCATTGAAAGGAACTTATTTATGCTTTGGACTATTATTGTTGTTTTGCTGGTTCTTTGGTTGCTGGGATTCATCGGCCACATCGGAGGCGGGCTCATCCATTTGTTGCTCGTTATCGCCGTTGTCGTGCTGATCATTAATCTGCTGCAGGGACGGAAATCTCTCTAGCATGAAGCCCGCTGGCATCATTGGTATCCTTCTGATCGTCATCGGAATCGTTGCGCTGGCCTACGGAGGCTTCAGTTACACCAAACGCGAAAAGGTTCTCGACCTCGGTCCGATCCAGGCCACGGCTGAAAAGAGGGAGACGATTCCGTTCCCGCCTCTGCTGGGTGGCCTTTGCCTGGTGGGCGGGATTATTTTGGTGGTGGCGGGCGGGCGCAAGGCCTGACACCTGAGGCGCGTTAGCGCCTCGGGGAGGTCGTTCCACCTGGGCGGTTGGTAGAACGGGCTCTCCGAGCAGGTCTCGAGCAGGCAAGCCCGTGAGGTGCGACAATTTTATCTTTCGCTCGCCCGACGCGTGTGATTCGCTCGCCGAGTGACGGGTCCGACCAATCATCGCGCGATTCGCTGGTTGCGCGCGCAGCTGCCTGGACTTGTCGCTGGCGGTGTCATTACTTCCGATAATGCGACCGCGATCGATCGACATTATCGAGAAGCAGAATCGCGTGCGACCAGCTTCGGCTTCGTTATTCTGGCGGTGATCGGTTCGGCTTTAGTAGGCGCTGGCATTGTTCTGCTGATCGCGCACAACTGGGACGATCTGAGCCGGTCCACCCGCTGCCTCATCGCTTTTCTTCCGCTTCTCCTTGCCCAGGTAATGGGCGTTTTTGTGCTTTCACGGCGCGATGAGTCTCCGGCCTGGCGCGAGAGCGCTTCCATTTTTAACGTGGCGGCCGTGGGTACCGCCATCGCGCTCGTTAGCCAGACCTATCAGATTCAAGGCAGCTTGGCCGATTTCCTGGGGACCTGGCTGCTCCTCAGCATTCCCGTTGTTTATTTGTTTCGAACCACGTTCGGTGCGCTCGCCTATATGGTGGGATGTGCTGTCTGGATGGTGAGCAGGGCCGGTTGGTCATTCAATCGCCCCGGCCAGATGTTCTTTTGGATTTTGCTGCTCCTGATCGCGCCGTTTTGCGTCCGCGTCTCGCTCCGGGAACGAAACGGCTGGAGGTTCCGCACTCTCTCAA
The DNA here is from genome assembly GCA_038226905.1 of Chthoniobacterales bacterium. Classification (GTDB taxonomy): domain Bacteria; phylum Verrucomicrobiota; class Verrucomicrobiia; order Chthoniobacterales; family UBA10450; genus JBBRDU01. The sequence goes on along the minus strand of JBBRQE010000015.1, from coordinate 7,441 downwards.
TTTTCCTCATGGGGGCGGCCGCTGTCGGCCTGGGTGTGACTACGGAGTTCACAGGTCACGATCTCGGCGGCGTCGCGTTCGCCGGTCTTTGCACGACCGTCTACCTGGCGGGCATGAGGTGGCAGGAGGATGGGCCCAGGTCGCTTAACGTCTTATCGGTTTTAGGTGGATTAGGCATCGCCGCCGTGGCCATTGTTTTGAGCTTCGAAGGATCCTGGCATTTGCGGACCGGATCCGTCTGGAACGATCTGACGGTGGAAAAAGCCATGGGTGTCGGGGTCGCCCTCCTCTTTCCTGCGATGGCTATCGGGCTGGCTGGCTGGGACGCGTTGCGCGGAAAGATTTATTATTCAATCGTCGCGGCGTGCCTGCCGCTGCTCGCCGTGACCGCCCGCCTGATCGCGGAAGTGGCGCCGGTCAACATCCGCCGTGCCGATAATCCGTATGCTTTTTCCGCGGCGGTTCTCTTCAATGTTTACGCGCTGGCGCTGGGAATCGAATTGCTGGTGCGCGGCATTCGAGTCGGGAGCCTGGCGCGGGCGAACTTTGGGCTGCTCGTGGTGGCGTCCCTCGCGCTGGCGCGCTTCTTCGATAGCGATTTTAGTTTCGTCGCGCGCGGGATCGGCTTCATCGCGGTGGGCGCGGGGTTTCTTCTGGCCAATTTCTTTTTCTTCCGGCAGCGGATGCGTGCATGAAATCATGGCGCCTTTTTATCTTTGTCCTGGTCGCACTGGCCCAATTGGCGGTGCCCGCCTGGTGCATCCGGATGCGCACCCAGACGCTGGGCAAAGGGAGGTTGTGGAAGTTCAGGACGGCCCCGGTGGATCCGGTGGACGCGCTCAGGGGCCGTTACGTGGCCCTGGCCTTCGCCGCGGAGAAGGTCCCGCAGGCTGAAAGATTGCCTCCGGCCTCGGTAGCTTATGCTTTTCTTAAAGAGGGGAGCAGCGGGTTCGCTGAAATCGATCACCTCAGCGCCACGGCGGCCAAGGGAGATAACGTGATGAAAGTGCAGCCAGGGGCGTGGTGGGACGGCTCGCAGCATGTTGATTTTCCCTTCGACAAATTTTGGCTAACGGAGAGAGTCGCGCCCGCCGCAGATCGCGCTTATGCCTCGAGCACGCGTGCTCAAAAGCAAAACGCCTATGTGACTGTGCGGGTGCTCGACGGTGACGCGGCCCTGGAGCAACTGTATATCGACAACCAGCCTCTCCCCGATTATTTGCGCACCCATCCGCAGCCCTAGCAGGCTTGGTCGCATCGGCGCGTTGCCGGAGCTCCGCCGTCCAGGAAATGTCTAGTTCCTGGCGAGGGAGTTGGGTTTATTTTCCCGCCTTGAGCACGGCAAAGGTCTTGTTGCCCTTGCGATCGAGGTAGAGGAGAACACCGCGCCGGGGATCGGCTTTGAGCAAGGCATCGCGGAAGGTTTGCACGTTGGTCACAGCCTTGCCGTCCACTTCCGTGATCACATCCTCGCGCTGAATGTCCTGTTGGGAAGCGATGCTGTTTTCCGACACGTCGGTTACGATCACGCCTTGCGGCACGCTGAGATGAAGGCGCTCCGCCACTTCTTTACTCAGGTCCTGCACCTGCAGCCCGAACTTGCCGGCATCTTCCGGCTTCGCGGTGTTGGGCTTTACCGTTTCGTTCGAGGCTCGCGCGACGTCCCCCGGAAGTTCACCGGTGGTGACGGGAACTTTTAGAGTCTGACCTTTGCGCCACACAGTTAGTTCCACGATTTGTCCCACTTTTTTCCTTAATATTTCGTGCTGTAACTGCGAGTCGGTCGTGACATCCGTTCCATCCACCTGGGTAATGACATCGAACGGACGCAACTGGCTCTTATTAGCCGGCGCATCCGCTTCGATAGTGCGAACGACCACGCCTTTTTCCAAACCTTTGAAGAGATCCCGGATGGATGGATCGTCGCCGAGAGATTCGATACGAATACCAAGCCATGATCGCACGATACGGTGCCCGGCGATCAACTCGGTGCCGATCTCCTTGATCATGTTCACGGGAATGGCAAAGCCGAGGCCGCGATTCAGACCGTTGATCAGAGTGTTCATGCCGATCACGTTGCCATCGATGTCGCACAACGGGCCGCCGCTGTTCCCGGGGTTTATCGACGCGTCCGTTTGCAGGTAATCGGCAATGGAGTATCCGCCGTTCGCGATGAGCTTGTTCCGGCCTTTGCCGCTGACCACGCCGTAGGTAAAAGTATAGTCGAGTTTGAAAGGCGCGCCGATGGCAAACGCGAATTGCCCGACGCGCACGGCTTCGCTGTCTCCCAACTGCACCACCGGAAGATCGCGCGCCTCGATTTTGATGACCGAGATGTCGGTCTTCTCGTCCGTGCCGATTATCTTGGCCGTGAAGTTACGGCCGTCTTTCAGCTTCACCTCGATCTTATCCGCGCCTTCCACCACGTGATAGTTCGTCAAGATGTAGCCGTCCGCTCGAACGATGAAACCCGAGCCTTCGCTCTGCAGGGGAAGGGCGCTGCGCGGACCGTTCTGTGGATTATTTTCGTCCGGCTGACCCTGAAAGAGCAAATCATCGAAGGGCGACCCGTCGTTCCCCTCGTTTTTCTTCGATACCTCGATAATGACAACGCTGGGAGCGACGGTCTCAAAGACTTTGGCAAAAGCGTTGTTCAACTGGTGCACCACATCCTTGCCAGCCGCTGCGGCAGCGGCGGGGACGGTGGGCGTCGGAACGACTTCCGAGGGAGCGCCGAGGCAAGCGGAAGCGGCCAAAGCCAGACAAAGGGAAATCGGAAAGATTCGGATTTGCATTGGTTCGAATTTGGACAGCCCCGGCGGTCTGACGTTCAACGTGCCCGGCAAGGGTGGGATCGACACAGGGGCATTTGGACCCGGGTCCCTGGCAGATCGCTGAAAGAAGGGATTTATTTCTGCGTATGCTATTCGGAAATGATTGTGGCCTATCAATCGCTTGACGCGTCGTGTATGATCCGTTCCGCTGCTCCCCTAAAATGCGCAATTCTTCCGTAAAAACGTTTTTCGGCCAGGCACTTGCAGTGGTGCTCTTCCTGTCCACCACGGGCTTCGGGCCGGAGCCGGCTGTGACCAGCCCGATTTCGCCGGAAGAATTCGTCCGCGCCATGGTGAGCGACCGGGCCCCTGTCCTCGATCTTTACTTCGGCCAGGGCCTCAACCCGAACGCGCGCGGCACGCAGGATAGGCCTCTTCTTTTGGCTGCGACCTTGCAGCAGGATGAGGCCACCGTGACGCGGCTTTTGCAGGCCGGCGCTTCGGCGGATTTGGCGGACGATGCCGGTTTCACGCCTCTGATGGCTGCAGCCATGCAGGGTAACATGGATCTGGTTCGCAAATTTGTGGGTGGCGTCACGAACATCAATGCGACCGACCGCACCGGCCGGTCCGCTCTGCAATACGCCATCGCCGCCCAGAATTCCGGGATGGTTCAACTGCTTTTGCGCGTGATCCCGGATTTTGGCACCCAGGCAGGCGATTTGGTGGCGGCGGCTTTAGGGACGGGTAACAAGGAGATTATTGAATTGATCTTCAACCGGGTTCCGCCGCTTCCTCAGTGGACCGCCAAAACACGGCAGGCTTTGGATGCGGCCATCTCGAGTGCGAACATGGAGCAAGTGAAATTGTTACTCAGCAAACATGCTGTTCCGCCCACTCCGCAGGATCGCAGCGTGTCACTTCTGGCTTATTCCATCGCTTCCAACAACCTGGCGCAGTTTAAGGCGTTGCTGGCGGGCGGGGTTGATCCCAATACGGTGTTGCCGGCCAAGTGCGATAAGGATTTTCTCGATCTGGTCAAGTCGCGCTCGCTCCGCAGTTATCTCGAAGAGGACAAGAATGTGACGGTCCTTATGCTGGCGGCCGGTCTGGGCCAGACCGACTACGTGCGAACCTTGCTAGCGGCGGGTGCGGAACGCAGTCGCTCGACGGCCCGTTACAAGATGATGGCTTTGTATTTGGCGGCGGAACAGGGGAGCTGGCAGTGCACGCAGGTCCTGCTGGGAGGAGGGCCCTCGCCCGATCAATTGCGCGTGGAAATCTCACTGGCCACACAGCGCGCGGAAGTGTGGAAAGATGGCGTGTCCGTTTTGACGACCGTTTGCTCAACGGGACGTCAGGGATACTCGACGCGGCCGGGCGATTACGTGATCACCGACAAGGAGCGGAGTCATCGTTCCACTATTTATAAGGTAGAAATGCCGTATTTCATGAGACTAAGCTGCCTCGATTTCGGCATGCACGAAGGGGTTGTTCCCAATCACCCTGCTTCCCATGGTTGCATTCGGCTTCCGGGAGATATCGCGCGCCGGCTGTTTTCCGAGATTCCGGTGGGCACGCTGGTGACGGTGAAGTAGGGCATGTCTGAGTTTGAGCGGTTAGATTGACCGCCGAATGTTTTGGCCGGCAACGTACGTTTCGTCCGTCTTCGTTCTATTAGTAATGCTCTCGACAATGGATGGTCTTGTTAAATAGGAGCGTCGACGCACCTTCTGTCGTTGAGAGTTGGGCGTTCCTTTCCGAAGAGTGAGCCGCGCTAACACCTGGGTGTGTAGCGCACGGCCAGGTACCTATATTGACACGATACTTAAGGGCCTTAACGTTTTCGTTCACTCATATAAAATGCTCACTCTTGCCGCAGGGAAGGTCGAAGGAAAAGAGTTCGTTTCACACGCGCCCGGTTACTGGCCGGATGTGGCTCCAGAACTCTGGAACGATTGGAAATGGCAGCTCAAGAACAGGGTCACGTCGCTCACGCAATTAGAGCGCCACCTGGTTTTAAGCGACGAGGAGCGCAGCGGGGTCTTGCTTTCCGGCGACAAGCTGGCCTTGGCGGTGACACCGCATTTTTTCAACCTGCTGACGCGCGAAAATCCGGACGATCCGATCCGGCGCCAGGTTATCCCTCGCATTGAAGAGACCTGGACCTCGCCTTACGACATGGCGGACCCGTGCGGCGAAGATTCGCACATGCCGGTGCCGGGACTGGTCCATCGCTATCCCGACCGGGTTCTCTTTCTCGTGACGGATCGTTGCGCTAGTTATTGCCGTTATTGCACGAGGAGTCGAGTGGTGAGCGGTGTGGGCGAACAGGAACTGCACACTAATTTCGAGGAAATCTTCCGCTACCTCGAAACACATACGGAAGTGCGCGATGTCCTTCTCAGCGGAGGAGACGCTCTCCTTTTCAGCGACGATAAGCTGGAAAAAATACTGAGCCGCCTACGGGCCATCCCGCACATTGAGTTTCTGCGCATTGGGACGCGTGTTCCAATTTTTCTGCCCCAGCGGATTACGCCGGAGCTTTGTGCCATGCTGCAAAAATACCACCCGCTTTGGATGAGCGTGCATGTCAATCATCCGCGGGAACTCACCATCGAAGTGAAGCAGGCACTCGAGCGACTGGCCAACGCCGGCATCCCGCTGGGTAATCAGAGCGTCCTCCTCAAAGGGGTTAACGACGACGTCGAGACCATGAAGACGCTCGTGCATAAATTGCTCATGTGCCGCGTTCGACCCTATTACGTGTATCAGTGTGATCTGATTAACGGTTCCTCTCATCTGCGCACATCGGTGGCCAAGGGGATCGAAATTATTGAAGGGCTGCGCGGGCATACCACCGGCTACGCCGTGCCCCAGTTTGTCATCGACGCTCCGGGCGGCGGAGGCAAAGTTCCGATCAACCCGGGATATGTGCTCTATCACGATAATGAGAAGATCGTGATTCGGAATTATGAAGGAAAGATTTTCGAATACCCCGAAACGGGCGGAGACGAGTCGGTCCAGTTTGCGCCGCAACGCGAATATCACGACGAGTATTTATACTCGTAAGCGGGATGGGTAGGGAGGGTGCGCTGCGCCGTCCACTCCGCGCGCTCAATAGAAAATGGGCGTATGACAGCACCTCGATAATCCTTCGCTTGCGCGCAAAGATTTCAGGAGAAATGCCCGCAACGCCAACGCAGTGAATTTCCTGGAGCCGCCGGGTGCGCCCACTTCCGGACGAGTGGCAAATTGGCGGAGCGAACGCCGCGGCGCGGCGTCCCTACCCAGGTTACGGGCGACCGCGCCGGCCGCCCTGTCCTTGGGTGGGCGGCGGTGGAATCAAATTTTGCGGAACGCCAGCAGCCTGCAGGATGGCGGCGCCATTGGCCGGATTGCGATACATAATTTCCCGACTGAGCCGTTGCACGGCATTGTCCCGTTGCGTGACGTCGGAAATACTTTCGGCCCAACCGAGAGCCGCGGAGGGGTCGGATCCGCCTAACGAGAAAGCAAGGGAAGCGACGGCCGCGTCGCGCGTGCTGCCCGGGCTCAGCGTGTTCACCCAGGTGGCCGCGGCTGTTTGGTCGTCCCGACTCCATTGCCGCACTACTTGTCCGATATCGCGCGCCTGCGCGGAAGGATCGGCCTGGGCGGTCGACCAGGCAATGGCTCCCAGTGGATCCTGCCCGGCCCAATTGCGCAGAACCTGTCCGACGGGCGAACGCCAGCCCCCCTCGTTGGAGGTGGCCCGGGCGGCCTGGGAAGCGGCGGCCTGTGGGTCGACCGCTGACCATTGTTTATAAATCATCTGACTGAGCGGCTCGCTATTGGGAAAGGAGCCAAGGGTGCCCGCGAGACGCAATGCGCCTAACGGATCTTGATCGGCCATATAACTGAGAACGCCTCGCAGGGCCTGATAGCGCGCGTTGGGATCCGCAATGCTTTGCGCACGGGTCAGGGCGGCTTGCGAATCAGCGCTGGCCAGTTGCTGGAAAACGTCGGCCGTAATGTAATCGAAATCGTGATTTTCCGCGGCGAACTTCAGTGCTCCCTCGGGGTCCGTCTCCAGCCAACGAGCCACCAGGAGACCGGAGGCGAGATCGCGTGCCGTTCCCTGGGGCAGACCGCGCAGCTGTTTGAGCGCCGCGCCGATGTTGGCGGGCGAGAGGTTTTTGACATACTCTTCCAGCGCCCTCGTGCGCGCGCCCGAGCTCGGGTCTTTCATGATCTCCTCGAGCGATTTCCGGTCGGCCGGGGAGGTGATGGATTTCGATGAGTCAATCGGTGCGGACAACCCGGCCCGATCCGCGGCCGGACGGGGATGATTCAAGGCGACAGCCACCGCCGGTTTGGCTGGCGGGGCCGGAACGACGGATACCCTGGTCATCCAATGCCCAATGCCAACGCCAAGGAGAAGCGCACCCAATACGATCGCGCCTTGCTTGGCGAGCTCACGATTGTACATCATAACACTTTTATATACGGACCCATTACGGCTTTGTCAGGTCAAATGTGGAGCGCGGCCGATCAATCGGCGCTTTCACTTGACGCTCTTCCGAACTTGACGTTATCGGTTTTGCCAACGGCCCGGTTTTCCGTATCGGGATAGCTGTCTTTTTTACTTTTGGATCAAGAAATTAGTGAATCGCGAATTTTCCTTT
>JBBRQE010000014.1:0-30889 GCA_038226905.1 Chthoniobacterales bacterium | reverse complement strand
GAGTTTCTTGACCGCCGCAGAGGGCTGGCCCGGCTTGGACTGATCATCTTCCATGATGATTTTGATGTTTCGTCCGCCCAGGAGACCCCCCGTGTTATTGATTTCTTCCTTGGCCAACTCGACGCCATTACTCGAGTTGATACCGAAAGTGGCCTCGCTGCCGGTAAGGGAGGCGAACTCGCCGACCACGATATCCTGGGCCAAGGCGGGAAAGGCCAAACCGCAGAGCAGCGAGATTAAAGAGAGGCCAAACGATCGAGTGTACAATGTCATGGTTGATTCTTCTTTAACGCCTCGGGCGGTCCCGTGCAATTCCTACGCTTGTTAACGACGAAGAAAAGTCCGCGGGTATTCGAGAACTACGCACCGAAACACCGCTTTCGCGTGTGCATAAGCATGGTATCCTCCGCGGCGTGACGCTCCCCCCATTGCCTCGTTTAGCGCGCTGCGGTTGTTTGCTGGTGGCGGCGCTGGTGTGCTCCGCGAGTGTCTGGGCTGCCGCCTCGGTCGCCGCCGCCGAGAAGCCCCGCGTAGCCAAGGGCGCTCAGTTTGAAGCTCTTCCCCTGGTGCGATCGCGGCAGAATCATCTCCTCGTTCGAGCCACCATTAACGGCAAGGAAGCCTGGCTCGGAGTGGACAGCGGAGCCCCCGTCAGTGCCATTTCCCTGAACCGCCGGCAGCATTTTAAACTGACCGGCATTCCCACGGCCTCGAATCTGCCGGCGCGCCTGCAGATCAACGGCGCTTTTAATAACGTCGCCATCGTGCATCATTTTCGCCTGGGCAGTCTCGACTTGCTGGATGAGCCGGTGGTCACGGTCAATCTGGGCAGCTCGGCCAGGACGGCCCGTCTTCTGGAGGAACAGGAGATCGATGGAATTCTGGGTGCCGATATTTTATTTCCGACCAAGGCCATCCTGGATTGTCAGCGCCAGCTTTTGATTTTGAAACTCGATCCCCAGTTGCCGGGTTCGGTGCCGGGTATGGATTATCGAGGGCTTAATCCCGTTTCCATTCAGGTGAGCGATGGGTTCAATCTGTATGTCAATGCATCTATTAACGGGACGCCGGCCAAGTTGATGATCGATACGGGTGCCTTCGCCACGCTGTTGCATCAGCAGTTTGTCCGGCGGATGAGGATTCCGGTTCGGGAGACGCCGTTCAGTTCGGCGGCCGTTAATCTGCGCCAGCGAGGCGTGCAAATGGCGAAGATTCGCAAGATATCGGTCGGCTCAACCGTAATTTCCGGGAGAGAGGTGGGTGTGATCGATCTGCAGGGCCTCATTCATGATAAGCTTCTGCGCGGCACGCCTCCTGTGGCGGGTCTGCTCGGCGCGGAGATTCTGAATCGTAATCACGGAATCATCGACTTCGGGACACGAACGCTTTACCTTCATAACTAGGTCCCCGGGTGTTGGTTATTGACATGCAACCGTTTGGTTGCATACGTGTTCTGTGGATTTGATTTTCAAGGCGCTGGCCGATTCGAGCCGCCGAAAGCTGCTGGATCAACTGCACCTCAACAATGGCCAGACCTTGAAGCAGTTGAGTAGGGATGCCGCCATGACGCGACAAGCGGTGACCAAACACCTTTCCTTGCTTAAGAAGGCAGATCTGGTCATCCCTCTGTGGCGAGGTCGGGAGAAGCTGCATTTCCTGAACCCGGTCCCGCTTTACAAGATTTCCGAGCAATGGATGAGCAAGTACCAGGGAATCCGCCTCCGGGCCCTGGCCGATCTGGAACGAGGTCTTGAGCAAAATCGGCCGCCGAACCTGTAACCCGGCCCGCGGCACGCTTGACCGCCCTGCTTTATGCCGATGATATTTGACGGGTGCGCTTAATCGACCAGGAATCGGCGGAGGGTTATCTGCGCGAATCCGGCCGAATTTTGCCGGACGAGGTGGTGCGAGTGAGGGAGCTTTCCGGCGGTGTTTCGAACATGGTCCTCATGGTCGAAAGGCCGCAACATCCGGGCGATGAATTCGTCATAAAGCAGGCCCTCGCGCAATTGCGCACAGCGCAGCCATGGTTTTCGAGTATCGAGCGGATTTGGCGCGAAGCCGAAGTGCTCTCGGCCTGCACGCTTCTGCTCGATAAGGCGAGTAGCCGGTCGGGGACGGCCCCGCTGGCCCGGACGCCGCGCATTCTCTTTGAGGATCGTGAGCAGTATTTGTTCGCGATGACTGCGGCGTCGCGCCCGAATGCGGTGTGGAAGCAGGATTTGCTGGCGGGAACAGTCGATCCGCAGATTGCAACAGCCTGTGGTCGATTGCTCGGCACTCTACACGCCGAAAGCTGGCTGGATTCGAACATGGAACGGCAGTTTGGCGACCGAACACTGTTCGACGAATTGCGGATCGATCCCTTCTACCGCACGCTGGCCACCAATCGCCCCGAGGCCCGGCCGGCCATCGAGTCGCTCATTGCGTCCCTCGCTGCCCACCCCCGTTCGCTCGTGCATGCCGACTTCAGTCCCAAAAATCTGCTGGTTTTCGAGGGTGGACTCATGATGGTCGACTTTGAGACCGGGCACTACGGCGACCCGGCTTTCGATCTTGGCTTTTTCCTCAGTCACCTGGTGCTCAAGGCCTGCCGGGCCATGCCGGGGCACGCCGCGTATTTGAATCTGAGTGCAGAGTTTGCCAGAGCCTATGACGAGGTCATGGCGACAAAAATTGGCGCACAGGAGCTCGCTGAGCTTTGGGCTCGTGGCATTTTGAACTTTGCCGGCTGCGGCTGGGCGCGGCTCGACGGTAAAAGCCCCGTCGACTATCTTGTCGATCCTGTTCGACGCGACGTGATGCGACAATTGTTTCGCGAGGTTTTTCGCACAGAGCCATCTGATTGGCCCGCAGTGATGAAGTTGGCGATGCGCCGTTTCGATGCAGTGGAAATGGACGAAGCAGCACCGACGGCTAACGATATTATTTCATGACAAAGATCCACAAGATATTGGCGCGCGAGGCGCTGGACAGTCGTGGCCAACCGACAGTCGAAGCGGAAGTACACTTGAACGGCGGAGCGTGGGGCCGGGCCATCGTGCCGTCCGGAGCTAGTACCGGCAAAGCGGAAGCGTGCGAGTTGCGCGATACCGCGAACGAGCGCCATGACGGTCGCGGCGTTTTCGGAGCGGTGGCGAACATACGCGATACAATTGGGCCGGCGCTGGCAGGGTTTGATCCAGTGGATCAGCAAGCTCTCGACGCCAGATTGCTCGAACTGGACGACTCGCCGCAGAAGACCAAACTTGGAGGCAACGCGTTGCTGGCCGTGTCGTTAGCCGCGGCGCACGCTGGCGCAGCGGTGCGCGGGTTGCCACTATATCGCCACCTCCACGATTTAATCCGGCGCATCGAGCCCGACGCTCCGGCGCCGCGCATGCCCCTGCCGATGATTAATCTGATTTCTGGCGGTTTGCATGCGGGCGGCAATATCGACTTCCAGGATTTTTTGATGATGCCTGTCGGTGCTGCAACAATGGCCATCGGCCTTGAGTGGACTGCCCGGATTTATCGCCGCCTCGGCGGGCTTCTGACCGCTGCGGGCTATGAGGGGCGCCTGGTGGGAGACGAGGGGGGCTATGGTCCGCGTCTGCAGTCCAATGCTCAGGCCGCGGAGTTTGTCGTCCGGGCCATTGAAGAAGCTGGGCTGGAGCCGGGCCGCGACGTCACAATAGCCGTGGACGTTGCCAGCACGCACTTCTTCGACGGTTCGCACTACCGTCTGGCTGCGACCGGCGGCGAACAGCTCACGAGCGACCAACTAACCGATCACCTGGCCGCGCTCATCGAGCAATTTCCGATCACCAGCCTCGAAGACCCCCTCGCGGAAGACGATTGGGAATCATGGCGCGCGCTCACCACGCGGCTGGGGGGGAGAGTGCGACTCATCGGCGACGATCTGTTTGCCACCAACGTCGAGCGGCTCAAGCGTGGCGTCGAGCTCGGCGCGGCCAATAGCGTGCTGATTAAAGTGAATCAGATCGGCACGTTGAGCGAGACCTTGCGCACCGTCCAACTGGCGCGTCAATCCGGCTATAGTTTTGTCGTCTCGGCCCGCAGTGGCGAGACGGAGGATACCACCATCGCCGACCTCGCGGTGGCCACGGCTGCCGATTTGATCAAGATAGGCTCAATCGTGCGCAGCGAGCGTCTGGCCAAGTACAATCAGCTGTTACGGATTGCCGAGCAGCTTTAAGCGAAGCGTCTCCATTCACGAACCTTCCCTGCGCCGGTGGCAACGACGTTGGTGCCTGCGTTAAGTGCTCGCGTGCCCGCGATGAAGCTTTGAGAGCAACAGGTATCGCCGATACGGATGGATAAGCCTCCAACGACGCAGGCGCGTAGAACGAAGGAGAAACGCGCGTGAATTATAATCCACTTCCAACGAAATGGATATCGGCGGCTTAACAGCAGTGCCCACCTTTTTGAGGGCTTTCGCTCGTCGTGGCATTGGGAGGCTCCTAAAATACCAATTGCGCCCCATCCTTGTCGAGAGGAAGAATTCCGGCTGGCCGACGGGAACCTCTTTAAACCCTATCAACACTAATCTTACGTTCGATTTTTTGCGCAGGCGGGGTTCAGAGGCGGCAGGTTTTGAAGAGATCAACGAGGCGAGCGTCTTGTCATGATCACGCAGGCCTTTGTCCTGGGAGCGGGATTAGGAACGCGGTTGCGTCCCTTAACAGATGAGTTGGCCAAACCGTTGTTCCCTATTTTTCAGAAGCCGCTTATCACTTTCGCGCTCGATCATTTGATGGCCAGTGGCGTGAAGCGTTTTGTCATCAACACGCACCATTTGAGTGCACAATTCCAGACGCACTTTGGGCAGGGTTTTTATCGCGATCGTCCGGTGCAGCTGGTCCACGAACCTGATCTGCTGGAGACGGGGGGCGGAATTCGCAACGCCGAGCCATGGCTGCGCGGCGAGTCTTTCATCGTCTATAGCGGCGATCTTCTGACCGATCTCAATCTCGGAAAGTTAATCGAGGAACACGTGGCCCGTGGCAACGATGTGACCCTGGGTCTGCGACGCACGGGACTCGCCTCGGGCGTCATTTTAAAGGAGGGCCGCGTCGTGGACATCACGCGGGGCGCGCCGAGCGCCGAAAATTTGGACTACGCCAACGTGTCCGTTTGGAATCCGACTATTTTCGAAAGAATCCCTCCCGCGAAAAAGATTTCGTTTATCCCGATTTTGGTGGACTGGATTCGCCAGGGCGGGCGCATCGGCGGGGTTCCCTTGGACGAAGGGCAATGGTTCAACATCGGTTCGCGCAAAGAATATCTTGAGGTGCATCGCACCATCGCGGCTTCGGGTTGGAAGCCTTCCTATGTAGTCGATAATGACTGGCCGAGATCGATTGCTCCAAGCGCAACGATCGAGTTGGGCGCGCGCATGGAAGGTTTCACGGCCATCGGGGAAGAATGCAGGGTGGAAGAGGGCGTTTTCTTAAAAGACACGGTCGTCTGGTCCGGAGCACAAATTGCTTCGCGGAGCGACCTGCGCGGTTGTATTGTGCGCACACGGAAAAGGGTGGAGGGAATCCACCGCGACGAGGACATCTGATCCATGAAAACTGACCTGCTTTTGCGCCAGACCAGGGTGCATTTTCCGCGTTTCGATGCCGACGAAGTCGAAATTTCCCCCATCGAGAAAGGGGGGTCTGATCGGAAGTTTTATCGGGTCCGTTGTTCGCCAGACCAGACCCTGATCCTGGTGAAGTACAATATGGAGCGGGAAGAAAATCGGCATTATGTCGAGATCGCCCGCTATCTCGAGAGTAGGGGAATTCGCGCGCCCAAGATTTATTTTCACGATGCGGCGGAGGGGCTGATCTGGATCGAAGACCTGGGCGAACGCGATCTATTCAGTTTCCGCGATGAGCGCTGGCCGGTTCGTCGCGCTTTCTACGAATCGGCCCTCGACGAAGTGTCAAAACTACATCGTTTGGAGGAGAAGAGCTGGGAAGCAATCCGCCCGAATTTGCCGGTCGAGTTTAACACCTCGCTCTACCTCTGGGAGCAGCATTACTTTCTCGAAAATTGCCTGGGTCGGTATTTTCGGATCGATCAATCCAGGCTGAGTGAGTTGGCCGGCTTGGCGGTGCTGCGCGAAATCGCGGAGAAACTGGGCGCGCTCCCCCGGGTCTTGGTGCATCGAGATTTCCAATCTCAAAACGTCATCATTCGGGACGGAAATGCCTGCCTGATTGATTTCCAGGGTATGCGACCAGGGGTCGCGCAGTATGACCTCGCTTCGCTCCTATATGATCCTTACGTGAAACTGTCAGCCGAGGAGCGGAACGAGCTGGTCGATTACTATCGGGAACAGCAGAGTGGCGGCGGCGCTTTACCCGATGAAGAGTTCATCGCAACTTTGCGCCTCTGCGGCATGCAACGCCTGATGCAGGCGCTAGGGGCCTACGGTTTTCTGGGCCTCGTTAAAGAGCACCCGGCCTTCCTTGCGCATATTCCCGGGGCCCTCGCCTCTCTCCGCCAGATTTTGGAACACATCCCAGGATTGGACCCGCTCAGTTCTCTTCTGGCGACATTGGACTGAACACCGAGGCAATCGGCCATGAAGGGGCGAATTTCTGCGAGCCCGGGCGGCGTCGCAGGAGTTCCGCCCTCCATGGAACGTGCTACGATTGTAGGAACGGGTTGCTGGCTCGCTCGGTGCCGATCCGGGTGGGCTGACCATGGCCCGGGAGGACCGTGACGCTGTCGCCCAGGGGAAAAAGCTTCTTTTTAATCCCTTGAAAGAGAAGCTCGGCGTCGCCACCCGGGAGATCCCAGCGGCCCACACCGCCCGCGAATAGAACGTCGCCGCCCACAATCAGTTGGCTGGCGGAATCATAGAAACAGAGACTGCCGGGGCAATGTCCCGGGACTTCCAGAACCTGCATTTTAAGGCCAAGGAAGTCCCGGGCCGGTGTTTCCTCGATTAGAAAGTCGGGCTTGGTTGGCTCTATCTCGAACCCGAACCCGAATCGGCGAAAAAATTCTGGATCCGAAATCATGGGAGTCGTTTCGGAGTGGCAGCCGATAGGGCAGTTAAACGCCTTCTTGAGGCGGGCTACATCCTGGACGTGATCGATGTGACCATGCGTAAGGATGAGCATCTTCAGCTCGATTCCCCGGGATTTGAGCCACTGGCACGCTCCGTCCGGGGCGTCGAACAGAATGGCTCCTTCCGGAGCCTCCCATAGGTAGCAGTTGGTCTCGAAAACTCCGCCTGTAAACGTGTGATAAGTCATGTCGGTCCCCACAGGCTAGCATGAAACCTGGCAACCTGAGAGGTCCTGCCGTGACCGCTCATGGCGAGCGATCCCGGGAGCCTCCGCGCGACCTGTCCGGGCCGCGTTTTTTGGTCCGTCGTATTAAATTTTATGGTTTTTTGAATGTTGAGCCCCGCGCGCTGTCTCATCTCTCTACCACGTGACCGCTGACCGGTTATCTTGCTTTAGGGAACAGGATCTGCGACACTGAAATACCGCATTCTTCATGAAACATCGCTTTGCCGCGCTGGTCGCGCTTCCGGCCATCCTCCTCACTCTTGCGGTCACTCCGCGTTCCCTTCAGGCCAAGTCTGACGAGGAACAAATCTGCGTTTCCGTAGGCCGGCTTCTGGAGGAAGGGCATTATACCCATCAGCCGCTCAACGACGAGGTCTCGCGCAAGTTCCTTCGCACCTACTTGGAGCTGCTTGATTTTAGCCATCTTTTCTTCACGCAACAAGACGTGGATAGCTTGACCGCCAAGTACGGAACCGCCATCGACGATGACGTTCTTCTGGGCAACCTGAAGCCGGCCTACGAGATTTATGATCTCTATACCAAACGGGTAGACACCCGGCTTGCCAAAATCAAGCAAGTGCTCAAGAATCCGGCCGATTTCAAGTCGAATGCTACGATCGAGCTGACCCGGCAAAAAGCGCCATGGCCCAAGGATGAAGCCGATGCCGATCAGCTCTGGAAGGGCCGCATCGAGAGTGAATTATTGCAGGAGAAGCTGACCGACCACCCCATCGAACCGGGACCGCAGCTGGTGGCCCGCCGTTACGAGCGCCTCGCCCGCAACGTGCATGAAGAGGACAGAGACGAACAGGTAAAACTCTTTCTCGATGCCCTGGCCCAAACCTACGACCCGCACTCCGAGTATTTGAGCAAGTCGGACCTGAAAAATTTCAGCATTAACATGGGGCTGTCCCTCGTCGGCATCGGAGCGATGCTGCGCACGGAAGACGGCTACGCCAAGATCGAGAGTCTTGTCCCGGGAGGTCCGGCCCAGACTGATGGCCGCTTAAAGGTGGGCGATCGAATCACGGCGGTGGGTCAGGGCCAGGCGGAACTGGTCGATTGCCGCGACATGCGTCTCGACAAAGTGGTCGATATGATCCGCGGAAAAAAAGGAACGCGCGTGCATCTGCTCGTCATCCCCTCGGATGCCGCCGACCCTTCCAAGCGCAAGAGCGTGGAAATCGTGCGTGAAGAAATCAAACTGAAGGACCAGGAAGCTCGCGCCGATATCATCATTAAGAAGGATGCCGACGGGAACCCGGTAAAGCTGGGTTGGATTACTCTTCCCTCGTTCTACGCGGACATGGACAAGCACCAAAAAAGCACTACGCGCGACGTGCTGGTGCTTCTGAAGCGTCTCAAGAAAGAGAATATTGGGGGCTTGGTCGTCGATCTGCGGCGCAACGGGGGCGGTTCGCTTGAAGAAGCAATCTCGCTGACCGGACTGTTTCTAAAATCAGGCCCTATCGTTCAGACAAAGGGTTCCAACGGGAATATCGTGGTATCGAGCGATCCCGATCCGGGCATCGCCTACGCCGGTCCACTTGTCGTTCTGACCAGTCGGCAGAGCGCCTCGGCCAGTGAGATTTTTGCCGCCGCCTTGCAGGATTACGGTCGGGCCGTGATCGTGGGCGATAAGAGCACCTTCGGGAAAGGGACCGTCCAGACCATTCTGGAGATCGGGCGCTTTACCTCGCTGCTGGGCAGTCGCTCCCAGGAGGATGGAGCGCTCAAGCTCACCATCCAGAAATTCTACCGCGTAGCCGGCGGTTCCACCCAGTTGCGTGGCGTCACGTCGGATGTGGTTCTCCCCACTCTGACGGATCTTCCGGAATACGGCGAGGGAGCGCTCAAGAATTGCCTGACTTATGACGAGGTGCCGAAAGCGCGGTTTACCAAATGGTCTGACAGTCACGCTCTCTTCATTGGAGAGCTGAAAAACAGATCGGCCGAACGTGTGCAGAGCAGTCCCGAATTCCACTACGTCATGGAGGACATGGCGCGCTTGCGTCAAAAGATCGACGAGAATCGCATTACTTTGAATGAGGACACGCGGCGCAAGGAGTTAGGCGAAGACAAACTCCGCAAGGAAACGCGCAGCACGGAGAGGCTGGCCCGGCATGAAGAAGAGCCGCGGATTTACCGGCTGACCCTTGATACGGTCGACAAGCCGAACCTTCAGCTCATCATGTTCCCGGGCAAATCGGCCGAAGCCAAAACGAAGGGTGTTTCTCCCAAGATTGCTCCGGAAGCGGCCGGAGACGGAGAATCCGATGACCTAACGAGTGCGGATACCACGAAAGAGCCAGCCATTGATCCGGAACGGGACGAGGCGCTCAACATTTTGAATGACTTGGCGGATCTTTCGCGTGGCCCCAAAACGGCCAGCGTTCGTCCGTAAGTGGATCGTCCTCCGAGATCGATTGGTTAAGGTGACGGTGCAGTCGCGCTGACTAGAAGTCGTTCCACCTCGCTTTGGGTGCCGCTACACGGCGATCGGTGCTTTGATCCCCGGGTGCGGGTTGTAATCGACGAGTTCGAAATCACTGAACTCGAAGTCGCCGATGTTTTTTCTTGCAGGGTTTAATTTCATCAGCGGCAAAGATCGACAATCGCGGGAGAGTTGTTCCCGAGCTTGCTCGAGGTGGTTCTTGTAGAGATGAAGATCACCGAAAGTGTGAACGAAATCGCCAGGTTTCAGTCCGGTCACTTGCGCGACCATAAGGGTGAGCAGCGCATAGGAGGCAAGGTTAAACGGCACCCCCAGAAATAAGTCGGCGCTGCGTTGATAAAGCTGACAGCTGAGTTCCCCACGGCTTACGTAGAATTGGAAGAGCACGTGACAGGGCGGCAGGGCCATGCCATCGATCTCCGCCGGGTTCCACGCGCTCACGATCAGCCGACGGCTCTGCGCGTTGGTTTTAATTTGCGCGATGACTTTATCGATCTGATCAACGCGTACACCCTGGTCGCCCCGCCAGTCGCGCCACTGCGCGCCGTAGACGCGACCCAGATCGCCCTGCTCGCTGGCCCACTCATCCCAGATGGTGACGCCGTGCTCGTTCAGGTAGCGGATGTTTGTCTCGCCTCGCAAAAACCAGAGTAGTTCGTAAATGATGGATTTGAGATGCAGTTTCTTGGTCGTGAGCAGAGGAAACTTCTCTCGCAAGTCGTAGCGCGCTTGCGCGCCGAAAACCGAAAGCGTCCCCACCCCCGTACGATCGGTCCGTTCCTGCCCCGTCTCCAGAACGAGGGCGAGGAGGTCATGGTATTCGCGCACGCGCGAGAATACTAAACGTGGCCTTGGGCATCCAGCCCATGTTTTTTGAAAGTCATCGGCGGGAAAGTGATGCCGCGGGAGATTTATTCCCCGCTGCGCAATTGCTTCTGCAATTCCTGGTGGCGTTCGTTGAGCGTTTGTAGACGAAGCTGCCAACGGTGCAGTTGGATGCTGTGTTGATTGATATAGGCGGTGATCTCGGTGCGTTGCGATTCGTTCTCTTTCAATTGACGCTCCAGATCGGATAAACGAGCGCTGTTCGCAGGATCCCCCCCAGGCGTCGTTCCCCGCGAAGGCACCTGCGTCGGCTTCCCGCATTTCTGGCAGGCCAGAGTCATCCCTTGGGCGGCGGAGTCGACCACCAAAGCCGAGGCACAATGGACGCAAGCGAAGGTGATGTCGGGCTGCTCATTTGACGATACGGGAGGCACGACAGTTTCCATCGGTCCCAGATGAAAAGCAGAAGACATACCCTGCCTCGCCCGAGCTGTCGCGAGCAGGCTCATTAAGCCCTTATTCTTACACGTTCCCCTTCACTCTTACTCTGCTGAGTACAGGGGTAGGTGAAAGAGTAGGACAAAAGTAAGAGGACGTAACGTATCGTCTCACATGCGGCCTCTCTTCAGTGCCGTTTTGGCGCAGTTTTATTGATGGCGTATTTATCTAACTAGTTCATATTTAGAGCGTTGCGACGCGATGTGGCTCAGGAACACCCCATGCTCAGTGTTGGCATGGAGGATTTTATCAAATGGCAAAAGTTTTAGGTATAGATTTGGGCACCACGAATTCCTGTATGGCGGTTATGGAGGGCGGTGATCCAGTAGTTTTAGAAAATAGCGAAGGCGCTCGCACAACGCCTTCTGTCGTGGCGTTCACCAAGAGTGGCGAGCGGTTGGTCGGCCAGGCCGCCAAGCGTCAGGCCGTGACTAATCCGGCGAACACAATTTTTTCGATCAAGCGCTTCATGGGACGGAAGTTCGATGAAGCTCGCGACGAACAGGGCCGCGTGCCTTACAAAATCGTGAAGGCGGCCAATGGCGACGCCCACGTCCAGGTAGAAGTAAACGGCGCGGGAAAGACATTTTCGCCGCAGGAAATTTCGGCAATGATTTTGTCAAAGCTCAAAGCGGACGCGGAAGCCAAACTTGGCGAAACGATCACGCAGGCGGTCATCACCGTGCCTGCCTACTTCAACGACTCGCAGCGCAACGCCACGAAAGACGCGGGCAAGATTGCCGGCCTTGAGGTTTTGCGAATCATCAACGAGCCGACGGCGGCCTCGCTGGCCTACGGTCTCGATAAGAAAAAAGACGAGAAGATCGCGGTCTATGATTTGGGCGGCGGCACCTTCGACATTTCCGTTCTGGAAATCGGCGACGGCGTTTTCGAAGTAAAAGCGACGAACGGCGACACGCATCTGGGCGGAGACGACTGGGATGCGCGCATCATGGATTGGATCGTGAACGAGTTTAAGAAGGACAGCACGATTGACCTAACAAAACAGCCGGACGCGGTCCAGCGGATCAAGGAAGAGGCCGAGAAAGCCAAGATCGCGCTCTCCTCCACCCAGGAATACGAAATCAATCTGCCGTTCATCACGGCCGATGCGAGCGGTCCGAAACACATTCAGAAGAAGCTGACCCGGGCCAAGCTCGAGCAGCTCTGCGATGATCTTTTCCAGCGCACCATTCCGCCGGTCAAAGCCTGTCTGGCGGACGCCAAGCTTTCCGAGAAAGAGATTAACGAACTCGTGCTGGTGGGCGGCATGACGCGCATGCCCAAAGTGGTGGACATCGCGCGCAGCATCGTGGGCAAGGAACCGCACAAGGGCGTGAACCCGGATGAAGTGGTGGCGATCGGTGCCGGCATTCAGGGTGGCGTGCTCAAGGGCGACGTGAAAGATGTGCTCCTGCTCGACGTGACACCATTGACCCTGGCTATTGAAACGGCCGGCGGCGTGGCCACTCCGATGATTCCGCGGAACACGACCATCCCGACACGCAAGTCGCAGATCTTCTCGACTTACAGTGACAATCAGCCGGGCGTGGAAATCAAAATCCTGCAGGGTGAACGGCCGCTCTCCCGCGACAACAAGAATCTGGGGACTTTCCACCTGGACGGAATCCCGCCGGCGCCGCGCGGCGTTCCGCAGATCGAAGTGACCTTCGACATCGACGCGAACGGCATCCTGCACGTGTCGGCCAAGGATTTGGGAACGGGCAAGGAACAGAAAATTTCCATCACCGGCAGCTCAGGTCTCTCCAAGGAAGAAGTGGAGAAGATGCAACGCGAGGCTGAGTCGCACGCCGAGGAAGACAAGAAGGCCAAGGAAGCGATTGAGATCAAGAACAACGCGGACATGCTGGCTTACCAGAGTGAGAAGCAATTGAAGGAGCTGGGCGATAAGGTTCCGGCCGACAAGAAAAAGCAGGTCGAAGACGCGATCGCCGCAGTGCGCGAAGCCCTCAACGGCAGCGACACGGACGCGATCAAACGGACCTACGACGATCTGCAGAACAAATTCCAGGACGTCAGTGCGGAGCTTTACAAACAGGCTTCCGCGGGGCAGGGTGGAGGAGCAGGCGGTCCCCAGGCGGGGCCGGAAACTGAATCTCGTCCCGGTCCCGAGCAGGGGGCTGGCGGTCGCGCTGGAAATAGCGACGTCGTCGACGCGGAGTTCGAAGTCGTTGACGAAGACAAGAAGAAGTAACGCAACGCAACAATTTGCCGGTGATTCCTCCCGTAATGGGCGGTGACCGGTTCAACCAAAAAGAAGGAGAGAATACATATGGCAGCAGTCAATGTCAGGCCTCTTGGAGACCGGGTGCTCGTGCAACCGATTGAAGAGACCGAAGTAAAAAAGGGCGGCATCATCATTCCCGATACCGCTAAAGAAAAACCGCAGGAGGGCAAAGTCGTCGCTCTCGGGACGGGCAAAACGG
Source organism: Chthoniobacterales bacterium (assembly GCA_038226905.1). Taxonomy (GTDB): domain Bacteria; phylum Verrucomicrobiota; class Verrucomicrobiia; order Chthoniobacterales; family UBA10450; genus JBBRDU01. Next base: position 17,366 of record JBBRQE010000014.1, on the reverse strand, counting down.
ACGATAACGGCAAGAAGGTGGAGTTCACCGTCAAGAAGGGCGACAAAGTGCTGATCTCGAAATACGGCGGCACCGAAATCAAGATCGAAGGGGACAGCTTCCTGATCATGCGCGAGGACGATATCCTCGGCATCATTGGTTAGGCCCATCTCTCAACTCTCAATCAACAATTACTCAATAAAATATGGCAGCTAAACAACTACTATTCGATGAAAGCGCTCGGCACTCGCTCCTGCGCGGTATCGAGAAACTTGCCCGGGCCGTCAAGGCCACGCTCGGACCGAGCGGGCGCAATATCATTCTCGATAAAAAATTCGGCAGTCCCACGATTACGAAAGACGGTGTGACCGTCGCGAAAGAAATCGAGCTGGAAGATCCCTATGAAAACATGGGTGCTCAGCTCGTTCGCGAAGTTGCTTCCAAGACTTCCGATATCGCCGGCGACGGCACCACCACGGCCACCGTGTTGGCGGAGTCCATCTATCGCGAAGGACTGCGCAACGTCACGGCTGGAGCCAATCCCACCTCCCTGCAGCGCGGCATTAATAAAGCCGTTGAAGCGGTCGTGAAGGAACTGGCCAAGATCTCGAAGAAGGTCAGTGACCGGACCGAGATCGCCCAGGTCGCAACCGTTTCCGCCAACTGGGACAAGACGATTGGCGAGATCATCGCCGACGCCATGGACAAAGTAGGCAAGGACGGAACCATCACGGTGGAAGAAGCCAAGTCGATCGAAACAACCCTCGACGTGGTCGAAGGCATGCAATTCGACAAGGGCTACCTGTCGCCTTATTTCGTGACCAACGCGGAAGCGATGGAAGCGATCCTGGAGAACGCCTACATCCTCATCCACGAGAAGAAAATCTCGAGCCTGAAGGACATGCTGCCGTTGCTTGAAAAAGTGGCCAAGGCTGGTCGTCCCCTCCTCATCATCGCGGAAGACGTGGAAGGCGAAGCGCTTGCCACTCTGGTCGTGAACAAACTGCGCGGCACCTTGCAGGTGGCCGCGGTCAAGGCCCCGGGCTTCGGCGATCGTCGCAAGGCGATGCTGGAAGATCTGGCGGTTCTCACAGGCGGTCAATGCATCACCGAAGACCTCGGTATCAAACTCGAGAACGTAAAGCTCGAGGATTTAGGGCGTGCAAAACGCGTCACGATTGACAAGGAGAACACCACCATCGTGGAAGGCGAAGGCAAGAAGAACGACATTCAGGGTCGGGTCGCGCAGATTCGTCGTCAGATCGAAGAAACGACGAGCGATTACGATCGCGAGAAGCTGCAGGAACGTCTGGCCAAACTGGCTGGCGGTGTCGCTGTGGTGAACGTTGGTGCAGCCACCGAAACCGAGATGAAAGAGAAAAAAGCACGCGTAGAAGACGCGTTGCATGCTACCCGCGCAGCGGTTGAAGAAGGCATCGTCCCCGGCGGCGGTGTTGCTCTTATCCGTGCGCAGAAGGCGCTCGACAGCATCAAGGACGTCGAAGGCGACGAGCTGGTCGGCGTGCAGATTGTGCGTCGCGCCATCGAAGAGCCTCTTCGGACGCTGGCGAATAATGCCGGCCAGGAAGGCGCGCTCATCGTGCAGGAAGTCAAGAAACGCAAAGGCAACGAAGGTTACAATGTCGCCACCGGCGAATATTGCGACCTGGTCAAAGCCGGCGTGGTTGATCCGACCAAGGTGACACGCAGCGCGTTGCAAAACGCCGCGTCCATCTCGGGTCTCCTGCTCACCACTGAAGCGGTCATCACCGAGCTCCCGGAGAAGGAAAAGACTCCTCCGATGCCCGGCGGCGGCGGCGGCATGGGTGGCATGGGCGGCATGGACTACTAAGCCGAACCAAAGTCTAACAATTCAAACAGCCGGACTCGCGAGGGTCCGGCTGTTTTGCTTCTCGGTCACAGCAATCTAGCGAAGCCGTTGGAAAAGCGGATCACCAAGACTCTCTAGCTCCATTGGTTCGTGTTAGCCCGCCTTCCGTGCCGCCGCGCAATATCGCTCAAGTTCCTCTGGACTGATGCTCGCCGCTGGGACGAGTTGATACCGTTCTTGCCGCGGAACCCAGACATCGAACTCGTTCGTAATCGCTAACTCAAGAAGCGCAATGGTGTAGATGTCTGAACCGTCCGGACCCTCGTCGATTGCAACGGTTTTTGCCGCGATTGCTCTACAAATCAGAGAGGAAAATTTCTCCCGACAGCAGTAGATATCCTGGATCGCTTGGACTGCCCCAATATTTTCGTCCTCTCCTTTGGCTTGAATCGGAATGATGTACTGCGCGCCCACAACATCCACTCCAACATACAAATCATCCGTCTCGATTTGGCTTCGATTGAACGCCTCAACGGTTGCGCGCAAATGACTCTGCAAGGGGGATGCTGATACACCTAGAAAAATGTCAACAAGTCGATTGTATCTTAGACGGGCGAGTACCGCTTGCTCATCTCCGAGTGCGTACTGGCCAACGATTTGAGGTGTTGCATCCGGTATTTTGATCGGTGGGCGAAAGTCAGGCTCGATGATAGCTGCTGTCGACAGAATGAATTTATACTTTCCCCGACCGTCAGGCAGGAGAAGCCAGAATTTGCCCGCTGGCGCGAGGGCGGCGATTTCCGTGGGCAATTCTTCCCTGCCATGGCGGATGGAATAGATAACATCCCCGAAGTTCGAGGGTTCTTCGATTTTCAGTTCACGAGCTATCTCCCGTATTTCCTTTCGGTCCCAGGTAAAACTCTGCGCGCCGGGAGCCAGATGTCGCTCAAACAACCGGCGCATTATCTGAATGTATCGAGTATCAGCTTTTGCAGCTTGCAGCGCTGCGATGTCCTCGGCGGACATTCCCGCATATCTACCGATCCAGCTTCTTAGAACGCCTGCCGAAACGCCAAACCTAGTTGCTATCTCCGTCTTCTTCTGACGCTTTTCCAGAACGGCTTGCAAGGCCGCGTGGATTTTTTCGGGCTCGTGTTGAGTTTTCGCCATTAGGCTCGCCCCGGCCAGCGTAACACGACTACCTCTTCACGAAGTTGCTCACGAGTGGCCGTCGCGAGGCGCGTACGAAACAAGTCGATACCCACGATTTCGTAGCCTAGTTGCTCCGCCACGGAGGCCAATAGTTGCCCGGTCCGAATCATGATTCTGAGGTAAGACGCCTGATCGCCGACGACATACGCGAGATGAGCGTCGGGACGGAGTACACCCCGAAGTTCAGCAAGATGGCGCGCCATGCCGCCAAAATAGAGCTTCGTAACCTTGGCATAGAGCCTTTCAAAGCCGCTTGTCTTGCCCAGCTCAATTCGTCGCGCTTCGATCGCCGCGGCGATACGTTGGATCTCCGGGTGATCGGCAACTGAATCATGATCGGAATCTTCCTTGTAAACCCCTCGCGTGTTGGATCGAACCATCGTGCGCTTCAGGGCGCGGAGTTCCTGTTTGGACGCAATGAAACCGAGCAACACGGTCTCGAGTCGCGTGGTTCGAGTATAGTCCTTTTCGTTCGGGTACGGTGGGGACGTGATAACCGTGTCGATAGACGCCGGCTTTACTAAGTTTGCAATTCCCCGCGAATCACCGTGATGTACCACAGCTTCGACATCCGACTGGTGCCTAAGCTGCCGGAGGTCATCGGCAGTTTGGCTTACTAAGCGAAGCCAAGGAGAAACGACGGGAGCGTCAGCCTTTGGAGGCGCTACGCCGACCTCCGGGCCGAAGTGCAGGTTGCTAATCGAAGACACTAGCGCTTTCGCCAGCGCCAATATTTGGTGCGCGCGTATTCTTTCACTGCCAATTTTCCGAATCGCATCTCGCAAAACCAACGTTTTATGTAGCGGAAGCGGACTAATGGAGTTAGTCAGTAGCAACTTAGTCAACTCCGGTGTCAAACTGCGCAGCTTGCGTTCATTCGGCATCTCAGCAATCAAGAGAGGACATGGGTCGTCAGTGATTCCATCTCCCTCTAGCTCGCGAAGGGCAGCAGCAGCAATTCGGTGCGAGGACTCTTCTAGTTCTTCAGGATCGACACTCCAATCAACTTTCGTCGAACTAGCGAAATAAGAAAAAGGATGTGCCTCCACTCCTACGCTTCGAATTCCTAATTTCTTGCATTCGACAATCGTGGTTCCGGTTCCGCAAAATGGGTCAAGGACAAGCCGATCCGCACGAACAGGCAATCGATTCAGATACTCCCGGACCAAATGCGGCGGATACGACAAAACAAATCGATACCAATCATGTGCAGATCGGTCACTCTCGCCTAGCTTGTTCGCGTCAGCAGATCCTTTGCGGCGACTCGTCGGTGACGAGGATGACGACAGCTGCGCGGCTCCAAGTAATTGGGACATCGCTTACATCATTACCAGATGATTTACATCAGCGCTAAATGAAATAGGAAAATGATTGACGCATCGGCGCTTCTGGAACGAGTTGGACCGCGGACGTCGCGGGTTTACGCGGATTCAATATTTGAGAGGATCGGAAGCTCATCCCTCCACATCGGCAAAGATCTTAGGAGTGAACCAGTCGGACCCCGAGCGGAGTCGAACGACGACCGCTGAAAGATTCGGCAACACTGCTATGTCGGCCACGGATGTTTGAGATCAGCCAACAAGCGCAAAAAGGGGTCGGTCCTTGCTATTGAAACTGCGAACGCCGTCGCAACCGATAGTGCCTGCCGGTACTAGCTGGCGTTCAGCAGGGTTGCCCGACGTCAGATCGAAAGGCCGGCGTCGCCTTCGATGACCTGCTGAACCAACCTGGGTCGCTCGCCCGGCCGCCACAGCTTGGCCGTGTGTGCGACGCGGTAACGGAGCGGGCCGCCATCGGGTTGTGCGCTGCGCGTAATCGGACGGGGAATGCAGACGAACTCGGTCCGCATTTCATCGCTAGTGAGCCGAACCTTCGCATAGCCGTGACCACCGAGATCGACGAACTCGAGGTGCGGGGCAAGGTCGGGGTTCGATAAGGAACGCGCGCGCTTCAGATCGAAGCTCCTGGCGTACTCAAGGCAGGAGCGGACGCCGTGCTTCAGCAGCATGTTATGCGTCCAGTCGGGTTTGGCACCATCCGGACGATCGGCGAGGAACAGCGCGCGCAGCGGATCGGTCTTGGAGAGACCGTGCTCGGTGGCCTCCATGGTTCCTGCGCTCGAGAGCGAGGCGCCGACGAAGCTCAACCCGACGGGATCGAACTTGCCCGGCGGCAGTTCCGACGTCGCATATCCCGCCCAGAAGCTGTGACGGTCGCCGGAAACGATGGCGAAGCCGGTGATCTTCGCGTCGCGCACAAGGTCGTAGATCTCGGCGCGCTCTCTGTAGGCCGTGCCGTAATCGCCGCTGGGGAGCGCTGCATAGACGTTCTTCGGCCACGCTTCCTTGATTAGGCCGGCGGGAAGGTTTTGTGGGTCGGCGCGCGAGTCGAGTGCGCCTTCCGAATTGCCCCAGATTTTCCACGTCGCTTTTGAGCTGCGAAGTTGGTCCGCAAACCACGCTTTCTGCGCGGCGCCGAGAATGGTCTGCGGGGGTGCGTGGCGCTGCGGATTGGCCACGTGCGCATCGTTGAACGTGACTTCGGCCGGCGGATTGCCGTCGTTGAAGGCGCGGCCGCCGTCGAGAATCTGCGCGGCATCTTCGGGGAACATCCCGGTGAACTCTGGACCGAACTTCCCTATCTCCGGGTCGCTGAACGGGTCGGCACTGCGATAGCTGTGCTGATCGGTGATGATGAGGTCGAGGTGCTTGCCGTAGCGATAAGTGCGGTAACCGATCAGGCTGTTGATCGCGGCCAGGTTGTTCGGCTCGTTGCCCAGGCCGTGCTCGTCCCACTTCTCGATTGCGACATCGGTCAGCGCGGGCGGATCGAAGCGTTCGAGCGAAGGTCCGCTGACCTTCTTGCAACGCGACGGCAGATATTCCCACCACGCCTGGTTGGCGGCGACCTTGATGCTTTGCCCCGGCCGAGGTTTGCCGCCCGCCTGCTGGATGCTCTGCCAGCCCTGCCACGAGAATTCGTGATTGTCCCACATGGCCACGAACGGCCAGCGTGCGCGCGCGTCCTGCAAATCGGGATCGGCCAGGTAGCCTTTGTAGATCGCGCGATAACCTTCCAGCGTCAGCGGGAAATGAAAATGGCCGACCTTCCCGCCGTCTGGAATGCGCGCGACCTCGTAAATCGTACGGTCGTAGCGCGTTTTCACTTCGTCGGGATATTCGACGACCTCGTAAATGAAGTCGCCCAGGTGGAGCACGAAATCGAGCTGGTCGACAGGGGACGCACGCTCGTCCTCAAAGATCATCCGCCGAAAGGCATTGAGTGTGCCTTCATTGACGTCCTGGCAGCTGACGAAAGCGAAGTTGACCGGGCGCGGATCGTTAGGCTTGGGCGCAGTGAGGGTGCGGCCGATGCGGCTGCCGTTCCTTTGAGCGTCGGTGAAGCGGTACCAATAGATCTTCGACGGCTTGAGGCCGCCGACCAGCACGCGCGTCGTCCAGTCCGACGAGACCGAGACCGGCGCCGCGGCGTGGGCAACGACGCGCCTGAAGGCTTCGTCCTCAGCGACTTCAACGGTGAGGATGTGGCGAGTGCCATCAGTGAACGGCCGGCGGGTCCACAAGATGACGCTGTTCGGATCGGGATCTCCGGAAGCGACGCCTTCGGGATAGAGATCGCGCCGCTCCTGCCATCGGACGTGTGAGGCATGGGCTCTTCCGCCCCAGGCAAGCGCGGCGCCCAGCGTCGCCGCAGTCCGAATGAAGTCCCGGCGGGTGATCGTCATCTCTTATTCCTCGTCTCTCCGCATCCAAGCCAGATGATCAGTGATCGGCCATGAACGCAGGCCCCGACGATGACATTATCAACGCCGCGAGAGTTTAATAATCCGAGAAACTCTCTCAAGTCGCTGTTCAGGCGCATGCTTCAGTAGTTCAACCAGGATCTGTAATCGCTCGGGGCCGGTCAATCCCGCGTAAAATTGGCGATCGGCCTTTGTCGCCTCTTCATGGGTGCGGAATTTTTCCGACGTTTTCTGCACGGCAAATTATACCTTCCTGCTGAAATTTTTCGAGCGATTTTCTCGCGGCTGATCTGCCCGGCTTCCGAAGATTTAGCTTCTTTTTCGTTTGTCTCCCGACATAGCCTGTCAGGCGATGGCATTGTTTGATGGACTACCTTTGAATGACGAGAAGCGACGAGAGTGATTGATCGGCCATGGTTACTTTTGCCTTTGCCATCCCCTGTTTTAACGAAGCGCAAAATCTGCCCGCGCTTCTCCCGCTTCTTGATCGGGTCAGAGTAGACGGTCAGGCCGCTGACAAGTTTGTCGTGGTCAGCGATGACTCGAAAGACGGGACCGATGAGGTCGTGGCGGCATTCGCCGCCAACACTTCGACGCCGGTGGAGTTGATCATCAATCAGCGGCGCGCGGGCAAACCGGCCGCTGTTAACCAATGCCTGGCCGCCTTGCGCGAGGTGGATGTCATCGTGCTCATTTCTGGCGACGTCCTGCCCCGGGACGAGTGCATCGCTCTGCTGGTGAGGGAATTTGCGGACCCCTGCGTGGGAGTCGCAGCAGCCCGGGCGGTGCCTTTTGGGCCGGAAGGAAATCCGGCTTTCGAAGTGACCCGCCTGCTCTTTGCGCTTCACCATGTCATCGCCACCAGGTTTCCCAAGTCGACGGAAATCACGACCTTCCGTAACGTGGTCACCGCGATCGACCAGACTTCGTTTGTTGACGAAGCCGAGCTGGAAGTGTCCCTGCTTCGAAAGGGATTTACGATTCGTTACCTGCCCGAGGCTCAAATCATCAGTCCCAGTCCGCTCTGCCTGTCCGATTATCTTCAACAGAGAACGGCCGTTACGCTTGGCTATTTGCGTCTGCGAAGCAATCGCCGGTATGCGATGAAAACGATGGATGTTTGGGAGCGCCTGCGCGCCCTCGTGGTGGTCCTTCGGACAGAACGCGTTAGGATACCGATCCTGCTGCTCGCCATTACCCTCGAAGTGATAGTCCGCGCCTCGGCCTGGCTCCAGTTTCTCGCCGGAATGCGACGCAACGGAATCTGGGGCCGCTCCGAGTCCACCAAGCGGGCCTGCGCGGCGGCCTTGCTGGAATCGTAGCCGTCCCTTTCGACCGACCCCGTTTCTCATTTGGCATCCGTTCCGTCCGGCTATACCGTCGCGGCCTCTATGAAAACTTTTATCAGCTTTCTCCTGATCCTGGGCTGCGCTGCCCTCACGCAGGCGGCCGCCCCTTCCGATTCTTCGATCAACGAATTGATGAACGCCATGCGCTTGGAGACGATGCTCAACCAGGCCGTGAAACAAGTCGATGAAGGGATGTCCAAGGGCATGGAACAACGCCTGCAATCAGTCCTCCAGGGCAAAGAACTTAATATCGAGCAGAAGTTGGCCGTCGAAAAGTTTCGCACCAAGTTTAGTCAGATCGTGCGGGACGAACTTTCTTACGCCAAGGTGAAGAGCATTTACTTTCAATCCTACCGCGAAACCTTCACGCAGGAGGAAGTCGATGCGATTACCGCGTTCTATCGGTCACCCGCCGGAAAAGCGATGACCGAGAAATATCCCGCCATTATGCAGAAGGCGAACACCCTCATGCAAGCCCGCATCGGTCCGATGGCGGCCAAGATGGACGTCCTGTTCCAGGACTTCGCGAAAGAACTCTCGGACAAAAGATAATTCACAAGGTCGTCGTGACTATTTACCCAAGGAGCCCCGCCGAGGGTGTCGGTGGAATGAGATATTTTGGCCGGATGCTCGATAAAATCCGCCTGCACGCTCTCGGTAAATTGGCTCCGGAATATCACCGGAATCTGGGGAAAGAGATGGCGGCGGATGGCCGTTGTCTGGATTTTCTTCGCGTCAAATATGACGACTTGAGTGCGCGCGTTCTGGCCGGAGGAAGCGACGAAGAAATCCTGGAATGGTGTTTCGAAACTGGACGCCGACTGAACGAAGGCGACTTGCTCGTCTGGAATGATTTCGCATCGCCTACTTTGGAGCGGGGCAAAAAAGAAGCCGGGATCTCCGATCGCGCGGACATCCGGACCATGGGAGATTTAATCGACTTCGAAGAGAAACGAAACCTGATTGGGCGGCATTCCTGGCTGCCCCGTAAGACTTATGTCGCGTGCCGGCGGCGTGGAGTAACCTGACTCTCTATGAATATGCCACGCCTCGCTCTCGCTATAATCGCCGGGTTCGTTTTCATCGCCGGGACGGACATGCTGATTCACGGTGTTTGGTTGATGCCCGATTACAATGCCACCAAGTTGTTATGGCGCACTGACTCCGAGATGGCGGCGCATGTTCCCTGGATGTTCATGGCTCAATTCCTTTGCGCGGCGACGTTCGTCGCGGTTTGGGCGATGGGTTTTGCGGGAAGCACCGTTTCGAGCGGAATATTATATGGCCTTCTCATGGGGACATTTCAGCAAGTGTGGGCCTTGATCATGTTCGTCGTTATTCCAATGCCGGGTACTCTGGCCACGAAATGGTACTTGAGTGGTCTGGTTCAGGCCGTTCTGTTAGGCATTATGACCGCGCTCATTTATCGGCCCCGCCGCGCTACCAGTGGCTAGATGATGATTCTATTTCACCGGATTGTCCCTAATCGTTTGCTGTCACAATCGAGCATGCCGAACCGAAAATATTTCATTTACTGGGTAATGGCGATCGTCACAGGGCAAGGGGCGCTGGCAGCGACGGTCGCGCCTCAGGCGGGATTGACGCCGAGCGCTTCGCCCGCGTCCACGCCGGCCGTTTTTTCGTCGCAGACGTTAGGCGATCTCGAGCGCTTGCGGGATTCCGCGCTTTCGAGTGATTACGCTTATCGACAGGTGGCGCATCTCGCTAACAACATCGGGCCGCGCCTGAGCGGATCGGCCCAGGCGGCCAAAGCGGTCGAGTATGTGGCGGTCGAACTGAAGAACATTGGCTGTGAGGTGCAACTGGAGAAAGTCATGGTCCCCCATTGGGTGCGGGGCGAAGAGACCGCCGCGCTCGTGCAGTTTCCCGGACAGGCCGAGAATACTACGCAAAAAATCGTTCTGTGTGCCTTGGGCCAGAGCGTGGCCACGCCCACCGAGGGGCTCACTGCGGAAGTCATCGCGGTCAAGACTTTCGACGAGTTGAAATCACTGCCGCGCGACAAAGTGTCGGGCAAGATTGTGCTTTTTACCTACCCGTTTGATAAGCGAATGGCCGCGGAAGGACGCGGCGGCGAAGCCTACGGCGAAGCGGTTCTTTATCGCAGCGAAGGACCGAGCGCGGCGGCCCGGCTAGGTGCCGTGGCGTGTCTGATCCGTTCTGTCGGCGGCGAGGAATACCGGATTCCACACACCGGTCAGACGAGATATGCAGAGGATACTCAAAAGATTCCGGCCGGCGCCGTCACCGCGGAAGATGCCGAGACGATGGCCGCCCTCACACAGCAGGGCCCGGTGAAAATGAAATTGGTTCTGACGCCGCAAACCCTGCCCGATGTCGAGAGCTACAATGTGATTGGGGATTTGAAAGGAAGCGAGCATCCCGAGCAGGTCGTCATCGTGTCCGGTCATTTGGACTCATGGGACTTGGGAACGGGTGCGATTGACGATGGGGCCGGTGTCGCTGTTTCGATGGAAGCGGCCAATCTTGTGCACAAACTAAACCTTCGTCCGAAGCGCACCAGTCGCGTCGTGGCGTGGATGAACGAAGAAAATGGATCGGCTGGAGCGAAGGCCTATGCGCGCGACCATGAAAAAGAGATGGCCAATCACTTTGCCGCGATGGAAACGGACGGAGGAGCGGGGCACCCTCTCGGTTTGAACGTGAAAGGGAGTCGGGCCGTGAGGACATTGCTCGTGCCTGTGTCCGCCATTCTGCAAAATACAGGTGCCGGCATGGTGACCTTAGTCGATCACTGTGGCGCGGACATCGAACCAATGGAAAAGGCGGGAGTACCTACATTCAGCCCGATTCAGGATAGTCGTTTCTATTTTAACTATCACCATACGGCAGCGGACACGCTCGATAAGATTGTCCCGAAAGAACTGGCAGAGAACTCCGCAGTGGTTGCGGTAACAGCCTACGCACTGGCCAACAGCGAGCAGTCGCTCCCGCGCGAAGTGCCTGGCGAGAATAAGTGATTTGTGGATCGGCTCGACCCCTCCTCGCGCTCCGCTAGCGGAAAGCGAGAGCGGAGCTCCTGCGACGCCGAAACGGGCGGCGGTTCGTTTCTCCAACCGCTTTACCGAACCGGCGCGCTGCGTACCTTGGCGCCCACTTATGGCGGTGACAGAGGATCAGGTTAAAGACGTGCTGAGCCGGGTTAAATACCCTGGCTTCAGTCGGGACATCGTTTCATTTGGCTTGGTCAAGGCCATTGATGCCAGCGACGGGGATGTGCGCGTTCAACTTACCATTGCCACGAACGACCCGAATATTCCGGCCACCATCAAACGCGACGCGGAAACTGCGCTGCAAGAGATCAGGGGAGTAAAAAGCGCGAAGGTCTTGATCGATATTCAAGCGCCGCCCGCCGGGGCCGGCGCGGGAGTGGGAGCCACCCAGATCCCGGGCATACGCCATGTCATTGCGGTGGCCAGTGGAAAAGGGGGTGTGGGAAAATCAACCGTAGCGGCCAATTTGGCAGTCGCCCTCGAGAAAACAGAAGCGCGTGTTGGTCTGTGTGATTGCGATATCCATGGCCCGAGCATTGCCATGATGTTTGGCTCCCGCGAACGGCCCATGGCCACCGAAGAGAATAAAATTGTCCCGATCGAACAGTATAATTTGAAGCTGATGTCGATGGGTTTCTTACTCGACGACGCTTCTCCCGCTATTTTGCGCGGCCCCATGGTCACTCGTTATACTCAACAGTTCCTGCGACAGGTGGAATGGGGAGAGCTGGATTATCTGGTGCTCGATCTCCCTCCGGGCACGGGGGACATTCAACTTACCATCGTGCAAACAGTCGCCCTGGCCGGAGCGATTATCGTGACGACTCCACAGGAAGTGGCGCTGATCGATGCGCGCAAAGCCGCCACCATGTTTGAGAAGGTCAATGTGCCGGTTCTCGGCCTGATCGAGAACATGAGTTACTTTCTTTGCCCGGGGGATGGCAAACGCTACGACATCTTCGGAAGCGGCGGGGGCGAACGGGAAGCCAAACGGCTGCGGGTCCCGCTCCTCGGGCAAATTCCCATCGATATCGCCACGCGCGAAGCGGGCGATCGAGGAATGCCCATCGTGGGCGAAGATCGGAATTCTCCGGTGACCGCGGAATTCGAACGCATCGCCAAATATCTGCGTGAAACGCTCGAGTGAGCGATGGCCGCGTGGGACCGCCGGGGTAACTCAGAATATGAGACGGCGATTTTCCCGCTCGGGCGGCGCGATCGGCGCCGGCTCCGGTTCTTTGGCCCGGTTGGTCACGACCAGTCGTTTATCGCGAGCCGGACGCATTTCAAAGTGACCGCCGTAGTCGCAATTGTCGCACCAATGGCGCGCCGCACTCGGCAAGCGCTTGCGCAGGCCGCAGCGATCGCAAATGAACAGCTCCTTTTTCATCAACGCCATGCTGATACATCGGCGCGATTCGAGTAAACGCAAAGTGCAAACCTTGGGTCAGATGGGATTTGTTAGCTTAACGAACCGGTCTTCGCGTAGGCCAGGCCTAACGACTTTGCGGCGGAAAGAGCCTCAGAGACAAGCGCAGGCCGCGCAGGACTGAGTTTGCCGGGTGGAATTGAGGGAGAGCTATTCCGACGCACGCGGAGTGCGTGGCGCCTTGCGAGAGTCATCGAGATGTGGCCCCGGATAAAGCAAGCTGGCCAAGGCGAGGCCGGGCTGAAGCGACTTTACGATTCGCGATGGAGTGAAAAGCTTTAGCGTTCTGGACTGCTTCCTGCAATACTGGCTGGGTCAGACCGGTCAGGAGAAGCGCACACAAGTGACGTTTCTTTAAATAGGTATGGGCGATGCTACGTCAGATAACTGTTGACCCGTTTTGAATAACATGGAAAAAGGTCGCCCAATGCCCTCCACCCAAGAGGACCGAACTCATTTCGTGAAGAACTCTGTCCTCTACAAGGAGTTCCTGGCCGAACGGGAGGAAATCCTTAAGCATAAGTGGATTGAAAGCGAGAAGGCGGGTGCCGACATTGGCTTCGAAAAGGCGCTGCTCGACTGGATCGTGAAACATCGCTCCAGCTGGCGGGACAAGAGACTAAAGGAGGGCACAAAGACGCCCTCCTGATTTTTTTGTTCCTTTAATGCGATCCTGCGAGGTCGCAAAGGAATGCCATGAACGATCCGAAAACATTACCAACGGCCGCCGTCCTCGTGATGGACGCACCGGCCATTGAGCGTGCTCTCCGGCGGATTGCGCACGAAGTGATCGAGCGAAATCCTGACCTTGCTTCCGTGGTCCTGGCCGGGATTCCTTCGCGGGGCAACGAGATTGCCCAGCGCATCGCAGGTTACATCTCGGCCATCGAGAAGCGAGAGATTGCCAGCGGGGTCATCGATGTGGCCATGCATCGTGACGATGTCGGGACACGCGCCGAGCTCCCGGTGGTGCGCGCCTCTGAACTCCCGCTGCCTCTTGAAGGGCACACCGTCATCATTGTCGACGACGTCTTGTACACCGGTCGGACGGTGCGTGCCGCCATGGATGCGATTGGCTCGTTTGGCCGGCCCGCCCGCATTCAACTGGCCGCCTTGATCGATCGCGGGCACCGTGAGTTGCCCATCCGACCGGATTATGTAGGAAAGAATCTTCCGACCGCCCCGACTGACAAGGTGCGGGTGCGGCTGGCGACGGACGGAGAAGAGGAGGGTGTATGGCTGATCAAGGGGTAAGCACGCGCTGGACGAGAAAGGATCTGCTCGGGCTGCGCGAATTAAGCGCCGAAGAAATCAATCTCATTCTGGATACGGCCGATGCCTTTAAGCAGGTTGGGACACGGGAAATAAAAAAGGTCCCGGCTTTGCGTGGCAAGACGCTCATCAATCTCTTTATCGAGCCGAGCACGCGCACACGCACCTCCTTCGAGTTGGCCGCCTTTCGGCTCAGCGCCGATGTGATCAATATCTCGGCCAGCTCATCGAGTCTGACCAAGGGCGAAACACTGCGGGATACGGCCCGTAACCTCGAGGCCCTGCACGCCGACATCCTGGTCCTGCGTCACAGTTCGGCCGGCTCTGCCCAGTTTTTGGGTAAAAGATTAAGAACGAGCGTGATTAACGCGGGCGATGGCGCCCATGAGCATCCCACCCAGGCGCTGCTCGATCTCTATACCATTCGCGAGAAACGCAAAAGTATCGCCGGACTGCACGTCGTAATCATCGGAGACATTCTCTTCAGTCGGGTGGCACGCTCCAATATTTTTGGCCTAACAAAACTAGGCGCGCGTATCACCCTGGTCGGACCGAGCACGCTGGTCCCGCGCGAGTTCGAGAAACTGGGGGTGGCCGTTTCTCACAAGCTGGATGACGTGCTGCCGGAGGCCGACGTGGTTAATCTTTTGCGTATTCAGCACGAACGGCAGCGCAAAGAATATTTCCCCGGCATCGGTGAATACACGCGACTCTTCGGCCTAACGAAACAGCGGGCGCGCTTGCTCAAGCCGGATTGCCTGATCATGCATCCGGGTCCCATCAACCGTGGAGTGGAGATTGATAGTGAGGTGGCGGATGGTCCGCAAAGCGTAATCCTGGAGCAGGTGACTAACGGTCTGGCCGTCCGCATGGCTGTCTTATACTTGTGCGGAGGGATCGCCTCATGAGCACGACAACCGTTATTCGCCAGGGCCGCGTGATCGATCCGTTCAGTCAACACGACGCCGTGGGAGACATCGTCATCGTGGACGGGCGCATTGCCACGGATGCGTCCGTGCCGGCCGGGCGCTCGGACATTGAAGAGATCGACGCACGCGGGCTGATTGTTGCGCCGGGATTGATCGACCTGCACGTGCATTTGCGGGAGCCCGGGCTGGCTCACAAGGAAACAATCGCATCCGGCGCGCGCGCGGCGGCCGCGGGCGGATTTACCACGGTGGTTTGCATGCCGAATACGGCGCCGGTGGCCGATAACCCAAGCACAATCGCATGGATTAACGATCGCGCCGCCGACACCTCATGTATTAATATTTTGGCGACCGGCGCGATTTCCAAAAACCTGGAGGGCCAGGAACTGGCGCCCATCGGTTCGCTCGCGCAGGCGGGAGTGGTGGCCATTACGGATGATGGGCACTGTGTGCAGAATCACGAGTTGATGCGCCGTGCCGTGGAATATGCGCGCATGTTCGATTTGCCCGTGCTTGATCATTGTCAGGATTACCACTTGGTGGGTAATGGCATCGTTAACGAGGGCTATTGGAGTACGCTTCTCGGGCTGCCGGGCTGGCCCGTGGCCGGCGAGGAAGTAATGGTCATGCGCAACATTCTCCTGGCGGAACTTTGTGATCACCAGATTCATTGTCAGCACATCAGTTCCGCCGGAAGCGTGCGCTTGCTGCGCGAAGCACGAGGTCGCGGCATAAAGATCAGCGGAGAAGTTTGTCCGCACCACATTGCCCTAACTGACGGAGCGGTGGAAAACTTTGATACCAATTACAAGATGAATCCGCCGTTGCGCGCCCCCGCGGATGTCGACGCCCTGCTCGAGGGGATTGCGGACGGCACCCTTTCCATTCTGGCGTCCGATCACGCGCCGCACGCCGACTTCGAGAAGGAAGTCGAATTCGATAATGCTCCGTTCGGGATCATCGGCCTGGAAACCGAGCTTGGTTTGTTCATCGATTTATTGGTGCACAAGCACCGAAAAATAGACATCGCGCGCTTGATCGCCATGTACACGGTGGAACCGGCCAGGCTACTAAAGTTGGAGGCGGGCACGCTGGCTCCGGGGGCCCGGGCGGATATCACGCTGATCGATCCCGCCCTGGAGTGGACGGTCCGGGTGGCCGATTCTCAATCGGCCTCGCGCAATACCCCGTTTGACGGCTGGCCACTGAAAGGCCGGGCGGTGCGAACGATTGTTGGGGGGAAAACGGTGTGGAAGTTGTAGGGCGCCGCGTCGTCTCTAAACGTCGCATCGGCTTCCAGCTGATGTGCCTAGGTTAGCCGGCAAGATGCCGATGCCACGAGATCCTCAGCTGGTGTAACCGCCGCTGATATAATTTTCCAGATGCTCAATGGCGGCGCTTTGGCTGGCGATAATATGTTTCACCAGGTCGCCGATGGAAATGATGCCGACGACTTTATCGCCATCCATGACCGGCAGATGACGAATGCGCTTGTCGGTCATCAAGCGCAAACAGGTTTCCACGCCGTCCTGTCGATGCGTCAACTTCAGATTAGTCGACATAATCTCCGAAACTTTCGTTTCGCGTGACCGCTTCCCATGCAGGACGACTTTGCGCGTGTAATCGCGTTCAGAGAACATGCCGACCAGTTTGTCTCCATCCATTACCAGCAAAGCTCCCACGTTTTTCTGGTCGAGCAGCTCGATCGCAGCAAAGACCGTGTGTTCGGGCGAGACCGAGAAAACTTCGCCGTTTTTTTGGCCCAGAATGGCCCCGATGTTTCCGCTTACATCCATGGAAGACAAATTATTGCGCCGCTGTCACTCACCTTAGACCCGGGCCAGCTGATCGCGCAAGGTTGGATCGCGCTCGCCCCTTTAATCCCGCACGTTCACCTGCACCTGCTCGATCTGAAGGGAGCAGAACGAGTGAGTGAAAGTAAACGTGCAGGAAAAGATTGTCCCCGGCATAGAGTGCCGTGGCGACAGTGCAGCGAACCATCGAGCCATCTCGCTCGGAAAGCGCGATGACACCTACTTCCGCGCGAACTTCTGTTCGATGAGATGATGCAGATATTCGCAAATAGCAGGATGATCGAGCCGCCGGATGACTTCGTTGAGAAATCCGGTGACGACCAAACGCTGTGCGACCACGGGAGGAATCCCGCGGCTGCGCAGATAAAACATTTCATCTTCGTCGATTTGACCGGAGGTGGCGCCGTGACTGCATTTCACGTTATCAGCCAGGATTTCCAAGCCCGGCATGGAATCGGCCTCCGCGTCATCGCTCAGCAGAAGGTTGCGCACTTTCTGATAGGCATCGGTAAAATGCGCGTGTGGCTCGACTCGAATGAGACCGCCGAAAATACTGCGGGCCCGGTCGGTCAGTGCATTCTTATACAGTAGATCGCTCTGGCTCCGCGGGGACGCGTGATCCTGCAAGGTGCGCGCATCGAACTCCTGATCGCCGTCCGCGATAGAGACAGCGAGCAAATCACTGCGGGCGCCTTCTCCGGTAAGGCGGCTGAGACTCTCGAATCGCGAATAATCGGCACCAAGATGAACATT
>JBBRQE010000013.1:0-32343 GCA_038226905.1 Chthoniobacterales bacterium | reverse complement strand
TCGAAAGCGCGGCCCATTTCCGGCGCGAATTCATCGGGTTCGATGTGCCGCGGAACATCTACATTCACGTCTGCGGAACCGACCTGGTCCGCGATGAGTCCGGCCAATACCTAGTCTTGGAAGACAATGCCCGTTGCCCGAGCGGCGTCTCCTACCTGCTGGAGAACCGGCAAACCCTCAAGCGGGTTTTTCCATCCCTATTCAACAGCTACGGCGTCCGGCCGGTCGAACATTACCCGCAGGAATTGCTCAGCCTGCTCCAGTTCATCGCCCCGCATGCCCGGCCCAATCCGACCGTCGCCTTGCTCACGCCCGGGATTTATAACAGCGCCTACTTCGAGCATTCCTTTCTGGCCCGGCAAATGGGAATCGAGATCGTGGAAGGCCGGGACCTGGTCGTCCGAGACCGCCATGTCTATACGCGCACGACTAAGGGATTACGCCTGGTCGACGTGATTTATCGGCGCATCGATGACGATTTTCTTGATCCGCTGGTCTTCCGCAAAGACTCCGGCCTGGGCGTGGCCGGGTTAGTCGACGCTTACCGCGCGGGGAATGTTTCCCTGGCCAACTCCATCGGCACCGGGGTGGCCGACGACAAGGTAATTTATCATCTGGTCCCGCGGATCATTAAATATTACCTCGATCAAGAACCTATTCTATCGAACGTGCAGACGTTTTTGGCGAGTGACCCGAAAGACTTCGCCTATATCATGGAAAACCTGCCGAAACTGGTGGTGAAAGCCGCTAACGAGTCCGGCGGCTATGGCATGTTGATCGGGCCGGCCGCCTCCGCGGCAGAGATTGAGAAATTCCGCGATCTGATCAAGGCCAACCCGCGTAATTACATTGCCCAACCGACCCTCGGATTATCCCGCTCACCCTGTGTCGTGAAGTCGGAACTGCAGGGCCGCCATGTCGATCTGCGGCCTTATGTTCTTTATGGCGAACGCGTCTCGATCATTCCCGGCGCCCTCACCCGCGTCGCGCTGACTAAAGGGTCTCTGGTGGTTAATTCCAGCCAGGGAGGCGGAAGCAAGGATACCTGGGTGTTGGAGGAGGAAACTGGTCATGCTTAGCCGGGTAGCGGAGAGCCTTTATTGGATGAGTCGCTACGTGGAGCGGGCGGAAAACCTCGCGCGCATCGTCGACGTCAATAGCCAGGCCATGCTCGATCTGCCCTATGACGATTCGCAAAAGCTGGAATCTGATTGGTCCCCCATCCTGGTTTCCCTGGGCGAGGATGAAGCCTACGCGGCCAGCGGTCGTGACATTGGGCGCATGAGCGTAACGAATTTTCTCCTTTTCGAGCGCGAACATCCGAACTCCATCGTCAGTTGCTTCTCGGCCGCGCGCGAGAACGCGCGCACGGCGCGCCCCGACATCTCCGGAGAAATGTGGGAGCAGATCAACCGCTCTTATCTTTGGTTTACCTCGGAGGGCGCGGATGCGGTTTTTCAGCGGAATCACTACGAGTTCTTCCAACAAATAAAAGAAGTCTCCCAGCTCTTTCAAGGCATCACCGATTCTTCCATGACCCACGGAGAAGGATGGGAGTTCATCCAACTGGGCAAGTTCATCGAACGGGCCGACAAAACATCGCGCGTGCTCGATGAAAAATATCACATCGTCCGGCGAGCCGATGACAAGGGACAAGTGGAAACTCTGCAATGGTCGGCAGTGCTGCGGAGTTGCAGCGCGCGCCAGGCTTATCAGCGCGCCTACGTCGCGGCGGTCAAACCGGAATTGGTCACCGAGCTGCTTCTCCTCAGTGCTACTGTCCCCCGTTCCGTCCGCTATTGTGTGGAAGAGATCGATCGGAGCCTTCGCGTAATTTCCGGAGTCAAACGGGGCCATTTCACCAACCCGGCGGAGAAATTTACGGGTCAGTTACTTTCCGAACTGTGCTTTAGCGAGATCGAAGATATTTATGCGCACGGTCTGCATGACGCCATCGACCACATCCAACTTCAGCTAAACGACATCGGCGAGGCCATCTTCCGGACCTACATCGACCCGCCGCTGGTGGGCGAGGCCATCGTGGCATCATCCATCAACCAGACGGGCGCGAGCCAGGAACAGCGTCAGCAAAACGGCACCCAAAAACAATGGCAGAGTCAGTCCTAGCCATGCCAACCGTGATTTCGTGGATCCGGGAATGCGACGAAGCGGACTTTTCCTCCTTCTTCGCCTTGCGCCCCTCCTTGCGCGCAATTAACGCACGGTCCCATTCTTCAGAAGCAGAGCTGAAAAACGCCCAAGGCCTGCTCCTCACGGGCGGACCGGATGTTTCCGCGGAGTTTCTGCGACAACCGGTCCCGGACCCGTCACTCCTCGAAGAACCCGACCTGCTCCGCGACCGATGGGAATCGCGTGTCCTGCATGAAGCGCTGGAGAAGGGGCTCCCCGTTTTCGCCATCTGCAAAGGAATGCAGTTTCTCAACGTCGCGCTGGGCGGCACTCTGCTGCTCGATATTCCGGGTCACGATTTGCCCGAACAACGGCTGGCCAACATCCAGCCACTCTCGTTTAGCCGGGACACGCGGCCGCCGCGCTTCGCCCACGTGAACAGCTCACACCATCAGGCAGTCGATCAACTGGGAGACGGTTTACAGGTAGAGGCTTGGTGCAGCGCCGATCGAATCATCGAGCAGGTCAGGCTTCGGGACTATCCTTTTGCGGTCGGCGTGCAATATCATCCAGAACGCGACCCTGTTTATCGACCGCTTTTTGACGAATTCTTCGATCGCGTGGAGACCGTCTTCACTCGTTAGGCTAAAAAAAGAAAGGCGCCCATGCTCATTAGAGTTGGTTTTGATATTAGTTACGAAGTCTGGGCACGGACGCCCATGGTCCTGATGCTTTCCATGCACCCCTCCTGCGACGGATTGGTGCGTCAAAAGGAAACACTGGTGACCGAGCCTTCCGTGGCGCTGGACCATTTCACCGATGGTTTCGGTAATCGCTGTACCCGCATGGTGGCCCCGCCCGGAATCATCCGGTTGATCGGTGAGGCCGTGGTGGAGGATGATGGTCAACCCGATCCGATCGTGACGGATGCGATGCAGCATCCCATTGAAGATCTGCCCTTCGAGACGCTCCAGTTCCTCCTCCCCAGTCGTTACTGCGAGATGGAGAAACTGACCAACCTGGCCTGGCAACTCTTCGGTCAGACTGCTCCGGGCTGGCCCATGGTCCAGGCCATTTGCACATGGGTGCATGCCCACATCACGTTTGGCTACCACTTCGCCCGGGACGACAAGACGGCCTTCGACGTCTACGAGGAGCGCAGGGGAGTTTGCCGGGATTTTATGCATCTGGCCGTAACCTTTTGCCGCTGCATGAACATCCCCGCTCGTTATGCCACCGGTTACCTCGGAGATTTTGGTGTGCCCGTTGATGGCGCCATGGATTTCAGCGCCTGGTTCGAAGCGTTCCTCGGAGGCCGGTGGCACACTTTTGATGCGCGGCACGATGCGCGGCGGATAGGGCGTGTTCTTATGGCGACCGGGCGGGACGCCGCGGATGTGGCGTTGACCACCACTTTCGGCAAGCACGCCCTGCGCAACTTCGTCGTCGTCTCGGATGATGTGACCGGCGTCGATCTCACGCAGCCGCGTTAGCCATCGACATGCCCGCTGCCATCGAACCGTTTCCCGAAGAATTGACCACGCCGGCCTCGGCCGGGCCCGTCGTCGAGGGATCGGCTCCGGTGCAAAGTCCTGGCGGCGGCAGCGAGCTGGTGACGGCACCGGCCGAGGCCCGCAAAATTTATGAAAAACTGACCGGCGCGTTGTCCGGCCCCGTCTTCTCCCAGGTTAACGCCAAGGCGGAGCGGCTCATGAGCGATCTCGGGATTACGTTCGACCAATACGGCGAAAAGCGTTCCGATTACATTGTCCCGTTCGATATTTTCCCGCGCGTCATCGAAGCGGGTGAATGGGAAATCCTCATGCGGGGGCTGATCCAGCGGGTCGCTATTTGGAACGCCTTTTTTCGGGATATCTACGATTCACAGGAAGTTCTGAAATCCGGAATCATCCCGTTTGAAATAATTTACTCGGACCCTAACTACCTGCGCGGCTCCGTCGGTGTAAGAGTTCCGTCGAACATTTACGTTCATGCCGCGGCCTTCGACCTGGCGCGCGGCGAAAACGGCGACTGGACGGTGATCGATGATTACGTTTCGCGGCCCCTGGGCGCGAGCTATGCCGTGCAGGCACGCTCCGTCCTGAGCCAGGCCGGCCCCGAACTATTCGAACTGGCCGAGGTATCGCCCGTTTCGGGTTACGCTAACGAACTGCTTGAGTTGCTCCGCGGCTACGCCCAGTCCGGCTCAGCCGAGCCCCGGGTTGTTGCTTTGACCGCTCGGGAAGAAACGCACGCCTACTACGAAGATAGTTTTATGGCGCGCCAAATGGGCATTCCGCTCGTGGCCGGGAGCGATCTGGTGGTGCTTTACGGTCGTGTCTATTACAAAACCATCGAGGGCCTCGAACCGATCGATGTGATCTACCGGCGCACCGGCGATTCTGGAATCGACCCGGTCGCGCACGACAATACCAGCGGTGGCGTGCCTGGCCTCATGTCGTGCGTGAGGAAAGGTACGGTGGCCGTGGCCAACGCCATCGGCACCGGCTTGGGCGACAACCGAGCCCTCGCCGCTTACCTGCCGCGCCTCGCCCGTTTTTACCTGAACGAACCGCTCCAACTGCCAGTCATTCCCCGCCTCCTTTGCGTCGACCCGGACCAATGTCAGCAGGTTCTCGATCACCTGCGCGATTACTTTATCGCCACGGTCGCCACCGTGCCGGGCCAGCGTGTTTGGCGGACGGCCGAGTTGGACGATGAGGAGGTCGCGGCCCTGCGACTCCAAATTGAAACAAACCCGCAAAACTTCGTCGCGGAAGCGTATGCCCCCGCCAACACCCTGCCCACGGCTGCGGGAGACGGCCGTCCGAGACATGCCGGCTTGCGAGTCTTCACATTGGGTAACCGCGCCCTGCCCGAATATCCCTGCGCCTTGACTCGCGTGGCGGCCGATCCCCAATCGCGCATCATCTCGACCGGATTTGGCGGTGGCATCAAGGACACTTGGATCTTGCGCGGCACGGCCGCGAGAAACGCGCGCGTCGATGATTCATTTTCCACACGTCAGCGGCGTTTAAGTTTAGGCAGCCGCACGGCCGAAAGCCTTTACTGGATGGGACGCTACGTCGAGCGCGCGGAGAACACCACGCGCATCGTCAAAGTGCTGCAATCGATCCAGACGGAAGGCTCGGCCCTGCGCGACGACCGCAGTTGGATTCCGCTTTGGGAAGCGTTGGCCCGCGCTACCGGCCACGTCTCGAATTACTTCAAGCGTTCTCCCGCCAAGCAGCGCAACGTAACTTATTATCTTCTGCTGAACCGCAGCAATGCCACCTCCGTGATCAGCTGTATTGAGCATTGCCGCGCCAACGCCCAGGCCACCCGTGAATCGGTCGCGCCGGAAGTGTGGCTGGCACTCAACCTGGCTCATTTGCTCCTGACCGATCGGGTGGGTGACCAGAAAGAATTTGTGCAGGCCACCTCGGCTGAGAGCGCTATAGCGTTGGAGGATGCCGTCCTCAATCAGCTCGATGCCGTCTCGGGCGCCGTGCAAAAGCATATGCTGCGCGACAACGGCTGGCAGTTCTGGAACCTCGGCGTGCACGTGGAACGAGCGGTCACCATCGTGCTCGTCATGCGTCAGGTTTTCCTGAAGCGCCAGAACGAAACGGCCCTCGCGCCACAGATCGATACGAATCTGGACGCGCTTCTGCGCATGCTTTCTTCGCTCTACGCCTACCGCAGCCGCTTTCAGACTCGCCCCCTCCTGCGCAACGTCGCCACCATGCTCTTGCAGGACCCACAGGTGCCGCACTCGCTTTTCTACTGCGTGAATAAGATCGAAGAAACCCTCGCCTCGGTCTTCCGCACAGCCACCACGGACGCAGCCACCACCCCTGCTCGACTAGCCGAGCACCTGAAATTCGAGACCAACTTTCTTGAACTCGATCCCTACTTCGTCGCAGATGCCAAGGGGGAAACGGCCGATCTCGGCCGCCTTTTGGAAACCTACGAGCGTGAACTGACTCTCCTCTCCTCGGCCATTTCCGATCATTACCTCTATCACCAGGCCATCAATATTTTGCGCTAACGAGTCATTCGCCATGGTTTTTCATATCGAACACACCACCGAGTACACTTATCCGGAGGCAGCCACGGAATCGTTCAGCGAACTCCGTCTGCGACCGCGGGAGTCCGGCCGGCAGCAGGTTTCGCAACATTTCACCTACATTCAGCCGCAGGTCCCGGTCGAATCCTACGTCGATTACTTTGGGAATTACGTCGAGACCATTTCGATTCCCTTCCGCCACACCAATCTGGTGGTTCGCTCCGTCTCGGACGTGGTGACCCATGAATGGACCGACGCACTCAGCGGACTTGACCTGACCATCAGCGAAGCCCGCCAGCTTCATCATCCACTGCGGCGCGAACTGTTTGATTTCCTGCAACCCTCCCATTTCATTTCCTGCACGCCCGAAGTCACTCAAATGGCGAGCGAACTCCTTCCTCCCGCGAGCCTCTTCGCGGAAAGCATTTATGAGTTAAACAACTACATCTTCGAAACTTTTCGATACGAATCCGGCGTAACGACCGCGCGCACCACCGTGGCGGAATTCTTCGAGCATCAACGCGGGGTCTGCCAGGACTTCGCTCATCTCATGATCAGCGTGTGCCGCTGTGCTGGCATTCCCGCCCGTTACGTCAGCGGTTATATAGAGAGCGATATTATTCCGGCCAACTCCGATGGCACCGTCGACCAGGCCCTGATCGGGAACGCCGCCAGTCACGCCTGGGTGGAAATTTTCTCACCCAACGGGCACTGGGTCGGCTTGGATCCGACCAACAATATGCTGGAGGGTGAGCGGCATGTGCAGGTGGGCATCGGCCGAGACTATTACGATGTCCCGCCGCTTTCCGGTGTCTTCAAAGGCCGTAAACACCAGACTTTAAATGTGCAGGTGCGCGTCATGCGCACGCAAGTTACACCGGAATAGAACCGGGCAGGCCCGGAGCCAGGCCTACTCCTTGAGGTCGACGTCGATGCCAACGAGTTTCCAATCGCCCTCTTCCTCCAGGTATTTCAATTGAAATACAACCCGGTTGGGTTTCGTCGGATAGTAGCCTTTAATGATGAGCACATCATTGGCACCAATCTCCGCGGCGTGATTAAAAACGGGCTCCATTTCTTTGACCACCGAAGGAAGATCGATCCCTTTGCCGAGAAACTCTTTGAATGAGGCCTGCAACTTTTCCGCGGTCGTTTGTTTCTGCCAGATCGACGCGATGTCTTCGTAGAACCCGGAGAAATCCTGCTTCTTCACGGCCTTGCCGAAAGAGCGGAGCGAACTCTCCGTCATCGACTTGATGTCCGCTTCCTCCGGGACTTCAGCGGCGGAGGCGGCCAGGGTGGCCACAAAAAGGAGCGGGATAAGAAGTATCTTTTTCATAAGTCTTTAATCACAAGAGCTATAAACGCGCCATGATCATGAGCTTGCCTGATGATCCGATGGGGAACGGCAATCTGCCGGGCGTGGTTTCCCCCGATCCGGTCGATCGGCCTTTTCACTTGATGAATCCCGCGCCCCCTCGATACTTTTCCCTCGCAGATTCGGGGGTATAGCTCAGTTGGTAGAGCGCGTCGTTCGCAATGACGAGGCCTGGGGTTCGAATCCCCATACCTCCAGTCTCCGCTCGCAAGGTAGCGGAGAGTGAGGGCTGTCGCGGCGTAGCCTCGGGCTGCCACTCATGAGCGGACAATCGTTTAGCGCTAATCGCCACCGCTCGAACTGGTTGACGGGCGATTGTCCCGGAACGGATGCCCGGACCGATAAAGCGCGATGTGCGCGCGCAGCGCCTCGGCCAGCGCGACGAGGCCCGAGTCGTTAGCCACCTGCAAAGCATCTTCGGCCGCCTTGATGGCTTCGGGAAAGCGTCCGGCTTCCGCATAGGCGGCCGCCAGGGTTGTACCCATGATCGGATTTCGCCCACCCGTCAGGCGGTCTGCACTTTCCGCCAGTTCCACGGCTTGGGCTCCATTGCGGATGCGCGCTTCCGGCCAGGTGGCCAGAACCCACGCCATATTTTTCTGGGCTTCAGCATCGCCCGGATCGAGGGTCAACACCTGTTGCAGGTGCGCCACCGCCTCATCAGCGCGGCCTAAATGCAGCAGCGTATTGGCGAGGTTGAAATGAGCCGGCGCATAGTCGGGGTCCATCGAGAGTGCCTTTTGCAACGGGGGCAAAGACTCATCGGCCCGGCCCGCTTGTAAAAGAGCGTTCCCCAGAAGGCTGTAGGCAGGAACATTGGTCGGGTCGATCTCGACGACCTTCCGCAGCTCCCCTGTAGCCTCGCGCACCAATCCGGTCTGCATCTGCGCGCTCGCCAGATTGTAATGCACGGCGGCGCGGTTCGGCTCGATCTCCAGTGCCCGCTTTAAAAAAGGGAACGATTCCTGGACCTGCCCGCTCTGCAAAAGGGCGGAAGCGACGTCACTTTGCGTCTCCACATTATTAGGATCCAATTGCAGAGCCTGGCGCAAATGGACCATGGCTTCGTCCCCTTTCCCGCTGCGCAACAAAGCGATGGCGAGATTATCCCGGGCCATCCAGGACGCGGGATTTTTCTCGACGGTATCGCGCCACAAACTCGTTAGGTCACGATAGACGCCAACCTGACGCCAGGTCAGGACGATCAACCCGGCCAGCAAGAGAGCTGGAACAAATCGCGGCAGCCGGTTCAATCCAGCGGCCGCCAGAACAATAAGACCCACGCTGGCCAGGTACTGGAAATGATCGGCCACGAACGAATAACGAAATGGGTAGACGTTGAAGAAGCCGAGGGCCGGCCCCAGCGTCACGGCAAAGAAAAGGACTGCCGCCAGTGGCCCTCTCCCAAGGCGCGCGCGCAACCACCAAAGGAGGGCGACGATCGCCGCGGCGGCCAGAGGAAAGAGCCACTGGACCACCGCATGAGGATCAATATCCCAGTGCGGATAAATGAAGGTGAGCTTGGCCGGCCAGAAAAGTTTACCGGCGTAAAACCACAAAGCTCGCGTCGCAATCAGGACGCGCTGCAAAAACGTGAGCGACCAGGGCACACCTTCCGCCCCCACGTGATATTTTTCGATCAAAACAGTCCCCAGCCCAAAGCCGAAGCCGATGACGACGAAGGGGAGCAAGGGAGTGATGTCCCTCAACCTTATCCGACCGGTCTTCCACCAGCAGATGAGCAGCAACGCCGCCGGTAACGAACAGGCCACTGTCTTGCTCAATAAGGCCAGGGAAAACAGGAGGAGCGACGCGAAGTAAAGGATCGGGCGAGGCCAGCTCGGAGCGACTTCGCGCCCGGCGACGAAGCGTAGATAAGCGAGGGCCGCCGCAAAATAGAAAACACCAGACAGGACATTTTTCCGCTCTGTGATCCAGGCAACCGATTCGACCTCTACCGGATGGACCGCGAAAATGGCGGCGGCCAGCCAGGCGCCCGGTATGCGCAATTGCAACAAGACGCGCCAAAGCAGGATCGCGCCCAGGACGTGCAAGGCAACGTTGACTGTGTGATAACCGATGGGGTTGAGCCCCCACAAATGATACTCCAGCCAAAAAGTAGTGTGGACGAGCGGGTAGTACTGAGGAGTGGCCGCTATCTCGAACCAGATCCGCCAGAGTCCGTGCAGGTCCCTCAAGGTCGGGTTGAGCGTGACGTGGTAATCGTCGTCCCAGATGTATCCGAGATGGATTATTTGCTGGTAAGCGATGGCAGTCGCCACCAACAAGAGCAAAGCGGGAAGCCAGCCCCGATTCCAGAGGGTTTGCCATCGGCCTGATTTTTCCCTGGATGATGGCGGTAACGATTGTGTTCGGCTCATTCGAGTTCGCTGAGATACCCAGCCTTCCCCTGCGAGGGATCAACCAATCGGGGCGCGCTCATGCTTGCATGCCTTCGAGCGACTTGCTAAAGCATTATCAGGCCACAAGTTTAATCGCTCGAGGCGCACGCACGTCGGCCGTATCAAACCCACAGAATTCTCATCCATCGTATGAAACACACTTCCCACCTAACCGCTCTTAGCTGCCTTATCGCAATCCTCCTCGGAGTGTTGCCCGTGTCGCAAACTTTCGCGAAAAAGAAAGCCACTCCATCCCCCACTGCCAGCGCGACCGCCACGGCCAAGCCATCACCTTCGCCGGGAGCCAAGATGGTCCGTGTCATTCCCTTTCACGGCATGATCTCGGCCGTCGACGCCAAGGCGAAAACGTTTACCATCGCAGGGAAGGGTAAAACACGCGTCTTCAAGATTTCCGACCAGAGCGCCATCTCCAAGGGGACCGCGTCGGGGACCATAAAAGATGTGGTGGAGAAGGAAGAAGTGCGCGGGTCGTATTGGAAGGAGGCCGATGGAACGTTGATGGCCAAGATGGTCAAGGTGGGACCACTCACCGAGCAGGAGAAGGCGGCAGAAGAAGCGCGGAAAACAAAGCGGGCCGCGAAACGGGCCGCCAAGGCAGAGGCTGCGGCGGCAGCTTCGTCCTCGCCGGCGGCGTCCGCCTCGGCTTCACCCAAACCGTAAAGGGCCGCATCGGGTTCCAGCCGATGTCCTGATTCATCGGCCGGATGCCGATGCCACTTCAGGCCTGCATCGCGGCCAGTCGTTCGAGGTCGAGGCGGCCGGTATAAACTGCCATGCCAAGCGCGGCATGGATGTTCATTGCCTGCAGCGCCCTAACGTCCTCGTACGTGGTAATGCCACCGGCCGCGGTAATCTCATGGGCGGTAGCCTGTCGCAACGAGCGAAACCAGTCGAGATCCGTGCCTTGCATCATCCCTTCCTTGTCCACGTAGGTGCAGAGAAAGCCTCCACAATACGGTTCGAGCTGCTGGATCACTTCGGTGGCTGTCATGTCCAAGGATTCCTGCCAACCACGCACGACGATTCGTTCGTCCCGCGAATCCAGGGCCAGCAGAATGTTTTTCGTCGGAATCGCGGCATTCAGTTCCCGCAAAAAACTTTCGTTAGGCCCGCTCGCGCAAAAGGCGGCTGTTCCAACGATAATCTTTTCCACGCCGAATCGAGTCAAACGCCGCGCCTTCTCCACCGTGCGAACACCTCCGCCCACCCGCAGACCGCCCCGCCCAGCCAGCTGTTTGATTATCTCCTCGTTCGACCCCTTGCCCATGGCGGCATCGAGGTCGATCACCTGGACTTGGGCAAAATCGGAGAACTTCGCGAGCATGGCGCCGGCCTCTCCCGCTTCCAGGGCTTTCTCCCGACCCTGCACCAATTGCACGACCACTCCGTCCATCAAATCGATGCACGGCAGAATCATGACCGGGTCCTCCGCACCGGGACACCGCGGTCATGGAGGAATTGTTTCAAATCACTCACCGTATAAACTCCGTAATGCAGGATGGAAGCAGCCAGGGCAGCATCTGCTTCTCCCTCGTTGAAGACACGTTCGAAGTCTTCCGGCTTTCCCGCTCCCCCTGAGGCGATCACGGGAATATTGACCGCACGCGAGATGGCGCGCGTCAGATCGCAGGCAAAGCCGCTCCGCACGCCGTCTGCATCCATGGAGGTGAGAAGAACCTCGCCCGCTCCCAGGATAGCCGCCTGCCGCGCCCATTCCACCGCGTCCAACGCCTCATCGTTGCGCCCGCCCCGCGTGTAAACATTCCAGCCACCGACGGAATTACGTTTCGCGTCGATGGCAATGACCACCGCCTGCGATCCAAATTCCTCCTGTAGTTCCGTGATCAACCGCGGGCGACGCACTGCCGCCGTGTTGATACTAACCTTGTCCGCCCCGGCCAGTAAAATTTGGCGCGCGTCGGCCACGGATCGAATGCCGCCGCCCACGGTCAGCGGGATAAAGACCTGACGCGCCGTGCGCGCCACGAGGTCGGCCATGATGGCGCGCCCGTCGCTCGAAGCCGTGATGTCGAGAAAGACCAGCTCGTCGGCGGACTGCTCGTTGTAGCGTTGGGCCAATTCCACCGGGTCGCCCGCATCGGCCAGCCCGACAAAGTTAATCCCTTTGACGACTCGTCCCTCATCCACGTCGAGACAGGCAATGATACGCTTGGTCAACATTCCGCGGCCTCCCATCAGTGCGGCAGCTCGATAAACCGGCGCAGCAAGGCCAATCCGAGAGAACTCGATTTTTCCGGATGGAATTGCACACCAAAAATATTGTTTCGTTCGAAAGCCGCCGTGAAGGGACCGCCATAGTCGCAGATGGCCGTGCTTCCCTCCCCTACCGGTACAAAATAACTGTGCGCGAAATAGAAAAAGGCGTTCGTAACCGGTTCCGGAAAGAGACGCGAGTGAGGTGTCAACCTGACATCACTCCACCCCATGTGTGGCACTCGTACCGGTTCGGAAAAGCGCGTCACTTGTCCGGGAAAGATTCCGAGACCCAATGCCTCCGGGGCTTCTTCGCTTCGTTCAAACAAGGCCTGCAGTCCCAGACATATTCCCAGGAAGGGGACCCCGGCGCCCATCCGCTCCCCGAGCGTCTCGCGCACATTCGCCCGGTCGAGCGCCCTCATCATTTGGCCGAAGTGCCCAACGCCAGGCAAAATAATTTTCGAACTACGCTGCAGTCCCTTGCCATCCTGCACGATCTCATAAAGAGCACCGATCTCTTCGAGAGCATTCTGGACGGAACGGAGGTTGCCCGCCCCATAATCGAAAACGCCGATCACAGGAGCCCTTTGGTAGAAGGCAACTGATCCTTCAAACGCTCATCCCGCGAACAAGCGTAACGCATGGCGCGCGCGAAGCACTTGAAGAGTGCCTCTATTTTGTGATGACTGGACCGGCCCTGCATGATTTTTAGATGAATGTTAGCCCGCGCGTGTTGGGCAAATCCCTCGAAGAAATCGGGCAGAAGCTCGACTAACAAGTCGCCGACCTTGCGCGTTCGCACGCGATCGTCGTAAACCATGGCGGCGCGTCCCCCCAGGTCGACCGCCACCACGGCTAGCGTTTCGTCCATGGGCAGAACGAAATAGCCGGCCCGATTGATTCCGACCCGGTCTCCCAAAGCTGCCGTAAAAAGTTGGCCCAGGACAATGCCGACATCTTCGACCGTGTGATGCTGATCGACATCGAGATCTCCGGAGGCTTGCAGGCGGAGATCGAACCCGCCGTGTTTCGTGAAAAGCTCGAGCATGTGATCGAGAAATCGGATTCCCGTGGCGATGTCGTATTTGCCCTGGCCATCCAGGACGAGACGGGCGGAGATGCGCGTCTCCTTCGTATTTCGTTCGATAATCGCGTCTCTCATTATAAAACTCCTTCCAGGGCATTCACATCAGCCACTACCGCCACGGCGCCTTCCGCCTGCAGCAACCGCGCGCGACGGGCGCTGGCCAAATCGGCCACCCCAATGAAACGAACCGCCGCCGTACGGGCACTCCGTGCGTCATCCACATTATCGCCGATATACGTTAGTTTCGCTTTGGGGTAGGCGTTGGCGATGGCTAACAATCCATCCGGGGCCGGCTTGGCCCTGGCCACTTCTTCATCGGCGATGATGACGGCCCAGGGAATTGCGGGAGCGAAACGCGCGAGGGTCGGCTCTATTTCCGCGCGGGGCCGGCCCGTGAAAATAGCCAACTCATACTTCTCCCGAAGGCGCTCCAGCAATCCGTTAGCCGGAATCCATTTTTCCCGCAGGATTAACCCATCGTTGTTCTGGCCGAGAAAAACAGATTGAAAAACCGCCAGTACATCCTTGTAGGCTACATCCTTTGACCCGATGTCCTGAATCAAGTGATGGGAGAGAGCCCAATCGTTATTCCATCCGCCCGCCTCTTTGAATTCTTCGATTCGTTCGCGGGACACAATCTCCCCGGTGAAATGTTGAACGGTCGCCACGGTTGCCGCGCTGTAGGATTCGCCCACTTCTGCGAGCACTCCGTCCATGTCGAAAACGAGGATGGACTGCGCGGTCATACGGCCTTCCCCGGCGTCGAGGGACATCCTTTCCCATCCCAGATTCGCTCCAGTTCCATCAGAAACCGGCTGGTTTGCTCACGCGTTCCCACGGTCACGCGCACCGCCCCCGCTATTTCGTGACTTCGATCGCGCACCAGTATTCCCACCTCACGAAGTTTATCCTGGAGTTCAAGCGAACGGCGGCCCGCTTGAATTAGGACAAAATTCCCTTCGCTTCGATGAAACGGAATTTGAAGCTTCTCCAACCCCGCATACAGAAGCTCGCGCGCCGCCCGCACTTCGCGCACGTAGCTGGTCACATAGGCAGGGTCACTGATGGCGGCGCGCGCGGCCAGAGCGGCCAGCACGTTCACGCTATAAGGAGATTGTGCCTTGTGCACCATCTCGAGGTTACGCGTGTTCGAGAAAAGACAACCGATGCGCAGGCCCGCCATGCCGTGAGCCTTGGAAAATGTTCGGCTAACGAAAAGATTCGGGAAACGCCCGATGAGGGGCAAAACGCTCATGCCGAAGAATTCGAAGTAGGCTTCGTCCAGCAAAACCGCCGCGCCGGGCGCGGCCGCCAGAATTCGCTCGATTCCCGCCGCCTCAATCGCGGTGCCGGTCGGATTATTGGGATTGGAGATGAAGATCGCCCGTGTGCGATCGCCGATTTCCGCCAGCAATTCTTCAAGGGGAAAAGCCAGCGTCCCCTCGCGATACGGCACAGGCCGAATGCGAGCTCCCGCCACTTCGCCGTAAAAGCGATACATGGCGTAGGAGGGCTGCAGCAGAAGAACTTCATCGCCCGGGTCGACGAAGGTGTTGACAACGATTTGAATGGCTTCGTCCGTTCCATTCGTTAGCAGCATCTCGGGCACACCAACGCCGAAATGCGCGGCCAGATCGGTCCGGGCCATGGCGTATTCCGGATAGACAGCCAGTCGATCCGCGCTCAGCCGCTCGCGCAGTGCAGCGATCACGGCAGGTGAACAACCCACCGTATTTTCGTTAAAATCGAGACGCAGTTTCTCTTCGCGATCAGCCGTCGGCGGAGAGTAAGCCGCCATGCGCTCGACACTCAGACGGGGTCGTAGCCAATCATTCATGCAACCGCGCCTCCACCGAGCGAGCGTGAGCTTCCAACCCCTCCGCTCGCGCCAGAGTTGTGATGACTGGCGCAAGCCCTCGCAAAGCATCACTGCTTAACTCTTGCGTGGAGATGACTTTCACAAAATCAGAGGCGGACAAACCGCCGCGCTGACGGGCCGCCCCCGTTGTGGGCAACACGTGATTTGGGCCGCTCGCATAATCACCGGCGGCTTCCGGACTGTTCGGACCAATGAAAACGCTGCCGGCGTGCGCAATCTTTTCGAGCAGATCCGCCCGGTCGATGCTCAAATGCTCCGGCGCGTATTGATTACTCAAGGCCACGGCCTCATCCACGGAATCGACCAATACGATGGCGCTGTTTCGCTCGATTGCCTGGCGAGCTACGGAAGCCGTCGGAAGATCGCCTAACTGTTTTTCAATTTCCTCAGCCACCTGCCGGGCGAGCGTGGAGGAAGTCGTCAACAAAACGGCGCTGGCCTGAGCGTCGTGCTCAGCCTGGGCCAGCATATCCGCGGCCATCCACGCTGGATGGCCCTCCCGCGCGATGATCAGAATTTCCGTGGGACCAGCCACAAAATCGATAGCTACTTCTCCCGCCAGCAGCTTTTTCGCGGCGGCCACGTAAACATTGCCGGGTCCGACAATGCGATCAGCTTTCGTGATGGTCTCCGTTCCCAGAGCGAAGGCGGCGATGGCGTGGGCGCCGCCCAAAAGGTAAACATTTCTTTGGCCGAGCAGCCCCGCCGTTCCCAGAATGTCGGAGGCGGCGCGCGGAGTCGTGACACAAATATTGGGCACGCTCGCGACCTGCGCGGGGATCACGGTCATGAGCAAGGTTGAGATGAGCGGGTAAACCCCGGATGGAACATAAGCGCAAACAGTCTCAACTGGCCTAACTATTTGTCCGATCCTCCGTCCCGGAGATAATTCCAGCGCCCATGGCTTGGGCAATTGCCGTTCGGCCACCGCCCGCACGTTGCTCGCGGCAACCTTGACCGCTTCGCGCAAGGACACGCTCATGCGAGCCTCGGCCGCAGCCAGGTCGGCCGCCGGCACTAAAAACGACGCACCCTCAAAACCGTCAAACTTCTGTGCATATCGAAGCAAGGCGCGATCGCCCTCCGCGCGCACCTCGTCAATAATCTGGCGCACCACCGCTTGCGCCTCATCGAATCGCGCGGCTTTCCGGGTAAAGAGTTCGCCGGCCGCGCCAGATGAAAGAACCCGAATCATGGCACTACACGATGATCTTATTCAGGGGATACTCCACGATCCCCTGGGCGCCGGCCTCTTTCAGTCGCGGGATAATTTCACGAACGGTGGATTCATCCAACACAGTATTGATGGCCACCCATTTCTCATCGCTCAGTTGCGAGATGGTGGGGTTTTTCAAGGCCGGCAGAATTCCCAGAACCAGGGAGAGATCGGCCCGAAGCACGTTGAGCATAAGCCCAACCTTGCCAAAGGCGTTGATAGCGCCTTCCAGCAGCATGCGGATATCACCCAGCTTGCGACGCTTCCACTCTTCCTGCATGGAAGCGACGTTCCCAATCAGCAGAGTATTCGATTCGAGCACGGTTTCGAGGATGCGAAGATTGTTGGCCCGGAGCGACGAGCCTGTCTCCGTGACTTCCACAATGGCATCGGCCAGCACAGGCGGTTTCACTTCGGTCGCTCCCCAACTAAACTCCACCTTGGCGCTCACTCCGTTTTTCGCCAGATACCGCTGGGTCGTAGCGACCAGCTCGGTGGCGATAATTTTTCCTTCGAGGTCCTGCACGGAATTAAAGTTGGAGGACTCGGGCACGGCCAGCACCCAGCGGACTTTGGCGAAGCTCTGCTTGGAATAGATGAGATCACACAGCGTTTCGACCCGGGCGCCACTTTCCTCCACCCAATCTCGGCCGGTGAGACCGGCGTCGAGAACGCCATCTTCGACATAGCGGGCCATCTCCTGAGCCCGGATGAGCATGCACTCGATCTCCGGATCATCGATGGTCGGGAAATAAGAGCGGCTGCTCGTGCGGATATCGAACCCGGCTTTGCCAAAAAGTTCGATGGTCGTCTGCTCCAGACTGCCCTTGGGGATCCCCAGCTTCAGTTTCATTTCACACCTCCGTAGACAGCTTTGGGGTCAAAAGTCGGGGACTCGCGCTCGACCCAGCGATCGCCTTCCAGCTTTCGATAGAAGCAGCTTTGATAGCCCTCATGACAAACGCCCGGCCCCATGGCCTCAACCTGCACGAGCACTGAATCCTGGTCGCAATCGGTGGCGATTTCCCGCACGACCAAACGATGCCCGGAAGTTTCGCCTTTCATCCAGAGCGTGTTGCGCGAACGGCTAAAAAATGTGACGTGGCCAGTATCGACGGTCCGCCGGAAAGCCTCTTCATTCATAAAACCGACCATGAGGACGCGACCACTCTCCGCGTCCTGCACGACCGCCGGCACAACGCCATTCAGTTTGGAATAATCAAGATTCATTTTGGAAATAAAAAACCCGCGAACCATTCGGGGCGCGGGTCTCAGGCTCGTTTTTAGTTAGTAACACTAATCGAGCAAAAGCCCACCGCTAACATGCAGGTGATGGGGGTGGTGATGCCCGAACATGGCGGGACCTTATCAGCCTGCGCTCACAGCGAAAGCAAAATCTCAGGCCGCTGCCGCGAGAGCCACACGCAAGTCACTCACAAAATGGGCGTACTCCCGGGCGCGCGCTTCTTCATCCGGTTGCCGCAAGAGGGACGAAGGATGGAACCGCCGCTGGCGCAAGAGGCGGCGTATTTGACGGCATCGGCCAAAATCCCTAATTTGGTTTGCAGCTCCATAACCTCGGTCAGTTTCAACCGGGGGGCGTCAATGTTCAAGTGAACATGCTGCAAGGCCGGCGTCGAAAAGTTATTTCAGGGCGACGCCATGCCGCTCGAGAAATTCTTCGGCTAGCTGGCGGTAGGCACGCGCTCCGCCGCCGGACGCATCGTATTCCATGATCGTTCTTCCGAAACTGGGCGCTTCACTTAAACGCACCGTCCGGGGGATAATGGTTCGGTAGACGCGCTCGCCGAAATGTAACCGCACTTCGGCGACTACCTGCGGACTCAGGTTGGTCCGCCCGTCGAACATGGTCATGACAATACCGGCAATTTCGACGTGCGGGTTGGCCCCGGAAGACCGCACCTGTTCCACTACGCGAACAATCTTGACCAAACCTTCCAAAGCGAAATATTCGCATTGAATCGGCGTCAAAATTTCATCGGCCGCCGCTAAAGCGTTCGTCATGAGAATTCCGAGCGAAGGCGGGCAGTCGATCAAAATGAAATCAAAAGTCTGATCCGCGCGCAGGACGGCCAGAGTTTCGGTCAGGCGCGTCAGGTGATTTTCGCTTCGGGCGATTTCTATCTCCGCGCCGGCCAAATCGAGATCGGCCGGGACGAGAAAGAGGCCGGACAAGCGCGTCGGAAAAATTTTCTGCACGATGGATTCGTCGCCCACCAGCGCATCGTAAAGACTCTCCCCTTCGAGTTCCTGCATCCCGAGAGCACTGGTGGCGTTGCCCTGCGGATCGAGATCGATCAAAAGAATGCGCTGATCGAGCGCGGCCAAAGCGGCACCGAGGTTGACCGAAGTTGTCGTCTTACCGACACCCCCTTTTTGGTTGGCCACCGCGATGATTTTCATGAGCCGGGTACGATCAACGTTCTCAATTCAAAAGTACGGCGGCCGTCCGCTTCCTGCCAGAGCAGCTGGTCAGGAGTGGGCAGCATTTCCGTCACCTCGAGTTCGCCAGCCTTGACCAGCCAGCGATGAAATATCTCCAGGAACAAGTAACTCTCCAGATCGATGAAGACAGGTTTAGTATCCTTGTCGCGCCCTTCCGCGCCGCTCCGGCGCAAGGCCTGTTCGGTTGGGCGAATGTAAATATAGCGAGGCCAATCCTTGCTCGCGCGAAGATGCTCCATGGCCATGACAAGGTCAGTTGAGATACCGACATACGAGCCGGCTGGGACTTCATCGGTCAGCACGGTCCAAGTGCGACGTTGTACCACGACGCGGCCGCAGCGTAAACGCGGCGTGTGCGGCGCGAGTCCGAACTGGAACGGATGAAAGCCTAATGGAATTATCCAGGCGCGGGCAAAGGAGCCGAGACATTCGTGCGATTGCTGTTGGCGCACACAAACGTCACCTGTCGCGCCATCGAGGTAAACTTCCGCCGCATCCGGAGGAATGGTCTTCCACTTCGGGTTCCCCCGCTGCGGCGCCACGAAATAGGAAAGCTCGGGCAGCGCATCAAAAATGCGCACGGCCGTGTGCGATGTAAAATCGGCTGCGAAAAAGCCGAAATGAAAATTCGGTTTACTAAACACCGTGCTGGCGAAGGCTTGGTTGATCTTATTCTTATCCGGACATCCCCAGTAAACCCCGTGATGGAGCAAGGCGACAGGCGGATGCAGTTCGCTGACCACCCACTCCGAGTGACCCGCCTCCACCGCCGCAACGGAAGCGGCGGCGATTTGCAAATCAGCCGAAGGATAAGTGTATTCGTCGAAAGGCGGGTACTTAAAATTATTCCGAACGATGTGGCAGTCATCGACCGTGAGATCATAAATCTCCTGGCCAGCGTGCGGCCGGAGGCGTTCGCGAAAAGCGGCTTTAACTTCCTGGAAAGCCAGCGCTGCGAGCGCGACCAGACCGGGCCCGGTGAGGGATACCTTGGCCGTCTCACAAGCCTGCAAAAATTTGGGCAAGGGCAGGGCGCCATTGCTCGGCCCAGCTTTCTCGAAGACCTGTCGCAGACCCGCGGCGACCCGGCTGGCAACAAAGGCGTAGGAATCGCGCCAGAGATCAATCCACGGCGCCGCTTCCAAGCTGACCTGTTCGATCAACGATTCGCTCACCTCGAACCCGGTCTGCCGCATGCATTCTTCGCCAATCGGATTCGTTGCTGAATAGAGAAATCGATCACTCGCACCCCGCGTGGCACCAATCGCCTCAAGGCGCGACCTCGCTTCATTCAAAATCTGAATGCGCGTAGCCGCATCTTCGGCAGAGGCAAAGCGAGCCGGCAATTGGGCGACCGATTGCAGCGTGGACGACCAGAGCGAGCGAACGGGCCCATCATTCCATCTTTGCACATCTGCCAACAGCGTTGCGAAAGCGTGCGGCTCGAGCGCCGGGACTTGCATGCTGCGACCGTTCAGTTCGGTTTGCACGTCCGGATCGCGGTTCATGGCTGCAGCCATAGCGTGGGCGGTCCATCGTTCCAGATAGACCTCACGAGCATCGATCCCGTTGTGCGGGTCGATGGAAACCCCCGTCTTTCCGACCACTACAGTGCCCCAACCGGATGGGCCGAATTCGCTGAATGTATCGTTCTTGGTTGCGACGCGTTGCAGATAGAGCAGCAACGTCTGCTCGATTTTCCGCGCCGACTTATTGCGGAGAGGCAGCGCGGCATTTCTGGAATGAGCGGCCATGTGCCCGGCTAATATGGCGCGGGCTCCGTCTGCCCCGAAGACCAGGTACTTTACGAGAAAATTCCGGCTCGCTTCCAGAAGAGCGGCGCGGGCGGCCGACAGCTCCAAGGCAAGCGCCTCTGCCAACTTCGCTTCCAGTGCGGCGACCGCGCCGGCCGCCGCTGCGTAGTTCACGAAGGCGGGAGGCTGCTCGCCCGAAACGGCTACTGGCGGCTTGTCGGCGCGAACGGCCACGCGCAAGGCGCGATACGCTTTCTCCGAAAAGGGACGCTCACCCGAACGGAACGATTGCTCGACGACGACCTTGGCCTCGGCCCTGACGGACCGCGCAATCGTTAACTCTCGAGCCAGCGAAATGGTTCCGGGCGTTGCCAGGCTATCGATCGCGTCGAAAGGAACGCCTGCCATGCGAATGAGAAAGAGCGGAGCGACTCGATAACGGGCGGACACGGGCTGAGCAAAACCCTCCGCGTTGGGACTGACAAGTTAATCCCCGAAAAACTTCGCGCCGCTCAGTTATTGAGCAGGGGGAGACGGATCGTGAAAGTCGTTCCGGCTTCAGGCGTACTATCGACCTTGATCGAGCCGTTATGATCATCCACCACTTTCTTCGTAATGTAGAGGCCGAGACCGGTTCCGCTCTTGCCCTGCTTGGTCGTAAAGTAGGGATCGAAGATCTTGCTCATTTGCGCGGGAGAAATACCGGAACCGGTGTCCTGCACGCAGATGTCGACATAGAAGTCCCCGTGAGTACAGAAAACCGAAACCGATCCCTTGTTTTCGGTGGCGGCTTGCAGCGCATTGATAATGACGTTCTGGATGGCGCGATTGATCTGGACGCTGTCGCCCGTGAGAGTGCAGGCGTCCGGGCAAACGGCCGCTTTGAATTCGACTCCATTCTCGGTGGCCATGGGTTCCACGCCCTTGATGACTTCCCGCACGATCGCGGAAACGGACACCGGCTTATGGGGCGAGGCTTCCACGCTGCCGTAGCTCTGCCACATGGTGAGCAGGTCGCGGCACATGCGCACATTTTGCTCGATAATATTCAATTCCTTGATGGAGGCCGAATTCTCGGCGGCTCCACCATTTTCCGTCTTTTCCAGCTTGCGTGCGAGCAGCTGCACGTAGCCCCAGACGATGGTGAGAGGGTTGCCCAAATCGTGCACGAACTCAGCGGAAGCCTGGCCTAACGAAGCGAGACGTTCCTTTTGCGCGAGCTCTTTGAGCAGTCGGTTATTCAGCTCCTTTATTTCGGAAGCAGCGCTCTCGCCGGCCCGTTGCAGGCGGGTCCGCTCGACGTTGCGGCTAATCACTTCGCGCATTTCGCCGGCGTCGAACGGCTTGCTGATGTAATCGTTGGCGCCCAGCCGCAGCGCCTCCTTGGCCGTCTCAAGCGCGCCAAAACCGGTTAACATAATAACAGAAAGGTGTGGATCGATCTCGCGGATGCGGCGCAGCCCCTCGATCCCGGTCATCCCCGGCATGCGAATATCCATGACGATGGTATCGGGATGTTTTTCTTTCAGGAGCTTGATCCCGACTTCGACGCAATCGGCCGTCGCCACATTGTATTCGGGCTTGAGCAACATGCGCAGGCTCTCGCGTGGGCCCAGTTCGTCGTCGATCACGAGGATTTGAGGCAATTCAAGCAACGCGGTCATGGGGTATCGATGGCGGTAACAGCTAACGGCGTGCCGCAGGTCGTGCGAGGGGACAAAAGGAAAAGTCGAGCTGCACCATCCGCGGGCATGCTGAACGATTTTAATTGGCGCGCAAGCTGCAACTTGTGAATAAGTTGCGTCTTTGGTGAATACTCCCGAAATAACGGCGCGTATATATATAATGACTCGACTCAATCTAGTGCTTAGAATGCCGTGTGATCGAATAGTGGTCGCCAAAATTTCCGGATATTCCGCCCGTAACCTTCGGCCGCGCCGCTCGCGCCTGCCGCTGAAAGGCATTTTTTTCCCGAAAGGCGAGAGATGATAAAACGCAACCGGGTTGTTATCACCGGCATGGGCATCCTCGCGCCTAACGGAATCGGACTGGACGCGTTCTGGCGATCGCTCCTAGCGGGTCAAAGCGGTATTGGACCGATCACTCTTTTCGATGCGAGCGAGTTCAAGAGCCGCATTGCCGGGGAAGTAAAAAACTTTAATCCACTCGAGTACATTGAGCCAGTCTGGAAGCCCAACCGCATGGCGCGGCACACGCAGCTGGCCTTTGCCGCGAGTATGATGGCTCTGCGCGATGCCGGCTTGGATCCGGATAAACTCGAACTACCCAGTCCGACCCCGGTCGTTATCGGGGTCAGCACGAGCGCGATCGATGTGATCGAACGCGTCTACGACTCGTTGCAGAAAAACGGCCCCAATCGCGCGCCCACCACGTCCTCAGCTGCCTCCATCCCGCAGGCCGCGGCCAACGCCATCGCCGACCGCATCGGCGCGTCGGCCCGTGCCGCCACCGTTTCATCCGCCTGCCCCTCCGGCCTTGATGCCCTGGCGGACGCGACCGCCCTGATTCGATCAGGCGAAGCCGACATCGCCATTGCGGGAGGGGCCGACGCCCCCATTACTCCACTGACCATGTCCAGTTTTATCGCGAGCGGATTGAGTTCCTATCGAAATGACGAACCGGAGAGAGCCAGCAGACCCTTTGACCTGGAACGTGATACGGGCGTCATCTCGGAGGGTGCGGGCGTCTTCGTTTTAGAAAACCTTGAGCGAGCCGAAGCCCGGGGTGTGAGGGCCTACTTGGAGATCTGCGGCTACGGGAAACAACGGGACCTGAATCAGAAACGCCCAGGCTCCGGCTTGGAGGATTCCATGCTGACGGCCCTGGCCAACGCCAGCCGGTCACCTTCTATTATAGATTACATATCTGCCTACGGTCCCGGCCATCCCCTGCTGGACGCCATTGAAGTGGATGCCATTAAAAAAGTCTTTGGCGAGCGTGCCTTTTCTCTTCCCGTTAGCTCTATCAAGGGTGTGACTGGCAATGCGCTGGCGGCGGGCGGCCCCTTTCAAGTAGCCGCCTGTGCCCTGAGCATGCGCGATCAGATTGTGCCGCCTACGGCCAACTACGAAGTGGAGGATCCCCGCTGCGATCTCGATTTCGTACCGAAGAGAGCCCGCCGTATGAAGGTAGATTGGGTTCTCATTAATGTTCGAGGAATCGGGGGAAGCGCCAGCAGTCTCGTAGTCAACCGGGCGAACGGATATCACTGATGAATAACGCGACGACTCCGATCCTCGCCGCACTCCTTCTTCAAATCGGACTCGGGCTCGTCGTCTTTCAAGCCAATCCGAGACGACGATCGAACCAGGCTTTTTTGTTACTGTCGTTTACGATCAGCGCATGGCTGGCCAGCATATATCACGCAATCGGTGCGCGAGACGCCCTCACTGCGGCTTTCTCCATTCGGGCGGCCTCCTCCGCCGGTGTGCTCGTGCTAGCCGCCTTCAATCTTCTTCGCGTTAGCATATTAAAGAGCCGCGAGCGCTGGAAGGATATCCTGGCCGAATCTAGGATATGGCTGATAACCGCTGCGGCCTTGGCGGCGTTTTGTCAGACGAGGCTGTTCCTGATTGGCACGCAGTTTTCGCATTTTAACGGAGGAACGACCCCCTCGCCCATCTACTGGGTGCCCGGCCAAATCTTTTATTTCTCGGCCCTGGCTGCGATGGGGCTGACCGTCATTTTTAAGTACGCGCGCGATGCCAAGAGAGCCGGCGGCGGCGAAGGGCTCGAGCTTACCTTCATTTTGATCGCAGCCGGTGTCACCATTGGAACGATTCTGCTGGCAACCGGTCTCGCTCTGGTGATCGATCCTTCGCACCTGGTATGGTTCGCACCGCTCCGTGCGGTTCTTTTTAGCCTCATTATCGGATACGGGATCGCAACCCGGAAGATCATGGACGTGGGCCTCCTTCTGCGACGGCTCATTTCCTATTCGCTTCTCACTCTGTATCTGCTGGCGCTTTATGGTTTCGTTTGGTGGCTGGTCGAGAACGTCCTCGGAGCCGCCCAGGTGCGAGACGCACGCTCCATCGCCCATATCGCGGGAGGAATCGTGGTCGCCTTCGCCATGGCGCCGGCCCGCGGGGTCTCGCGCCGCCTCGCCGAACGCCTCTTTATTAGTACACAACAGCTCGACTTCCGGGCCACCCTCAGTAAAGCGACTCAGATTCTGTCCTCCATCACGACGTTGCCGGATCTCTTGCAACGCTTTGGCGACACCATCGCCGATGCCGTCCAGGCGGAGCGTGTATTAATTTTGGTGGAGGGCCGGGAGGGATATACGACCAGCTACGCCGTGTCTCTTTCCAAAGAACCGGCGGAAAAGCGCTATTTAGACGTGCAGGATCCCATTACCCTTTATTTGAAGACCCATCGCGAACCTGTCGTGCTAGGCGAATTATACCGAATCAGGTCAACCGCGGAAGTGGTTCGCCTGACCAGAAGAA
Source organism: Chthoniobacterales bacterium (assembly GCA_038226905.1). GTDB lineage: Bacteria > Verrucomicrobiota > Verrucomicrobiia > Chthoniobacterales > UBA10450 > JBBRDU01. Next base: position 7,252 of record JBBRQE010000013.1, on the reverse strand, counting down.
TGGAGGAACTGGGCGTCTCCGTAGCCGTGGGAATTTTTGCGCGCGAGCATCTGGCCGGCATCATGTTGCTGGGACCCAGAAGTTCCGGACGAATTTACGGAGCGGCCGAACAGAATGCCCTCCAGGTTTTATGCGGGCAACTGGCCGTAGCTATCGATAACGCCCAGCTTTTCACGGAAGTGCAAAACGCCCGGATTTACAATGAAACGCTCCTGCAAAACCTAACGACCGGCGTCATTGCCACCGACATCGACCAGCGGGTTTCCGTCTTCAACAAGGAAGCCGGCCAGATTACGGGGATCCAACCAACCAATATTCTCGACCAATCGATCAATCATCTGCCGGATCCGGTGCGGGATGCCTTGCACGAAACCTTGCGGACGGGCGCAGGACAGGACAGCGAGCACACTCTTGAAACGGGCGCCGAGAGTATCGCCGTGCGGATGAGCACGTCGATTTTTCACGGGCAAAACCGGGAGATCCTGGGCGCCTTGATGGTGCTCACCGACATTACGGCGCTGAAACGCCTCGAGTTGCAGATCCGACGGAGCGACCGGCTGGCCAGCCTCGGCACTCTCTCCGCCGGCATGGCGCACGAAATTAAAAACCCGCTTGTCTCGATCAAGACTTTCGCCCAATTGCTGCCCGAGCGTTACAACGATTCCGAGTTTCGCGAGACTTTTTCCAATCTGATCGGGCACGAAATCGATCGAATCGACTCCCTCGTAAATCAACTCTTGCGCTTCGCCCGGCCCGCCAAACCGCTTTTGCAGCCGGCCCACGTTCATGCCATCCTGGAGAAGTCGCTCCTGCTGGTGGGCCACCGGCTTTATCAGAAAGACGTGAAATTAACTCGATCTTTCGAGGCAAATGTTGATACAATCAGGGCCGATTCCGATCAACTCGAACAGGTCTTTCTGAATTTCTTTATCAATGCGATGGATGCGATGAAAGACGGCGGCGAACTTTCCATCGGCACAGAAATCCAGGCGGGGGACGAATGGAGATCGACCGCCCTCCATTCGCATGGCGAAGCGCACGACCTTTTGCGCATCACCATCCGGGACAGCGGCGAGGGAATCCGCGCCGAAGATCTGGCGCATGTCTTTGATCCTTTCTTCACCACCAAAGACTACGGCACGGGCCTGGGCCTTTCCGTTGTGCACGGCATCATCCAGGAGCACGGCGGTCAGATCGAAGTGGAGAGCATACTGAAAAAAGGAACCGCCTTCCACATCCTGCTCCCTCTCATGCGAGAAGCCAGTGAGGTGGTCGCGGCATGACACCTCCACCGATTTGTATTCTCTACAGTCAGGATCCTGATTTGGTGCGGCGGGTCAAAGCCTTCACCCGCACCCTGGCCGAGATACGGCACGTGCAGGAACCGGGGCGGCTCGACGTCGTCCTGCAACAGGCCGGTCCCGCCCTTCTTTTACTCGACTTGCGCGCGCGTGAAGGACGCGACCTGCTCGAGCAAATGCAAAAAAACTGGCCTAACGTATTGATCATTGCGTTAGGAACGCTCCGTTCGGAACCGTTTCGCGATGCCGAACAGTCGGGCATTTATGCGGCCGAAGATCTGCAAATCGATCGTCGCCATTTTCAGGCTCTCATGGGACGCGCTTTTGATCATTTGCGGCTTTGCGAAGAGAATCGCGACTTGCGCGAAGAATCGACCCTGCGTGCGGCGCCAGAACGGAACGGCCACTCTGAAAGCCGCGCTGATCATTACGGTCCCGCCTCCGCTCCCATGTTCCGATTTCCCCGAGTTTTCCGTCGCTTCGAGAATGTCGATACACTCCTGTCCAGTGTGATCGAAAACGTGGCCGATGCGACGGGTGTGACCCGCCTCGGCATTTTCTCCCGATCCCGCGAGGGGGAGCAATACCGGCTGCGGGCTGGAATGCGCTGTCTGCCGGAGACTCACGATATTGAATTCGGGGAACGCGATGCGCTGGTTCGCTGGTTTGAATTGCATGCCCATCTGATCAGCCGGGCCAACCTTCTCCAGGTGGCGGATCGCGCCGAGCGCTCGGTGCTGCGCCGGGCCCTCGACACTTTGGGCGCCGAAGTCATCGTTCCTCTTTACGCGCGCGGCCGCATTCTGGGATGGCTGTTCTTCGGACATCGACTGACCGGTTTGCCTTTTGAAAACCGCGACCTCGAGGGGTTCATGATTATGGCCGAGCATGTCTCAACCGTGCTGGAGAACGCTTTGCTCAATGAGGAAGTGACGTTGCAAAAAACTCTGGCGGAGACGGTGCTCAAATCGATCCCGCCGGGAGTTATCGCCACCGATGAGGCCGGAATAATCCGCTGGTTCAACCCCCCCGCGGGAGAAGTGCTGGGTCGTGCCAGCGCAGACGTTTTGCACAAGCCCGTGGAAGTGCTGGGGAGCGCCTTGGCCGGCTTTATGCGCGAGACGCTCGAGGCCGGCGCAAATCTGCCTCCGCGCCGATGGATCGACAAAAAAACAGGCCGCCGGCTCTCCATAGAAACACGCCGCTCACCCGGTCCACAAACACAGCTTAGCGCGGTTGCCGTCATTCATGATTTAACGGCGGAGGAAACTCTCAATGATAAACAGGCGTCGGTCGAGCGGGCCGTTTTTTGGATAGATCTTGCAGCCAGCATGTCGCACGAGATTCGGAACCCGCTGGTCGCCATTAAGACGTTCGCCCAACTTTTGCCCGAACGTTTCGACGACCCCGATTTTCGCAAAGATTTCACGCAGATCGTGGTGCAGGAGATCGATCGTCTCGACAGCATCATTTTGCAGATTAATAGCTTTGCTCACCCCGTGGATCTGGCTTTGCGGCCCATCGACGTGCGCGTTCCCGTCCGGAAAGCCCTCGAAATGGCGCGAGCCGGTTTCGTCCGGAACGGTAACGTGACAGTGGAAACCACTCTCGGAAACGACTTGCCCACCGTGTTGGGCGACGAATCGGCTCTGGCGGAAGCGTTCGCGCATCTGGTAGCCAACGCGGCCGAGGCCTCGGCCGAGCAGGACAAGCCGCACATTACGCTTTCCGCCGAGGCCGTGCGGGAGAACGGCCACAGCAGCGGTGTGCTGGTGACCGTTCGCGATAACGGGATCGGCATCTCGCCCGAATTAAAGGACAAGATTTTTTCGCCATTTTGCACGACCAAACCGCGCGGCATGGGTCTTGGCCTGCCCATCGTTAAACGGACCGTTTTCGAACACCACGGTCGCGTCAACGTCGTCTCAAGCGCCCACGGGACACTCGTGAGCGTGATGCTCCCGGCCAGTCCCAACGGCCATTAGTCGAATTTTCGAGTTGCGATTTCGGGCCGGCCCTTTGACTCTGGTTAGCCATCCCTGCCCGGCCGGCCCAGCCAGCCCTTCATTGTTTCCACGCTTATGATCGTCACCACCGCCCAGCTTTATAAGGTCGCCTACGGAAAATTCGCGGTCGGCGCCTACAACGTCAATAACATGGAGCAACTGCTCGGCCTCTTCCGCGGGAACATGCAAAGCAAGGCCCCCTTTATCATTCAGCTCTCCAAGGGCGCTCGCAGCTATGCGGACAAGCGGATGCTGGAAGCGATGGTGCGCACAGCCGAGGAGATCTTTCCCGATTCTATTTTTGCCGTCCACCTCGACCACGGCGACGAAGCGACCTGTTACGATTGCATTGACTCCGGTTTCTACAGCTCGGTCATGATCGATGCCAGTCACGAATCCTTCGCTAACAACGTGGAGATCACCCAACGGGTGGTGGCCCGCGCCCATCCCAAGGGAATCAGCGTGGAAGCGGAACTCGGCCAGCTCGGGGGCGTGGAGGAAGATATACACGTAGACGAAGGCCACGCTTGCCTAACGAACCCGGAGGAAGCCGTCGACTTCATCAGGGATACCCAGTGCGATTCGCTGGCCGCCGCCATCGGCACGAGCCATGGAGCCTATAAGTTCAAAGGCCAGCAATCACTGCACTTTAATGTCATCGAACAAATTCGAGACAATCTCAAGAAAGCCGGACTGCCCCCGACCCCTATCGTCATGCATGGGTCGTCCAGCGTGCCGGTCTCCGAGGTGGAACGAATCAATGCGGCGGGCGGCCAACTGGATCCGTCGGCCCGCGGCGTAAACGAGGAAGAATATCTGCCGGCCGCCCGCTTGGGCGTGACCAAGGTAAACATCGATACGGATGGACGGCTCGTCTGGACCAGGGTCCATCGCGAATTCTTCCGGGATCATCCCGAGCAGTTCGATTTCCGCCCGCCTGGAAAAATCTTTGTGCAGGCCTACGCCGATTTCATCGCCCACAAAAATGAGAAGCTCGGTTCCGCGGGCAAGCTGGACGAGATACGTGCGAGCCTGAAAAGCTAGCTTCGTTTCCCAACCTTCGCCTCTTCCTGTGGCTTTTACGTTGCAAGAACTCGCCACTTTATGTGGCGGACAATTAGAGGGAGACCCGACGCAGATCATCAGCGGCGCCGCCTCCCTCATGGAAGCGACCGCCGGCGAGATCAGCTTTTTTGCCGATCCGCGTTACCTGCCGTTACTGCGCAAGACCCAGGCCTCCGCCGTCTTCGTTCCTAACGAATTCGCAGAGGACACAAGACTCGCGCAGATCCGCGTGGCTAATCCGGCCAGGGCTTTCGAGCAGGTTGTCCTGAAACTGGCTCCGCCGCCCGTGCAGTTTGAACCCGGCACGCACAAGACCGCCGTGCTGGACCCCGGGGTCAGGCTGGGCGACGGCGTCACCGTCCAAGCACATGTGGTGATTGAAGCAGGCGTCACCATTGGAGACGGCGCGGTCATCGGCGCCGGATCTTTTGTGGGCCGCGATTGTGCCATTGGCGCACAAACGTTGATCTACCCGAACGTGACCATTCGCGAACGCTCGATCATCGGGGCGCGGGTCATCGTTCACAGCGGGGCCGTCATTGGTGCGGACGGATTTGGTTTTGAGATGGTCGAAGGCCGTTACACCAAGATTCCTCAGGTGGGGCATGTCCAGATCGATGATGACGTGGAGATTGGAGCGAACACCACGATTGATCGTGCCCGTTTTGGCCGCACCTGGATCCAGCGAGGAGTGAAGATTGATAACCTCGTGCAGGTCGCCCATAACGTGGTCATCGGCGAACACACCGCGATCGCCGCGCAGGCCGGCATGGCCGGGAGCGTGCGCGTCGGCAAATACGTCGTCATCGCGGGGCAGGCCGGACTCGTCGGGCACGTGGAAGTGGCGGATCGCGCCATTATCGGTGCGCAGACCGGAGTGACGAAGAGCATCGCGACGGGTCCATGGCTGCTTTCTCCGGCGGTTCCCTTGGGGGAAGCCAAGGAGCAAATCGCCTGGGTGCACCGGCTGGGGAAGCTTTTTGCCCGCGTGAAGGCGATTGAGAAAAAGCTCGCGGGCTAACCTTTTACCGCGCGGTCCCAGAACTCCGTCCCGGAAGGTGCAGCGAGGGGGCCCGAAAATCCGCTGTCGGTAAGGGTGGCAAGGGAGTTGCTATAGTCAGTATGGTAATTATAAGACCATGAAGCTACTCACCCGCGAATCTTCTCAGTTTCTCATTATCGACGATGATCCCGGCATCAGCCGATTCCTCGTTACCTATCTCCGCCAAAAGGGTCACACCTGCGAAGCGCTTATGGAAGGGTTTCAAACCGCGACCTGGCTGGCCCACAAGGATTGCGAAGTCGTCATCGTCGACCTGAAAATGCCCAAGATCGATGGGATGTCGCTCATCTCTTTTATCCGCGAGATTAACCCGATGCTCCCCATCATTGTCTTCACCGGCATGGGTTACGACGAAGAACAAATGCACGCCGCTTTGCGCGCCGGGGCGAATGGCTACGTCAGTAAAAATCTACCGATCGAGCAACTTTATTCCGTGCTCGCCCGGGTCCTCGCCACCTGTCAGCAGCACGCTCGTCGCCGAGCCTTGACTCCTCCGCAGACGGCCCTCGCCGGGGCCGCCTGATTCACCGACCCGGCTTCCGCGCGTCGCTCAGCATTTGGCGGAGCGCCTCGGGCGAAACGCATTCAGCCCCACAGGCTGTCGCCGTTTCCTTCTCCAGATTGTCGGACGTAGCCACCAGGATGTGGTACCGCTCCCCGTATTTGCTGGCCAGTCTTTCCACAATCGTGTCGGCCGTCTGTCCTTTTCGCGAATAAAAGATCTGAATATCGTGCGGGTCCGCCAGGGCGCTGACCTGTGGGCGCTGCCCATCGAACACCAGAACCACGTGCACGCCCGACCAATCCTGATAGTCGCGCAGCCGCTTGCACAATTCGTCGCGCGCCAGAGAAGTCCGTCGGTCGTGCATCCGGCGGAGGTCGGACCACGCAAAAATAATGCTGTGCCCGTCAACGATCAGGTAGTTTCGACGCCGCGACATGGCCTGTCGCCTTCCGCTGCCCGCCGTGAGTTACGACGCCGCCGGGGCGGCCTGCTTTTTCGCCTTCGCTTTGGGAGGCTCCCGCCGCGTCGTCCGTCGCGCTACCTTCTGACGCTCGTTGTAGGCGAGGCGCCTTTTTCGTTTGGACCTGACTCGGTGTTGCTGACCCATGGTCGGCTTCTATAGGTCGGAAAGAGGGCCTGTGCAACGCCAATTCCCACGCGCCAAAAGTGCATTAATTTGCAAAGCCTAGCAAATCCCATTGCAATCCGGAGCAATTAGCGTGTACAACCCTCCCCGCATGCAGCTCTCCCCAACTGAATCCGGAATCGCCACTCCCAAGACACTAATCGTTCTCTCCATGGTCCTTTTGCTGGGGGCAGGTGTCTTTGGCTTTCTCAACGGCCAAAAGGTAATATCGCTGCGGACGACCGCCGCCAATGCCGAGGCCGCCCGGGACGCCATCGAGAAGAAGCGGTTGGCCGAACAGAAAGAGATGAAAGCGCGGGACGCGGGGAATGCCCAGGCCGCGACCAAGATAGCCGAGGCGGAAACAATTGCAGCCAAGGTGCAGGCGGATCTGGCTGCTCTCCAAGCGGAGAAAACCGAGTTAAACACGAAACTGGTAGCCAACCAGACTGAGCTCGTCGCGTTGAAAGCGAAGAACGACGAAACGGCCCCCAAACCCGTTGAAAATCCCGGTGCGCCCTCTTCCAACGAGATGCAGGCGCAACTCGACGATGCCCGCAAACAGCTGGAGAACGCGGAGCGCGAAAATGCGTTCCTCTCGGAGAAGATCAAGAATAACAACGACCGCACTACTCAACTCACGCAGGAACGGAAACGCCATGAAACGGCGACCGGTCGGGCCGGATT
>JBBRQE010000012.1:0-34421 GCA_038226905.1 Chthoniobacterales bacterium | reverse complement strand
TCCTTCGGATCGGGCGTCGGCAGGGGCTGAGTGGGCGCGACGATCGCTGGCAGGTTCACCCGAATGCCCTTCATGTGGACCTGGCTCAGGCTCACCATCATGAAACTGGCCAGGAGGAAAAACATGATGTCGATCAGCGGGATGATCTCAATCCGGGCGCGATGCTTGGGCAGAGGAGAAGAAATATGCATACCGCTAATACGATGCGCCCGACATGGTAAATGTGATGGGGATCTTTACTTTGGCCACGGATCCCGGCTTAAAACGCCAATGCCTGAATGCGCTGGTCGCGGCGTCATCCAGGATTGAATTCCCGATGCTCTTCGCCATGCTAGCGTCGGTCACGGCACCACTGGCCACATCCACCGTCACCACACAGATACCGCTTCCTACGATGTGCCGGGAACGCGCTTCGTAAGGATAGACGGGGCGAGGCGCACTGATGGCCAACGCCTTGGCTCCCGAGATCGACATAGTCCCGGCGGGTCGCGGAGCGCCCACCTGCGGAGTCTTAATGGGCGCAGTCGGCTTGGCTGGCTTCACCTGCTTTGGAGGAGGCGTGCTCTCTTCGTGGAACTCGGGAACTTCCACCGGCATAGGAGGAGGCTCTGGAACTGGAATGTCCTCGGGGGGGGGCGTCGGCTGTTCTTCCGCCTGTTCGATGGTCGCATCGATTGCGACGGTTGGAATGTCAGACAGATCGACGGGCGGCGCTGCTCGTCGAATGGAAGCCACCACCGCGCCGGAGTAGATGAAAACAGCGCAACCGAAAGCGGTCCAAAGCAGTTTCTTTGAGGGAGGTGTGTAAAGAATTGGCTTGGCCATATTACTTGATGGCGCCGGGAGAAGGCACGCCTTGCCCCGCTACGCTCTTGATTTCAAAGGCAATCTTGTAAAAACCAACGGACCGCAAAATGTCGAGGACCCGAATAATATTTCCATGCACGGTGGTGGCATCTCCGCGAACAAACACCTTGGCCTCGGGATTCTCCTCATGCACTTTTTTGAGCGTGGCCGTGAGGACATCGTAATTCATTTGCTCCTTGTCGAAAAACGGGTTGCCATCCCGGTCGACCGATACGCTGATGTAATCCCGCTTTGACTGGGTCTCACCGGATTGACCGGTCGGGAGGACGACCTTGATACCCTTCATGTGGACCTGGCTCAAACTGACCATCATGAAGCTGGCCAGCAGGAAGAACATAATGTCGATCAACGGGATGATCTCGATTCGCGCCTTTTTGTGCGCCAGTGGACTTCCTATTTTCATGGTTCAACTCTCACATGCTAGTTCCGCGGCCGGGGCCCGGTCCGAGATTAGCGAGTGGTCGTCATTTCCGCTTCCCGTTTAGCCTTGGCATTAGCTTCCAGCATTACCTCCAGATTCGTGGCCGCCGTCTGCAGCTCGAACTCAAGGTTAGACACTCGGGAAGTGAAAAAGTTAAACGGAATCAGCGAAAAAATGGCGATGCCCAAGCCGCAGGCCGTCGCAATGAGCGCTTCCGCAATACCACCGGTTACAGCGGCCACCGCCACTTCCTCGTTTCCAAGGGAAGCGAAAGACCGCATAAGGCCTGTGATCGTTCCCAACAACCCGAGCAAAGGCGCGAGTGTAACGAGTGTGTCCATGACCACCAGAAAACGACCAGCCCGCTTGATTTCGATGCCCGCCGCCACCTGCAGCGCTCCCTGCAGCGAGGCGTGTTGGTGATTCAATCCGTTCCATAACATGCGTAGAATTGGATCACGCGTGTCGCGCGACAAACGCGAGGCTTCCGCCACATCGCCGACTTCCACCGCGGTAAATACTTTCTCGATGCGTTTCGGATCGCGCCGGAACCAGCGAGCCGACCACCAGAAAACTCGCTCGATCACGACCGTTAGGGCAATCAACGAAACGACCAAAATCGGCCACATGATCCAGCCGCCCTTGGTAAATTTATCCATGATCCAGCTGGTACTGGCGAGACTGGCTGGCGGCGGGGCCACGGTGGCGGCGGGAGTCGGAGAAAGGCTTCCACTCAAAGTAGCGCTAACGCTGGCGACCGGACTCGTCATGGCGCCGGGAACGCCCGGTGCTGCTGAAGCACCCGGGGCCGCCATGGGAGTCATGCCAGCCGCAGGAGCCTGCCCCGGAGCGCCAGGATTGATGGGAGGCGCTGGATTTACAGCCGCGCCCGGCGCGACCGGAGCGGTGGTCGGGTTCCCGGGGGCGCCAGGGTTCGGCGCCGCCTCCGTGGGCATGGCCGCGCTCGCAGGAGGCGGCGGCGGAGCAACAGGCCGATTCTGCGCAAATGCGCCAAGGGCGATAAAACTGAGGCAAAGAGTAAGTAATGTTTTCATATGTACGGCCACGGTTCAGTTTCCAGCTCGGTTGCTGGGACCCATCTTTATCCCAAAGGGGCTTGCGCTGAGTCCAGCTAAAATTTTCTCTTTCATTTAAAAACACTTCGCTCGGCGAAGGTCGCGTAATTAGATCGAATCATCACTGCCCGTGGGATGTAGGTCGGACAACGAATTCGAACTCAACCTAAACAAACCGGATAGCGTACCCGGGTTGGGAGAGATTATTCCCGATGGGCCACACTTACTCGCAACGCTGGCCAGTCAGAAATTCGGGCCTCCAACTCGTCGCCCGCCTGAATCGGTCCTACCCCCGATGGCGTCCCGGTCAAGATGACATCGCCCGGCAACAAGGTTAACGACTGGCTGGCAAAAGAAACAATGTCCGCGACCCCGTAAATCATATCGACGGTCCGCGCCTGCTGCCGCACCACTCCGTTTTGACGAAGCTCGATCGCGACATCTTGCACATCGACCTCCGTATAAACGAAAGGGCCCATCGGCGTATAGGTGTCGAATGATTTGCAGCGTCCGAATTGTTTCTCCGATTTTTGCAGATCGCGGTCGCTCATATCGAGCCCCACCGTGTAACCAAAGACATGCTGGTGGGCGCGACTCACCTCAATATTCCTGCCCCCCGGACCAATGACGATGGCGAGTTCCACTTCAAAATCCGTTTGATGATCGGGAAACGCGATCTGAATGGAGCCGCCCTGGCGGAGAAGGGAACTGGGTGCTTTGAACCAGAGGAGCGGCGTGCCGAGAGGAGTTCTTTTCATCTCGGCGACGTGAGCCGCGTAGTTCAAGCCGACAGCAATCAATTTCGAAGGCGCCACCGGCAGATCGATCGTGACGGCATCCAGTTTGACGGCCTCACCCGACCGGGTCTGATCAATCCAGTAAGGACCTTGCAGCGGGTAAACCTCGTGTCCGATCACTTCGCCATGGAAAAACTTGTCGCCTGATCTGAAACCGCCAAATGTGCGCATGGAACGAGGTTACAGGCAGCATGCGATGCACTCAAATCGCTCGAGCTACGCTAAAAAAATCGCGGACCAATGTGGGAGGGCCGGCGCGCTGCGTTGTCCCACCTTCTTCAACGCGGGGCTATACCGACGAAATCGCGCACGCTTTTCATTTCCGAAATGGAAAAGGCGCTCCCGTCCACGTGCTTAAACCAGAAGGCGCTGGAGGAGCCTCCATCCAGATTGAGGGCGCGAGCGACCTTCCCCTCGGCAAAAATGCGGACGGTCGCCAGAATCTCCGCCGCGTCGGCCAGCGACGTTTCGGAACAGACACCCAGGGCAAAGTGATCCGGCCCGGCTACGGCAAAGGTCCGGCGGGCCCGACGGGTGCGGTCGAGGCCGGCGACGGGACGCCCTCCGTCGACCAGGAGGGGACCGCACTGCAAAGCGGCCGTGACCTTGCGCCGCGCTGAATATTCGCCCACACGAAGAATCTGGGCGGTGCCCGGCGCAGAAAGGAGCAGGCCAGTCATCAAGCGCGCGTGCAGCAGCGGCCTAACGACTTTGCCATCGACCACCCGTAAACCAAGAGGAGCAAACTTCGGATCGAAATATCCGCCATTTACTCCGGCCAGAAGTCCGCCCGACTCCATGGCCTCGGCCAGAGCGGACGATCCGTTTGCATTATCCACCACGCGCAAGGCCAGATTGGACTTGGTCGAAAAGAGGGCCAGGTCAATTTCGGCCGTGTCGCCGCTGGCCTTCTCCACTTCGATGTGCCGGTGCTGGAGTGCGCCGCTCGCGGCAGATTTTTCCGTCATTGAGGATTTCTCGATCCACTGCGCCGAAGCAGACGAGAAGGCGAGGAGGACCGCTAGAATAGTGAGATTAATTTTTATCCTCATACAAAATTAAAGAGTCAGATCTACGCGCCGTATTTCTTAAGCAGAGCCTTGAAACGCGGATCGTTGCGAATGAAATCCCAGATCGGGCTAATCTTCAGCATCGCCACCGTGACCGGACCGGGCCGTTGCAGGAGCCCGTCTAAAATCGATACGGCGCCGCCCGCGTCCCCCCAGGATGGCGTGAATCTCCGCTTCCGTGCCAGTGATGTCCGGTCCGCCAAAAGCATCCTTGCTCTCAGGCAACAAGTCCTTGGCGCGCTTGATTGCAGCCAGAGCGGTATCCTTCTCTCCCAGCCAGGCCAGGATTTTCCCCAAGTGCGCGTGAGCACTCGCATCGCTGGGATCCTGTCGGGTGTCCTTTTCCGCCGCAGTCTTTGCCTTCTCAAAGAGCGGCCGGGCGCCCGTTTCGTCGTGCAAAGCTCTTTTGATGGCGCCAAGGTTGGTGTATTTGCCACAGAGCGCTCCCGGGAACGCGGCCATAGCCGAATCGTCCATTTTCTCCAGTTCACGCCCCGCTTCCTCGAATTTCCTGAGAAATAACAACAGGGTGAAGCGGCCCTCGATCAATTGCGCATGGATCTCCGGGCTGTGCGGAAGGGCCTCGACATGCGTCAGTATCTTTTGGGCCGCCGCCAGGTCCCCTCTTTCTTCAAGGGCCAGTTTGGCTTTGATGGACCAAAGACCGAACCCGTTTGGATCTATGGCCAGGGCGCGGTCGATCGTCTTGTTGGCGGCCTCGAAGTTCCGTTGCAATTCATAATTGATGGCCAGGTTCTGCATAGCCCAGATCTCTTTCGGATTGAGATTGACCGCCTTTTCGAGGTTGGCATCGGATTCCGACCACTTACCCTGGCGCCGCTGGATGGCGCCGAGAGCCAGGTAGACTTCGGACTCGTTAGGCAAGCCACGCTGCGCGATGGCAAACTCCCGCGCGGCCGCCTCGAAATCGTTATCGATGTAATAGTCCACGAAACCCAGAGCCAGGTGGGCCTCGGGCAACTCGGGCTGCAACTGAAGGGCCCGCCCGGCCAGCATCCGGGCCTTCTCCCGTCGCGCCGGCGTTCGTTCGAAGGTATGCACGATCCAGCTTTCCAATTGAGAGTAGCGAGCGAAGGCCAGGGCGAAGGCGGGATCGAGCTGAATGGCTTTTTCATACATCTGCTCACCCTTTTTCAGCTTCTCCAAATCTTCGTAGGCGCTCTGCACCGTATGCGCGCTTTGGAAGGCCAGATAGGCCTCGCTGTTCTGGGTTGGCTTGCGTTCCATCCGATCCTTCTCGCCCGGCGACAACGTGGCCTGCAGAGCATCCGCAATTTTATGCGCCAGATCCGTTTGAATCTGGAAGACGTCCGTCAAATCGCCGTCGTAATCTTCCGCCCACAAGTGCCGGTCATTGGTCGCGTCAATCAACTGTACATTAACCCGCACCTTGTTGCCGGACCGGCGCACACTCCCTTCCAAAATAGTGGCCACGCCCAGGGCTTTCCCGATCTCACGCACATTGCGCGTCTGGCTGCGATAGGACATGACCGACGTGCGGGAAATAACCGTCAAGTCGCTGATCTTCGACAAGTTGGTCAGAATATCGTCCTGCACGCCATCCGCGAAGTAACCGTTCTCCTTGTCATCGCTCAAGCTTTCGAAAGGAAGCACCGCGATGGATTTGTCGATCTTGCGCCCTAACGCATGGGGTAGAAGGAAAAATCCGGCGGCCGCCGAAACGACCACCCCGGTCACGACCAGCAGGATTAAATTGCGGCGACGCACAGAGGCCGCCACGGCCATGGGAGGCGTGGCTTTGATGCCGGCAGGAGTGACATCGAAAGCCCAGGCAAGAATGAGGGCGATGGGAAAGCCAATGAGCAGGAACACGATGACCAGTCGCAGCGCCCAATTAGGCAATTCCCATGCGGGAAAGGCGGCGGAGGCCAGCTGAATGATTCCGCCGGCGGCGATTACGTAGGCCACCGCCACGCGATAAACCTTGCGCCGCTGCACCTCCTCAAAGAAGCCGTTCATGTCGCAAGATTTAGATTCCGCCGCGGGAATAGCTCAAGGTTGATCTGCAAATAGACATCCGTCGGGGAAGGACGTTGAACCTTACTTCATTTCGCCTGAGTTGGCCTAAGGACCGGACAGGGGCCCCCTGCACGGCTTCACTCACTTTATTCCCGTAGCAAAGACCGTCTGGAAATGGGGACTTTGCTTTTCTCGCGAGACCACCCGCACATCGATATGGCGGAAGCCGGCTTCTTCCAAAAAATGGTGCAACTGCACTTCGCTGAAGCCCAACCAGTGGTCGAGATAAAGTTCGCGCGCCTTTTCGAATTGATGGCTGAGCAGATCGAGCACGACGACGCGACCGTTCTTTTTCAAAATGCGATATGCGGCGGCCACGGCACGTTCGGGGCGAATGGCGTGGTGCAGGGCCTGGCTGAAAATGGCGAGGTCAACGCTGCCGGGCGCGATGGGCGGATCCTGAATGTCGCCCAACCGGTATTCCAAATTCTTGAAGCCATGTTTTTTGGCGAGGCTGGCGCCGAACTCCACCATGCGGGGCGAGTTGTCGATGGCGATGACTTTGCGGGCGGTGCGCGCGAGCAGTTGAGAAAGCGTTCCCTCCCCTGCTCCAAGATCCGCCACGGTCACGGGAGGGAGCAGCGCGATCAGAGTATGGGCCAGTGCCTGCCAGGAGCGGCCAGGCACATAGCTGCGACCAAACCGTCCAGCCAGCTCGTCAAAGTATTCGCGCGCTTTGTCCTGGCGTCGGCGCAGCGAAACTTTCAGGGCAGTGCGATCACGCGCCGTATCGGGAAGTTCGCGGGCCAGGGTGCGGACGATTTCACTGACCCGCGCATGCGCCCCGTCCGGCGGACGGCGCTTGGGCGGCCCGTAGTAAACGTTCTTGCCCGAGCGGCGATCATCAACCACGCCGGCCCGTTTTAATTGAGCGAGGTGACTGGAAATGCGGGACTGGCCCATGCCAAGGATTTCCTGCAGCTCGGCCACGGAGAGTTCCTCTTCCTCGAGCAGGAGAAGGAGGCGCAGGCGGGTGGGATCGGCCAGTATGCGCAGTAAATTAATCGTTGACGCCATCGGGAGGCAGTACGATATATCGACGCATCATGATTGGTCAATATGTTAAGGTCGCTAAGGCGATGAAGGGTTAAAGCGGCGGACCTATCGTCGCAGTCACCCACGCTTTTACCTTTTCCACGCTTCAACCCATTTAACCCTTCCACGAATTTACCAGCCCCATGTCTCGACGTTATATCTTTTCCTCGGAATCTGTCGGCGAAGGTCATCCGGACAAAGTTTGCGACACCATTTCCGACGCTGTTCTGGATGCCTGCCTGAGCAAAGACCGGCACAGCCGCGTGGCCTGCGAGACCTACGCCAAAAGTAATGTGGTCATCGTCGGGGGGGAGATCACGACCAAGGCAAAACTCGATTACGTCCAGATCGTGCGCGATGCCGTGCGGGAAATCGGCTACGTCAACGACGACGACATTTTTCACGCCGACAAAATTTTTGTCAGTAACATCATCACGCAACAGTCCCCCGACATCGCCCAGGGGGTGGATGCCAAAAAAGCGCGGGGCAAAAAGACGAGCCAGCAAGGCGCGGGCGATCAGGGACTCATGTTTGGTTTCGCCTGCGATGAAACGCCCGAACTGATGCCGGCTCCGATCATGTATGCACATCGCCTGGGTCGCGAACTGACTCGCATTCGCAAGAGCGGCAAGGCTCCCTGGTTGCGCCCCGACGCGAAGTCGCAAGTCTCTGTTATCTACGAAAACGAACGCCCGGTCGGCATTTCTTCCGTGGTCATCTCCACCCAGCACGCGGCCGACCGGGGCCACGCGGAGATTGAGAAATTCTGCATCGAGAATGTCATTCGCAAGGTTTTACCCAAGCGCATGCTGAAGGGCACGCGGGATTTTCTGATTAATCCCACCGGCCGCTTCGTGGTGGGCGGACCCCAGGGGGATACCGGTCTAACGGGTCGCAAGATTATCGTGGATAGCTACGGTGGCATGGGCCGGCACGGCGGGGGCGCTTTCTCGGGCAAGGATCCGAGCAAGGTCGACCGCAGCGCGGCTTACATGGGGCGCTGGGTAGCCAAGAATATCGTGGCCGCCGGCCTCGCCTCCAAATGCGAGATCCAGTTTGCCTACGCCATTGGTCATCCCGAACCGCTCAGCGTGCATATCAACACGTTTGGGACGCATAAGATTTCGGAAGTAAAAATCGAGCGCGCCGTCAAACGCACGTTCAGTTTCAAGCCACTCGATATCGTCGAGCAACTGAATCTCCTGCGGCCCATCTATTCCAAGACGACGAATTACGGCCACTTCGGCAAGATCAACGACGCCGACATTACGTGGGAAAGCACGGCCATTGCCAGCCAACTAAAGAAGGCGGCGAACTAGTCTTAAGTCTTAAAACCAAAACTATATGTCTAAACTCACTACAGCTCCTGACGTCGCGAAGAACGATTACAAAGTCGCCGATATTTCCCTGGCGGATTTTGGCCGCAAAGAACTCTCCATCGCGGAGCAGGAAATGCCGGGATTAATGGCCATCCGGGAAAAGCACGCCAAGAGCAAACCTTTGCAGGGTGTGCGCGTGACCGGGTCGCTGCACATGACCATCCAGACGGCTGTTCTCATTGAAACACTGGTCGATCTCGGAGCCAGCGTGCGCTGGGCCAGTTGTAATATCTTCTCGACGCAGGACCACGCGGCCGCCGCCATCGCCGTGAGCGGCGTACCGGTCTTTGCCTGGAAGGGCGAGAGCCTGGAAGAATATTGGTGGTGCACCTACAAGGCGCTTTCCTTCGCCGGCGGCCAGGGCCCCCAGCTCATCGTCGATGATGGCGGAGATGCCACCCTGCTCATTCACAAGGGCTACGAACTGGAAGAAGGCAGCGAGTGGGTCAAGAGCAAATCAGCCAACAAAGAAGAACAGGTCATCAAAGATCTGCTCATCGAAGTGCAGCGGGAGAATCCCTATCGCTGGCACGAAATGGTCAAGGAATGGCGCGGCGTTTCCGAGGAAACGACCACCGGAGTGCATCGCCTTTACAAGATGCACCAGGAAAACAAACTGCTCATTCCCGCAATTAACGTGAACGATTCGGTGACCAAATCGAAGTTCGACAATCTTTACGGCTGCCGCCACTCGTTAGTCGATGGGTTGAATCGCGCGCTCGACGTCATGATCGCCGGCAAAGTCGCGGTCGTCTGCGGCTACGGCGATGTGGGCAAGGGCTGCGCCCAATCGCTCCGCGGCCAGGGCGCGCGCGTGGTCATCACCGAAATCGATCCGATTAACGCCTTGCAGGCGGCCATGGAAGGCTACGAAGTGACCACCCTGGAAGAGACCCTCGGCTGGGGTAACATTTACATCACCACCACGGGCAACGTCGACATCATCCGCCTCGAACATATGGAGCGCATGAAGGATCAGGCGATCGTCGCCAATATCGGACATTTCGATAACGAAATTCAGGTCGACGCCTTGAACGAAGCCGCCGGGGTCAAGCGGACGAACATCAAACCTCAGGTGGACAAGTATACGTTCAGTGACGGGCATGAGATATTCATGCTCGCGGAAGGGCGCTTGATGAACCTGGGGTGCGCCACCGGCCATCCGAGTTTTGTCATGTCCAACTCGTTTTCAAATCAGGTCCTGGCCCAGCTCGACTTGTGGCAGAATCGGGAAACTTATACGCCGGGCGTGTATGTGCTCTCGAAGAAACTCGACGAAGAAGTGGCGCGACTGCATTTGCAAAAGATCGGCGTTAAACTAACGACCTTGAGCAAGGAACAGGCGGAATACCTGGGCGTCCCCGTGGAAGGCCCCTACAAGTCCGAGCATTACCGTTACTAAGCCGGATAAGGCAGGCTCGGGACAGCGCAGCCCGCCGTTCCTACCCTTGTCGGTTTACTCCAGCTTCGCGGCGGTCACTTCGACGTAGGCACAGCCTTTCTCACGCCCGTGCCGCCAGATGCCCACAACGTGAACGCGTCGTCCATGGCGTGCCGCGTCGGTCAGAAGCCTCGACTCATGAAAGCGCGCCGCCAGCCAGACGGGAGATGAGTTGCGCGGCTGCAGGTTAAACATGACCTGCGGCGCACAGGGCTGTCCCTGATGCAGAGCGACACGGCCGCCCGCATCAAAATGTCTGCCCACCGTTGGCACGGGCTTGACCGGGGTGCGCGCTTCCGTTTGCGCGCAGCTGGCAAATACGAACGAAACAGCTACCACCGCGATTGATTTGAAAATTATCGTCATCTTTGCATCGGTCATTTCGCCACGGAGTTGTTCTGTTGCAATATAAACTCGGCCAAATCGCTATTTGCCCCATGGGGCGACGTTTGCAAGGCTTGGACCATACTGGCCTGATCTTCTTTCGAACGATTCTGGCCCAGTTTGAATTTCGCTTCGACCCGCGTGATCTCGATGGAAAAGCCGACGATGGCCTTGCACATGGCGTCGATCTCGCCCTCGCTCAGGGGAATTTTCCAAGGCGCTGGCATTACTGATTCGTATTTGTCGGTGGTATCGAAGACTACCTGTCTGAGTGCGGCCTGATCCAGGATCACCGCGCGACCGTAAACGTGGATAGCGGTGTAGTTCCAGGTCGGAACGGTGTGCTGCACAACGTAGCAGGACGGCGAGATATAGGCATGCGGCCCGTGGAAAATGCAGAGAACCTCCGGTTGATCAGCGAAGTGTCGCCACTGGGGATTGGCGCGGGCCATGTGACTCCGCAACCTGCCCTGTGTTCCGGCACTCTCGTCAAGCAGCACAGGCAAATGGCTCGCCAAGGGTGCTCCTTCGGCATGTGTGATGACTGCGGCAAAACCGTAGGCCTGGATAAATTCGTTGATCCTTTTTCGGTCGTCGACGCGGTTGACAGGGGGAACGTACATGCGGTGAAAAATCAGCCGAGCGCCGCAATTCTTTCGACCAGATAGGCGGAAAAATAACCCCGGTAACGCTCCTGCAGTTCAGGGCGCCGCCAGTCTTGTCCCGTTAGGGTGCCCCGGCAATTGGCGGAGCCACAGTTACAGGCCACCGAATAATCGTCGTCGTCGGTCAGGGCCCAATCATGCGTCAATTCCTCACCGGCGGAAATAGCGCGCATGGCGACGAAAGTAATTTCGCCGCGCAGGCCAAGGTTCGGGTCGCACGAGTGATTACTATAAAGCATCGATGCTTCGCGTTCCTCCATGGTGATCGGCGCGATGAAGAAGTCAGGGCCGATTTGAATCTCGACCGGGCCGAGTTGCGGAGTGATTTCACGCAGTCGCGCGCGCGAAATAATGTGGCCCCCTTTGACCTCTACAACCTACCCTTTGCTGATGTCCGTCATGGCAAATAATCCCTGTCCATGAATCGGGCTGTCGCGCACTTCTGTTTGGAGTGAGCGATAAGAAAGAGGGATCATGCGTGGAAGAGAGCAACAGATAGGGCGGGAGCCGGTGCCCTGTCACGCAACTTCTGCGGCGCGATTTTTGCGCCGGCCGCAGTTCGCCGATTTACGGATAAACGACGCGGTAAAAGCGCGCCGGGACATTACTCGGGACCACCTCGTCATACTGGAAACTTCCATCGCCCGACGCCGTGACTGTTCCAATCTTTTCAAATTGCTGCGTCAGGTCGGTCGTCGCCTGCACGGTGTGAATTTTGAAAGGCAGACCGAATCCGTGAACCAGGACATGACCGCTCATATTATCCCTGATGACGACATCGATCGCCACGTTAGGCGCAGAAGGAACGATCTTGTAGACGCTGGCGGCACTAATGTCCGTGACGTAGATCTCGCCGTTGGCATCTTCACCAAACCCGGACGGATTTCCCAGATTGAATCCGCCCACGGTCGTCGGAAACAACTGGGGGGTGATCGTTTGAAAATTGGAAGCTGTCGTGCCGTCGTATTGCAGCGTAAAGATCTTGCTGCTGAGATAATCGCCAAAAACGTATGTGCCTTGCATCGCTGGAATCTGCCTCCCCCGATAAACATTTCCGCCGATGACCGTGCCTCCCGTTGAGCGTGGATAATCGAGAATAGGATCAATCCCCCCGGGCGGGGGACTTCCCCCTACCCCCGGGGTGGCGATAGTCCCTTCGCGCAAACGCCATTCGTAGTTTTCCCCGCCGCCCGGATTGCCGGCCTCCTGCACGTCGACTTCTTCCCGAGCGCTTTGGCCGACATCTCCGATAAAGAGGCGACCGCTCACGCGATCAAAACTGTCGCGGAAGGGATTGCGCAGCCCATAGGCAAAAATCTCGCCGCGCGCTCCACTGGTATTCACAAAAGGATTGGCGGCGGGAATGGACGACGTCCCGTTGACTGAATCGACGTGACTGCGCAAAATTTTCCCGAGCAGCGTCGTCAGGTTCTGGGCGTTGCCACCCGGTTCGATGTGGCCGTTCCCCTGGTCGTTGCCGCTTCCACCGTCCCCCGTCGAGATGTAGAGGTTGTTCGCATCATTGGCGCGCGGACTGAATCCGATCCAACCGCCGTTATGATTATTTTCCGGATGATCGAAGATCAGCAGAATCTTCTCGTTGGAAGTGTCTGCCACATCGGGATCGGCGGCAGAAACTTTAAACTGTGAAATATGGGTCGTGCCGTTATTGAAAGCGCCGCCCGGCACCACAAAATCCAGATAAAACTTCCCGTTGGCCGCGTAATTGGGATCAAAGGCCAGGCCGAGTAAACCCTGCTCGCCGCCGGTGCTCGTGAGCAGGCTTTGGATGTTGAGGAAGGGGGCGGCGTTCACCACGCCGGTCGCCAGGTTCAGGATGTGAATCTGACCGGTCTGGCGGACGATGAAGAGCCGGTTATAATCCCCGGGAGGGGCCGTCACGAATAACGGCTGGCTCAGGCCCGAGGCCACTCGTATGGCAGTAAGACCCGGAACAGCCTGCGCGCCCAGAGGCAAACGCCCGAGCCCCCAAAGAAGCAACCAAAGGAACACTATTCGCTTGCCCGTTGCCATCCTTCTCCCCTTCAGACCGTTTCGTTAGGGCACGATTTTGTAAATCGACCCGTTCCCAATATCGATAATATAAAGTTCGCCATTGGCGTCTTCGCCAAATGAAGAGGGACTTTGCAGGTTAAAACTGCCGGCCCGCGTGGGAAAAAGCATCGCGGTGATGTCCTGAAAATTCGAAGCCGTCGTGCCGTCATAATCCAGCGCAAAAATCTTACCCGCCAGATAATCCCCAAAGATATACTTGCCCTGCAGCGACGGAATCTGGGAGCCACGATAAACGTAACCGCCGATGACGGTACCGCCAACCGACCGGTCGTAATTGAGAATCGGTTCTGCGTTCCCCGCAGGCTGAACTCCTCCCGCCACGGGATTACCCGAAGGCGTCGCGATCGTCCCCTCGCGCAGGCGCCAACCGAAATTCTCGCCGCCCCCCGGGTTGGTCGCCTCCTGAGCATCAACCTCCTCGCGAGTGTTCTGGCCTACATCTCCCATGAACATGCGCCCCGTCCCCCGGTCGAAGCTGTCGCGAAAAGGATTGCGCAGCCCGTAGGCCCAAATTTCCGGGCGGAAGATGCCCGAAGAAAAGAAGGGGTTGTTCGAAGGAATCGTTACGGCAGCCGTATCCGGGTTGACATGAATGCGCAGCATCTTGCCGAGCAGTCTCGTATTACTCTGCGCATTGCCGCCCGGCTCAAGATGACCATTCCCCTGATCGTTGGAACTCCCTCCGTCCCCGGTGGCAATATAAAGATTGTTGCCATCTCCCGCGCGCGGACTGAATCCGATCCAGCCCCCGTTGTGATTGCTTTGCGGATGATCGTAGGTCAGCAGGATTCTCTCGGTCGAGTCGTTCCGTTTCTTGTGTTTCTTTTTCTTCTTCGGCGGGGACACCTGGAACTGCGAAACGTGCGTGATGCCGTTTCCGTAGGTCCCGCCCGGAACGACGAAATCGAGGTAAAATTTTCCGTTACTGTTGTAATTCGGATCGAAGGCGAGGCCGAGCAGACCCTGCTCTCCGGAGGTACTGGTCAGGCCCTGGACGGTGAAGAACGTGCTAATCGCATTTGTGCGCAGATCCAGCGACAAAATCTGTCCGGTCTGCTGTACAATATGGATGTGGGTCGCATCCCCCGGGGCGGACGTGACAAAAACGGGCTGGCTCAAGCCGGAGGCAATCCGCTGAGCGGTAAAGCTCGCCGCTACCTGAGACGCGGACGAATCGAGCTCCTGCGCGTAAATTGGCGTGGCGCCTAAAAATGCGGCCCAGACGAGAGAACGCAACGCCCGGTACGAAGAAGCCTTCCCGCGTTCTTTCATGAGTCTATTTACGGTTTCGTGGAAATTACGCAACCAATGCCCCTCTGTCCGGCAGGAGATGCCGCGGCCAAATATCATGCTTCATAGTGGCAGCAACCCTTGGACCCAGAGGCCCGGCGTTTTTCAATTTTTTCTCGCCTTGTCACATCGTGCTCCCTCGTGACAACGTTCCATGTGAAAATACGTCAGGCTGCGGTCATTTTCATTTTCGTTACGGTCACTCTCGACATCCTGGCCATGGGTCTAATCATCCCGGTCTTGCCCAAGCTGATCCTCGATTTCCTGGGCGGCGACATGAAGATCGCGGCCGCCTGGAGCGGATGGTTTGCACTGGTTTTCGCGCTGATGCAATTCTTCTTCTCGCCGGTGCTGGGCGTGTTGTCCGATCGCTTTGGTCGCCGGCCCGTTATCCTCCTTTCCAATCTTGGGCTGGGTCTCGATTACGTGGTCATGGCCCTGGCCCCGACCATCCAATGGCTCTTTCTCGGCCGCATTATCTCGGGGATCACTACGTCGAGCATACCGACGGCCATGGCTTATATCTCCGATGTCGTTCCCAAGGAAAAACGAGCCGGCGCTTTTGGCATGATCGGCGTGGCCTTCGGAGTGGGCTTCACCTTCGGACCGGCGCTCGGCGGATTGTTAAGTAATTCCAACGCGCGCCTGCCCTTCTGGGTGGCGGCGGGACTCAGCCTAACGAACTGGTTATGGGGCTACTTCTTCGTTCCCGAATCACTGCCTCTCGCGCAACGGCAGGCCTTCGCCCTCCGTCGCGCCAATCCGGTGGGTTCGCTCGTCCTGCTGCGCTCGCACGCGGAACTTTGGAGACTCGCCACTATCCAATTCCTCGCCTACCTCGCGCATAACGTCTTCAGCGTCTGGGCCCTCTACGCCATCTACCGGTATGCCTGGAATCAAATTTCCATCGGCATATCCCTCATGGTGGTGGGCATTTGCACGGCAGCCATCTCGGGCGGCCTGACCGGACCCATGGTCAAGCGCCTGGGCGAACGCCGCACCCTTTACATCGGCCAATTTTTCGGCGCCGTCGGCATGCTCGTGGCCGGCCTGGCCCGGACCGGCGCGGTCTTTCTGGGATCCGTTCCCATCATCTCGACTTGGAATATCTCCATGCCGGCAGCC
Organism: Chthoniobacterales bacterium; assembly: GCA_038226905.1. Taxonomy (GTDB): domain Bacteria; phylum Verrucomicrobiota; class Verrucomicrobiia; order Chthoniobacterales; family UBA10450; genus JBBRDU01. The sequence continues at coordinate 18,734 of JBBRQE010000012.1, read as the reverse complement.
CAGGGCATGATGACCCACCGTGTGAGCGAACGAGAACAGGGTGAATTGCAGGGCGCGCTGGGGAGCCTGCGCTCGATTACCTTTATTCTCGGCCCCTTTCTCTTTCTGCGCACCTTCGGGTGGTTCATCGATCCAAAGCACTCCTTCATCATGCCCGGCGCCCCGTTTTATCTCGCGTCCGCCCTGCTCCTCACCGCCATGCTCATGTCGACCCGTATCCGGCAGGACAAACCCGCCTCGCCTAACGACCTGCCAGCGAGCCCGACCGGCCCACCCGAAATTCCGGCGGGCCCGGAGATGTAGTCCTCATCGAGGCCCGTGCAGCCCGCGGCGGCCCTACGTCTCAACCGGCGCCACGACCCTGTAGGAACGGCCTCTGACCAGTTTCGTCTTACCGCAAAAGTTACTCAGGTGCGGCTGAAACGCTCCAGCAGAATATCGATAATGCGAGCCAAGGCGATAAGCGCGACGAAACAAAAGATGCCTTTGCCCAGAATATACCAACTAATCGCCTCGTTCTCGAACTTGCCATCGAACACTTTGTTCCCCAGCAGAAACGAATAGATACACAAGAGCAGGACGACCACAGCCGAAGCCGTGGCCAGCGGACGTATGGATTTCATAGAGACCCACTTGTAAACGGATAGGGCCAGGATTCCGAGCACATAGCGTGGCAATTTTGCTCGCCTTGTTCGATTTGGCGGGACCACTATACCTTCGTAACCAAAAGCGAAATGAAGATTCATTGCCTGACCATTGCCCTTCTGGTGGCTGGAGGTGGACCATTGTGGGGCAATGGCGGAGCCTGGCAGGAAGGCATCCCCGGAACGGGTAGCGCCAGTGCCTCGGACAAAAAACACAAGACGAATGTGGCGATCGAGGAGGAAGCCCTCAGTATCGATCTGGGTCCCGAATCAGCCACCGTCGACGTGCACTACCGGATGCATAATACGGGCGCGAAAGTGCAGCAGGAGTTCTTTTTCCCGGTGGAACGATGGGGCACGCCGCCGGGGGAAGAGGCGCGCACTCCCACCGAGCTCGCTCAATATAAAATCGCGGTCGACGGCCAGGAATTAAAGTGGACTGACGTCCCTGGGCCCAAAGAAGAAACGGCGCAGGTTGCGTCGGGTCTGAGTAGCGATGAGAAAGTGCCGGTCATCAAAAGCTGGAAAAAATCGGTCATCCCTTTCGAGAAAGACCAGCGGCGCGAGGTGGTCATCCATTATTACGCCAGATATTCGGAGAACAACGAATCCGTTTCGGATGACGAACATATCAGTGACGCCACCTTCGCCTATTCCCTCTCGCCCGCCGCCACCTGGAAGGGACCGATCGGGAAAGGACGAATCGACCTCAACATCTTCCATGCGGAACCGGAGGACGTCTCCGTGGCCAGGCCGAAGGATCGCTTCCAGAAATTGAGCGACACGCATTACCAATGGAATTTTGAAAACCTGAAGCCGTCGTTAGCGGACGACCTTCGCATCATTGCGCATTCGAAATACGACAGATATCCCACCGGGTATTCGACGGAAGACTTTGCCCGGCGCAATTCCTATGTGCTGCGCAGTCACCAATATTTTTTTGACCATACCGACTACGACGCGGTGGCCAGCTCCACTTTGGCGCCGCAAGGCGCACACAACTACGATGTGACCAACATCAAGGGAGATCCGCAGCGGGAAGTCGCTTCCCCCTGGGCGGAGGGCGTGGAAGGAGACGGCCTGGGCGAAAGCATTGCCCTGACCGTGAAACGTCCCTTGCCGCTCTACGGCATTCTGATTCGCTCCGGCTACTACGATTACGATGACAAAGGGCCGTGGTTAAAAAACAATCGCGTGGCCACTCTGGAAATCAGTCTGAATAACGAACATACCTTCACCGAAAATATTCCGGACGAACAATTCTCCGAACCTTACCTGATCCGCGTGCGCGATTATGCCAAGCCCGTCACCCAGGTGAAAATGGTGATCAAGGCGGTGCATCACGGCACCGAGTTTCACGACACCTGTATTTCGCTGGTGCGTTTGCGCGCGGCCCTTTCAAACAAACCGGAAGTGCAGGCGGCGCGATGAAAATACGCGCCGCGGCCCTGGCCGCGGCCCTTCTCCTTTCTCATGCTGCGCCCGGTGCGGCCCGCGCTCTTCCCATCTACATAGAAGATAGTCACTCCGGTTCCTTCTATTGGCTGGCTCAGCATCTTGATCTGGATGAGCCCTGCACGCTCTTGCACTTCGATGCTCACAGTGACGCCTCCGCTGTTTTCGATTCGGATATCATTCGCGCCGCCCTGCGGCACGTCACTTCCCCTAACGAACGACAGGAATTACTCGAGCGCTGGCGCGGGCAGGGAACCATACAATGCTTTGACTGGATCGAGCCTTTAATGCCCGCTCCGATTGGAAACGTTCTCTGGGTACCGGCCGCATCGTTGCCGGAAGCGGAAAAGACCCGCCGAACTTCCACGGCCCACACCCAGATTGATGGCCACCTCGAAGCGGCCCCCCGTCAGGACGGCTCCTTTCAGCATCGCTACGACGTCCTCAGTCTTGATCGTCTAACCCGGGATCTCCCCGTATCTCAACCGCTCGTTGCCACAATCGATCTCGATTATTTCGCCGGACTGCCGGGAGCGGAACAAACGGCCGCGTTCGCGCGGATCTGGGACCTGGTCGCGCAGCAGCCGAATCTCCGCGCCATGACTTTTGCTATTTCGCGGCCCTACCTGCAGAGCGACGAAGAGGCCAACCGCTTGCTCCTTCAAGCCCTCCGGGCCGCCCTTTCCCTGCCGACCGCGCACCTCCAGTTCGAGCCCTTTCTCCGTATCGAAAACGATCAGTCGAGTCGCGCCCGGGAATTGCGGCAGAAGAAACAGCCCGTTCCGAGTTACGCGCTCGCGCAGGCTTCACCGGAACTGCGCGCCCTCCTCCTGGCGCAAAGGGATCGAATCCAGGTGAATCACGACCAGGATCGATGGACGGCAGTTCTTCGCGAATGGGAAAGCGCGACGGCGCGGCTGCATCTGGAAGTCGATGACGCGGAACCGTCCACCGACGGGGCGTGGCGCATTCCCTCCACTCAGTCGACCACCTTGAGAGTGGTGGCCGAGCCATGGCTGGCAAAACCGGACCACGTCGAATGGGTGGCGCTGGTGCCGAAAAACTGTTACTGCAACGTGACAGACCTGAATCCCGAGCAGGTTGGTTTTGTCGCAGGGGCCGCCGCCCGGCCCATCTGGAGCGAGCAACGCATCGACTGCACCAACACCACTCTGCCGTTAGCCCGCCTGGATTCGTTGTTCACCCCGCGAACTCATTACGGTTCGATTCGAGTCTACGCACGCGCCACCGTCGATTCCATCCTGCGCGAAACACCGGCCATCGAAATCCGGCGCTATGCCGGAACAGGGTTTCGCGCCGCCATCACCGAGCAATTTGGCCTGCCTTATCTTTTTGGCAGCGGCCAGTTGAGCAACGGCCGCGATACCGGCCCGGAAACAAACCTGGGAGCGGATTGCGCCAACTTTATTGTCTACGCCTTGCGGCGTCAGGGTCGGCGCATTCCATGGTCAGATCCGAAGGCGCTGCGTACGAAACTGGCACTCGTTGCCTCTTCCGCAAAAGCCGGTGGCACTCGCATCACCGAGGAAGAATTGGAGCGCGGGTTGATCGTGAACCTGGGCGCACATGTGGCGGCGGTCATGCAGGACCGGCCCCCTGTCGGTCTCCTTGATGCGAATGACCTTGTGGCACACCAGCTCAAAGGCATCCCCGAACTGTTGACCCTGGGCGAGCTCTTGCGGCAACGAAACCGGGAGAATTTTGATGTCCTGACGGTTCCATCCGCGCAGGACGATCAGACAATTTTTTTCGGAGGCGACATCATGTTGGGCCGCACTTGTGCGGACAAGATTGCGCGCGCGATCGACCCTTTCGCCGGTCTCGGCAATTTATTGCAACACTCCAGCCTGGCTGCGGCTAATCTGGAATGCGTCATCACAAAGGAGAAGAATCTCTCCTCGTCGGGCCCCTATTCGTTTTCCGCGCCGGTCCAAGCCGCCGCCTTTCTGCACCAGGCCGGCTTTCGCGCGGTCGGCCTGGCCAATAATCACGCTCTCGATTTCGGCGTGAATGCGTTGCACCAGTGCGCCCGGATCCTGAGCGAGGCAAACGTAGAAACCGTGGGAATCGCAGCCGCTGGCGACCGCCCGGAAGACGCGCCGGCCGCACGGATTTTCGATCTTCCCGGCAACCAAAACCTGGCTTTACTCGCGGTGAGCGACCTTCCGCGGCGGGAAACTGCGCCGTCCGCCATTGCCGAAACAACGGATCGCGCGTCTCTTAGCCTGGCCATCGGTCGGGCCCGGGAAAAAGCCAGCCTGGTGGCCTGCCTGGTTCATTGGGGAATCGAGAACACGGCTGGCGTGACGGAGCGACAGCGGGAACTGGCGCGCTGGCTTATCGATCAGGGGGTTGATGCCGTGGTCGGTTCCCATTCGCATTGCCTCCAGCCTCTCGATTTTTATCATGGGCGCCCCATCGCCTACTCGTTAGGCAATCTTGTTTTTGACGGAGCTCCTGGAGTAACCTCGTGGAACAGGGGAACCCTCCTGCAACTTCGCCTGTCGCCGGCGGCGAAGATTGAAACGGCCACCCTGCTCCCGGTCCTCCTGCAGGATGGCCTCCCTTTTCTACAGGCGCCTCCGAAAAGAGCTATCGCGCAGGACTAACCCGGCCTTGCGGAGCGCGGGCGATTTAAGCTAACGGCTAACGATCTTGCGTTCGTGCTCCAGCAGCCATTTCTTACGCCAGATTCCGCCGCCGTAGCCACAGAGTGTGCCGTCGGCCCGGATGACACGATGGCAGGGAATGATCAGGCAAAGCATGTTGGTGCCGTTGGCCCGACCCACCGCGCGACGCGCGCCAGGGATGCCCAAACGCCCGGCCATCCAGGAATAGGAACGTGTCTGGCCCGGCGGAATAGAACGCAGGATCTTCCAGGTGCGCATTTGGAAGTCCGAACCAACCGGCGCCACGGGCACGTCGAACTCGCTTCGTTTCCCCGCGAAATATTCACCGAGCTGGGTGCGAATTGCGTCGAGATGCCGATGATCGCCCGGCACGACATTCGTGCGAAAACGCTTCCGCAAAATAGTCAGCTCGCGTTCCAGAGCCCGCCGGTCGGTGAATTCGAGAAGACGCAAACCCTCGTCATCCGCGACGGCCAGCATGGCTCCGAGTGGCGTGTCGATCCGTTGCGCGAAAAGCGCGGGCCGATCTTTCGCGGCGGTCGGTGATTCGCCGAAGATGCGGGTGAAGGCCTCACGAAAACCGCTGGCCGAGTCAAAACCGCTGCCGTTCTGCGCCTCGTCCACGCGGCCGCCCTTGCGCACTTCGCGCAGGGCCCGTCCCATGCGCCGAGCCCGGTGATAGGCCTGAAAAGTCATTCCATAATGTCGCTTGAATTGCCGGCGCGCCGTCGACGGATCAATCTTCATGGCGGTCAATTCCTTGTCCGTTAGGCGTCCGTCCGGTGCGCGCTCCACTTCCGCCCGCAGGCGCTCGATAAGTTTCGGCGGGCGTTGATCGGGGTCCATCGGCGTGCAGCGAAGGCAGGGCCGATACCCCCCATGCAACGCCTCGCTTGAGGTAGCGAAGAAGTCTACATTTTGACGGGCAGGTTTCTTGGCCGGGCAAGTCGGCCGGCAGAAAATACCGGTCGTGCGCACGCCCACGTAGAAGATGCCTTCGAAGCTGGAATCCCGCTTGACCAGTGCGCGGTACATGGTGTCGGAGGGTGGGAGAAGTTCCATCGTTTTCATACGCGTTCGATCCTCACGGTGAAGCAGCCCCGGCTGACGCTGCGGCCCTGCAGAAAAGCAACGTCCGGATTGCGCAGCATTTTTTCAATGACAACCTCGGGCCCGTCTCCCTGAACGACCACCGCATCGATCATATTTGAATGGGCGTCGTAGGCCCGCACCACGCGACCGTGCCGCAGGTCTGCCGGAAAATGAGCCGTATCGGCATAGGGCTGGCAGGCTTTTTCGTGGACGAAGATGGGTCCCGATTCAGAATAGGGACGCCCCGGTTCAATGGAAGCATAAGGAAACAGGATGACGCATTCGCCCGGTTGCGCAAAGCGGAGGCAATGCCGGCAGGGATAGCCCGAGACCGAATTCACCCGGACGAGGGCGTGGTCCGGCGCGCCAGCCGCAAGGGCCCGATGCGCAGCCTCGACCACGTCGGCGGATAAGGGAACTATACGGAAACTTCTCTCTCTCATGTGCGCACCTTAAGGCGCGTCCTACTCCGGACGCATCGACGCATTTCAGGCAGCGAATTCGGCCGCGGGTAATCTGCTTGCGTTATTCTGGGGCGATTCCAGCGCTATCCTCCATCATTCGCCAGGTCACGGTAAAACTCCCTGCACGGCCAGCCTTGTTATTCTCCGACGGCTGCGTGAATCTTAACGCTCCGCATGCCCCGGTTGCCCAAACAGAATTATCCGGACATCGAACGAATTATTGAGTTCGACTTCGTTCGGGCGACAGAAGCCGCCGCGCTCAATTCACTGCGCTGGCTGGGCCGGGGCGAAAAGGAACTGGCCGACGCGGCTGCGTGCGACGCCATGCGCGGCATGTTCGATTTAATGAACATTTGCGGTGAAGTGGTCATTGGTGAGGGCATTAAGGACGACGCTCCCGGCATCTTCAAAGGCGAGCACCTCGGCACCTGGCTTCCCGGTTCGCCCCGTTTCGACGTGGCGATCGATCCGATCGACGGCACCACCAATATTTCGAAGGGCGCGCCTAACTCGATTAGTTGTATCGCGGCGGCCAGTCCGGAAGCCGGTATCAAAGTAGCCTTGCGCGACGTTCCTTCTTTTTACATGTCGAAGCTGGCCTACGGACCGCGCGTAGTTCATTACATGCAAAAACGGGGGGACCAGCTCAGCATCGACAACCCCATCGCCGAGACGCTGGGCATCGTAGCGAGGGCTGTCGAAAAACGGGTACAGGACATCGTCGTCATGATGCTGGATCGGCCGCGTCACCGGGAAATCGTGGCGCAAATCAGAACGACGGGAGCATCCCTGCGCATGATCGGGGATGGAGACATCGCGGCGGCCATGGCCCCGTCTCTGCCGGAGACCGACGTGGATTTATATATGGGGATCGGCGGCTCGCCCGAAGCGGTGCTGGCTGCGGCCGGGATCAAATGCCTGGGGGGCGATATGCAGTGCAAGATGTGGCCGCGCGATGCGGCAGAGCGGGAGAGTTTAAGGGAAGCGGGGGCGGAAGCAGATCTGGATCGTATTTTTTCGGCGGACGATCTGGCCAATGGAAAGAACATCATTTTTTGTGCGACCGGCATTAGCGACAGCGCGCTTCTGCGGGGGGTAAAAACGAAGGGGGCGGGCGTGGCCGTGACGCATTCCATCCTGATGCGGGCCAAGAGCAAGACGGTTCGCTTCGTGCGGGCGGTGCATAACCTCCACACGAAAACGATACGACTCCGTTCAGATCAGCGTGAACATCTAATATAGTACAACCAAAGGGCGGACCGGTGCGCCGTTGGGCGCGACCCCTGGGTCAATCTCGGGGCTGGACAGGCCCATTCCTCTCTGTTCAAATCAGGCAACATGGTGGCACTTATGAGACAAATACCGAAAACTGATCTTTCGCCGACCAATGGCTGCATCATCGATACAAAATGGAAACTCGGCACTCTGGGTTACCACGCTACCGCGGCCGGTCAGGAAGAACCGGGTGGAGTGGGCATTCGTCTGCCGGAAGTGGTTATTTACGATCACATTTGCTTCGGCGGCGCCTACGCTCGCACCAATCTGAGTTTTCATTTCATTGGCAATTTCTGGAACGATCGCATCAGCTCACTCATCGTGGTGAGCGGAGTCTGGCGCTTCTATCGCGACGAATATTACAAGGGCGACCATTGGGATCTGGGCCCGGGCTATTACGAGAGTTTCTTCACGGCCAAAGGTCCGGACGACGTCGTTAGTTCGTTTCAGGCCATCGCTCTGACCTAGTCCGCCCTTCTGATCGGTGGCGGGACGGACGAGGCGCCTTTTAGGTTATCGTAAAATCGGGCGAAGCCGGTCCAGGCTTCTCCCTGTTCTGCCCGCCTTAGCCATCGGCGGAGTGGATGGCGCCGCGCGCCGTCCCTACCAAACCGCTCGTCAGCCGGCCAATGGTAGTTAAAATGAGGGAATGGTTTCACTGAACAGCGCTGCGCTCACCGAAAAGATCTTTGCGGGAGAGAGGATTTCCGCGGAAGAAGCGCTCATCCTGGCGCAGTGGCCTCTGGAAGAACTGGGAGCGCTGGCCACGGCCCGCCGGAATCTGGCCAAGGCGGCGGCGCACGGCGGAGCGGGCAACCGGATCGTGACCTACATTGTGGATCGCAATATCAATTACACGAATGTTTGTAATGTTTACTGCAAGTTCTGCGCATTCTATCGCACGGAGAAAGACAGCGATCACTACGTTCTTTCCCTCGAACAGATCGACCACAAACTCGACGAGCTCTCTGCCGCAGGCGGGGTGCAGATATTGATGCAGGGCGGCCACCATCCGGGACTTTCCTTCAATTGGTATCTCGAACTCCTGCACCACATCCACGACAAGTATCCGCACATCAACATCCACGGCTTCAGTCCTCCGGAGTTCCAGCATTTCGCCGAGACCTTCCACATGCCGTTGCGCGAAGTTATTTCTCAATTCAAAGCGGCCGGCCTTGGCTCCATTCCGGGAGGCGGCGGCGAAATCCTGGTCGACCGCGTGCGGAAAAAAATTGCGCCGCTCAAGTGCGACTCCGACCAATGGCTCGAGGTCATGCAGATCGCGCATGAGTTGGGTTTGAAATCCAGCGCCACCATGATGTTCGGGCATGTCGAGGAGATGGAAGACCGGATCGAACATCTGCAGCGCGTGCGCACGCAACAGGATCGCAGTGGTGGTTTCACCGCCTTCATCTGCTGGACCTTCCAGCCGCAGCATACCGTTTTGAAAATCCGGCAGCCGACCGGTGCGGCCGGCTACCTGCGAATGCAGGCGCTGGCCCGGATCTTCCTCGATAACATCGAGAATATCCAGAGCTCCTGGGTGACGCAGGGTCCTGGCATCGGGCAGGTGGCGTTAAAGTACGGCGCGAACGATTTCGGCTCGGTCATGATGGAAGAAAACGTGGTAAGCAGCGCCGGCACCAGCTTTCGCCTGAACGCGCCTGAAATTGAGTCGCTTATTCGCGAAACGGGCTACGAACCGCGTCGGCGCGACAATTGGTACAAACTACTGAACTAAAGCGTTGCGGGAGCTGTCTATGGACACTCATGGGGTGCTTTGGAAAAAAAATCCTGCTTGACGATTGTCCTCTTATTCCCCATATAGCCGCCTGTCCCGCGTGATCGTCCCTCGCGGGATTCGCCATCTTTAAACCTCACTTATGATACCATTTCCCGGATCGCGCCGCGGCCAAGCCTTTGCCGCTGTGGTGGCGTCGATTTTCCTGCTCCTCGGATCCAACGTCACGCAGGCCCAACAGGGGCCTCCGATCATCCGATCCATCGACGTGGAATACACGGGACCCGCCACCGTCAGCAAGGAACGAATCCTGGCGCAATTGCGCACCGCCGTGGGCCAGCCCTATTCCGACTCGGTCGTGGAGGAGGACATTCGCCAGCTTTATTCCACCGGTTCCGTGCGCAACGTTCGCATCTTCGCCCAGCCGGAGAGCGGCGGAGTGAAAGTCGTAGTGGCCGTGCAGACCCGCTCCGTCGTGCGCGAAATTGAAATCGACGGCGCCAAAAAGTTTGCGGCCAAGAAGCTGCGCAAGCAGATCGATATCAAGATCAACAGCCCGGTCAATGAGGAGCAACTGCAACAGGGCAAACAGAAGATCATCGATGTCTACAAAGGGCATGGTTATAACGACATAACGGTGCAGTTCCGGGTCGACCCGCTCGAGGAGAGCCGCGGCACTTCCCGCGTCGTTTACACCATCGACGAAGGAATAAAGGGCGCCGTCCGCAGCATCCGTTTCGAAGGGAACACACATTTCAGCGACAGCGTTCTGCGCAAACAGATGAAAACGCGCGGCAAGACGCTCATCGCCTTCGTCGACAAGTCGGGTCGGCTCGATGAGACGCAACTCCAGCAGGATCTGGATGCCGTCAAGGAATTCTACCAGAACCACGGCTACATCGACGCCGAGGTGAAGGATGTTCGCAAGGAACGCGAGAGCGGCCCCATTATTATCACCATCTCGGTGGTGGAGGGCGGGATATACCACGCCGGCAAGGTCACGTTTTCCGGCTATAAACAGACGACTGACGAAAAGCTCCGCGGCATTATCAAGATGAAAGAAGGCGGGGTTTACTCGCCCAAGGGTTTGCATGACGACGCCAAGGCGATTGCGGACGCCTACGGAGTCGGCGGATACGTTGACCTGGTCGTGGCCCCCGAGAGTTTGCCTGCGGGGCCTGGCCGTATTGACATCCATTACAAGATCGAAGAGGGCGACCGGTCCTTCGTGCAACGCATCAACATCGTGGGCAACACCCGCACCAAGGATAAGGTCATCCGTCGCGAAGTGTTGATCGCTCCCGGCGATGTCTTCAATACCGTCCGCGTCGACATCACCAAGAAGCGCCTCGATAACCTCGGCTATTTCGGCAAGGTCGAGACCTACCCGGAAGACACCAGCGTGCCGGGTCGCAAAGATTTGACGGTGCAGGTGGAGGAGAAGCGGACCGGCTCGCTCAGCTTCGGCGGTGGCTTCAGCACGGTCGATCAACTGGTCGTCTTCGCCGAACTCACCCAGAGCAACTTCGACATAACAAACTGGCCCGGTTTTACCGGAGGTGGTCAAAAATTCCGGGTCCGTGCGCAGGTCGGCACGCAACGTAAAGATTTTATTCTGGCTCTCACAGAACCTTATTTTCTGGATCGACGTCTCTCTCTCGGCGGCCAGGCCTTCTTTACGGAAGCGAACTATCTGAGCTCCGAGTACGACCAGCGCAATTTCGGCATCTCGACTGAATTACGGAAGCCCATTGGTCCCGCCATGTATGCGACTCTCGGGTACCGTCTGGAAGATATCGATATTTTCAACGTGTCCGCCACGGCCTCGGATCAAATCAAGGCGGAAGCGGGTAACACTACGAAAAGCCAGGTCCTGAGCAGTATTGTTTTCGACCGGCGCGACAGCCCCGTCCTCAGCCGGCGCGGCGCTCGAGTTTCTTTATCCCCCTACGTGGCAGGCGGACCGCTGGGCGGCGACGTTCAGATCTACGGGGGCGACCTCGAGGCATCGCAGTATTTTCATCTACCCTACGACATGATCCTCTTGTTTAACGGGGAAGCGGCCGTGGTCGATGTCTGGGGCGGGGCACCGGAAACTTACCAGTATGATGCGGGTGGCGGGAAATTCACCACCGTCTCGAATGTTCCCATTTTCGACCGCCTGTACCTGGGCGGCTCCAATAACCTGCGTGGCTTTGCCTTCCGGGATGTTGGCCCCCGGGATAACAGTGGCGAGCCCATCGGAGGCCAGACCATGGCTCGAGCCACGGCCGAGCTCACCTTCCCCATCATCGAAAAAGCGCGCGGCGCCTTTTTCTACGACACCGGATTCGTTAACGCCGATCCCTATGATTTCAGCACGAACAGCGTGGCGTCCGACGTGGGCATTGGCCTGCGGCTTGATTTGCCCATTGGCCCATTACGCATTGATTATGGCATTCCCATACAAAAGGATGGCCGCAGCGGTTCCGGGCACTTCAACTTTAACGTCGGCTATCAATTTTGAACGAATATTGATCAACTGAGTCTAACGCGGTCCACCAACCACTTATCCCTTTATGAAGAAAATCCTAACTATTGCCCTCGGCGCCCTTCTGGCGTTACCCATCGCGAGCTTTGCTCAAGGCACCCTTAAAGTCGGCACGGTCGACATGAACCGTGCGTTTAAAGAATTCAACAAGACCAAGGACGCCGAAGCCAAAATCAACGAGGCAAAAAACGCCGCCAAAAAAGAATACGATGATCGCGCGGACGCTTACAAGAAGGCGCTCGACGAGATCAATAATTTGAACAAACAACTCGATTCCAATGCCCTTAGTGCCGACGCCAAAACGGCCAAGGCCAAGGATCGGGATGACAAGATCACCAGTATCAAGAACATGGAGCGCGAAATTAACGAGTTCCGCCAGACGCGCGAACGTCAGCTCCAAGAACAGGCCCTGCGCATGCGCGAGGGCATCGTCAAGGAAATCACCGAAGTGGTCATGGAAAAAGTTAAAGCCCAGAGCCTTGATTTGGTCTTCGACAAATCCGGCATGAGTTTGAATGGTGTTCCTTTGTTAATGTATTCGAAAGATAGCGCGGACTTCACCACTGAGGTCATCACGGTTTTGAACAAGGCCGGACGTCCCAGCAGCAGCGCCACCAGCACCAGTTCAGCTACTCCCGCCAAGGCGACTCGACCCTGAGTTAACTCGGACAATTTAAAACGCACGCGAGTCGAACACTCGCGTGTGTTTTTTTGTACAGGTGCGAGCGTGCTGGCATCGCTTTAGCCCCTAATTCCGACACCGTGAAATCCCTAGCCGCTTCCGCTGCTCTGCTCTGTCTCACGAGTGTCGTGCTCGCCACAGCCAGCAGTTGGCAGTCCGGCATCACCCGCGATCCACCGGGCGATTTCGCCGAACTCCGGCCCCTTCACGCTACCTATAGTTTCGGGTGGTCCGGGCTGGCCGCCGCAACGGCCGACGCTCACTTTACCAGGGCGTCTGCCACGCGCTTCGAGTTGGACGGAACCGGCCACACCGTCGGACTGGCCGGCGCCCTCTGGAAATATGAGGTAAACTTCCGCGCGCTCAGCGATGCCCGGACGCTCCATCCAATCGAGACGGTACAAAATGAGACGATTCGCTCCAAGAAAATCGCGACGCATCTATCCTTCAGCTCCAACGGAGTAAACCGTTCCCGCGCGGAAAACGGGGCGACCGCCAGTAGCAAGGAGTTCGCTTTTCAGAACCTGTTCGATCTGCACTCCGCCATGCTCTACCTGCGCAGCCAGCCGCTTCGAGATCACGCGTCCTACCGCGTCGTAGTTTATCCAACAACCTCCCCCTACCTCGCCACCATCACGGTCACGGGCCGGGAGAAAATAAGCGTCCACGCCGGCAGCTATAACGCCATCCGGATGGATCTAAAATTGAGCAAGGTCGGTAAGAACCTGGAACTGGTGCCGCATAAGAAATTCCGGAAAGCTACCATCTGGTTGTCCGACGATCCGGATCGGATAATCCTGCGCATCGAAGCACAAATATTTCTGGGGACGATTTTCGCCGAACTGCAATCACTCAAAATGGAGACGGCCAGCCCTAACGAGCAGAGCCAGAAGGGATCCTAGGGCCGGATCCATTCCCCCCGCACAGGCGGCTCCATCCCGGGCGGATAGCTTCGACGTGGTGTATAAACACGCTCATGCGCGCCTGGTAACAACTCAAGGGCCGCCAGCGTCTCCAGATCGAGACGCCCGCTTGGGCGCAGTCCTACGCGTGATTGGTAGGCGCGCAGAGAAAATTCCATGTCCGGCCCGAAAACTCCATTGATTGGGTAGTTAAACAGGCCTTTGCGCGCCAAAACTCTCTGCGCGTCCATCATCACCTTGTGCTGCGCTTCGGGAGAAGCCGCTTCATAGGGAGTTCCTCGGAAGGATCCATCGCCAGCCGGGCCAGTGCGCTCGGCATAAACGCTGGAGGGCGCACCGTTCGAAGGCGGCGGGCCCACGGGCCGAATCGCGGGGGAATTCGCGGTATCCCGCTCTCCTCCGTTTTCATCGCGCCTCCTTGCCATATCCGGCGCGGCCCTGCTCGGCTCCGGCTCCGCCCTGGCCGGCGGCGGCGTGGTGGCCGGCGTGGCCGCGATAGCGGGTGCTTTGCGCAGGGCTTGGAGAGTTTCGTCGTTCAACTCTCCCGTCACCTCCAAACCGTTCCGGATTTGGTATCGGCGGATGGATGCGCCGGTGTCGGCGTTCTTTTCCCCGGTAATCTGACCATAGTAAAAACCCTGGTCTTTTAATACCTGCTGCGCATGGGCGACGGCCTGATCGGCCTGCAACGGCGTTATCAAGGCAACGAGTAGAAGACTCGCGATTAGGAGTTTCATGGTGATATTCTCATTGGACGCTACTCCCCTGGTATTATTCGGTCTCCAGACTCGTTAACGCGACGGTCGATTGCCGCTCCCGCAGGGCGTCACGATAGCGAAAGATTCCTTCACTGATCGCATCCGCCATGCGTTGGCGATAATCGGGATTGGCCAGCCTGGATGTTTCATCCTTGTTCGAAAGAAACCCGCCTTCCACCAAAATGGCGGGGTGCCGCACCTTTGCGATGACGAAAAACTGTTCCGCCTTGATGCCACGATTTGCTGCCTGAGTGCGGTTGATGAGCGCCTCCTGCACGCAGCCGGCCAGGGTTTGGCTTTCCCGATTGGGCATTTGCAAGGCGGTTCGCTGCAGAAACGGCAGCCACGAGATGAGCGGTGCATCCGACGTTATCTGGTGGTCGGCGTAGTACGTTTCAACTCCGTTCGAGACGGCCTTCGTTCCTTCGTTGAAGTGAATACTCACGAGGATACAACCGGGCACACGGTTGGCCAGAGCGGCGCGTTCAGCCAGCGAGCGATAACTATCGTCCGCCCGTGTCAGGACGGTCGCCATGCCCTGGGCTTGCAGAGCGCGGTCCAACCGTTTGGCGATATCGAGAGTCAGCTCCTTCTCCAGGACCCCGTTGACCATCGCCCCGGAATCCTGCCCGCCGTGGCCGGGATCCAGCACGACCACGCCAAACGGTTCATGTTTTCCCTCATAAGCATGAGTGGGAGTCTCCCAGTGAGTCTTCCATTGCCACCAGGCAAAACAGAAGACCATGAGGGCCACCCCCGTCCACGCCAGGATCCCGTCCGTGATTTGTCCCAGCCGACCGGGTCGCAGTGACATGACGAAACCGGGTTAAGCCTGGAGGACCGATCGAATCTGGTCATCCGAAAGCGCGCGATATCGAATGGGCGACTTGACCTGACGTTCCAGAACGGCCACTTCGATGCCGGTGGTGGCCAGTTGTTCCTGCCGATGCTTTGCTATGTCAGCTCGATCGGGAACTTGTCGAACGGACTCCTCGCGCAATGTCATGTGCCCGACACTCCAGGCATCCATCGCGTTATTCATCGCGTCGGCCAGCGAGCCGTTGATTTGATGAACGCTCTTGAGAAACGTCTCCATCAATTCCGTGGAATGACGCGAGGCACTGAGAACCGCGAAGTTCTGAGCGGTGTCCGCGTGGCTCGCTCCATTCGTGGCAATGGCGCCATCATATTCCAGACGGAGGAACAAATCGTCTTCCGGCCGGAGCCCCACCTCGGCAAACATCAGCCGGGCCAGGTAAGGCGCTCCATAAACCTGCTCGAAAGCCGCTTTCAAAATCGGGCTGAGCGAGTAATGCGCCAAACGCCGCAACGACACGTCCGCGGCCGACCTGGTGAATCCCTCCGTGCTGGCCAACTCGATCGCGGCCATGCGCAAGCGCTCGATATCACCGGGATGCCCGATCGCTCCCAGGGCAATCCGGTCGTAGATCTCGAAAAGTTTCTGCCGCGCGTGACCCACCGTGAGAAACAAAATCCCTTCGCCGTAGCCGACGGCCGCGATGGGGCTGCCCGAAGCCAGCTCCGTCTCGATGTACTCCCGCCGATTGGCGATGGCCTCCACCCAGCGATACGGTTCTTCAATCATGCCACTGAGCTTCGGAAAATCCCCGCGATCCTCTCGTCTGACATTGTCCTGATGCCATCCTTTGAAACGATCTTGATAATGGGAAATATGCGAGCGTTGCGGTCAACGCCGCCCGTCGCCGTATCTGCTTCGGCCGCTGTATCGAGGGCGCGTAAGGCGATGGCGATGGCTTCGTCTTCGTCGAATTCCTGCAGCGGCTTGCCACTCCACTTGTTCGCGTAATAGAGAATTCCTCGCACAGCCGGTGATCCCGAGCCGGTCGCACAATAATCGGCCGCTTCGAACTGGGCGCCCATGGCATCGTAGAAGTAGAGACGCGCCGCCGGGTTGGCACCGTGGTCGTAGGCCGCAAAAATCGGGACCACTATCCCGATGCCTTGCATAACGAATCCAAAATTGTCCCGCAAGAGCTTGGACAGGGCGCGCACCTTCCCATCAACACTCATTTCCTGCAGCTGGGTCCGGCGAAAATATTGGAAAGAATGCTCGAGCACGCGGGCCATCTCCCAAGCCGTCGCAGGCACTCCCGCGATGGCCATGATGGAATGTCGATCGATTTCCAAAACCTTGTCGGCCCGATCATAAACCACCGTGTTCCCCGCCGTGGCCCGACGATCGCCCGCCACCATCACTCCGCCGGCAAACTTGAACGCGAGAATGGTAGTCGCCTCCGTCTGGCTCCAGGAAGCGGTGCTCCGTGCTGAATCCATCACGGGCGGAGCGATGGTCAGAAGCCCTTTCCGTCGCAAAACGGCGGGAAAGTCTTCACCATCACCAGAGAAAACCTGGTCAGGCGCCACGCGCGAAGATCTCCATCATTATTGCCCTGTGCGCTGCCGGTAACGCTTGGATTGGTCAGGATCCACCTTGCGCATTTTCCTCAGAAGATCCTTCGTATCCGGTCGGGCAATATCGGGCGAACGTGGTCCGCCTCCGTCTCCCTGCTTCGGTGCCCACGGCACCGGCTCGATGGGCTTCTCAGTGCGCTCCGGCATTTCGGAATTTACGAAAAAACATCAGCAAAGGCAAATTTTAGGTGGGCCCGCGGCGTCACCCATGGCCCGAGCCTTCGAAAACGATTGCGTTTTGGGGGAGCCGTCATTAGCAATTGCATCCGGACTCCATGAAAATTCCTGCAAGACAGAATATTTTGATCGTCATCCTCGTAGCCGTCGCGCAGGCCCTCGCACCCATCAGCCTGCGCGCCTCCAACACGGACGTGGAAATCCACATCGAGCCACGAGAACTCGACCAGAAAGCGAAGACTGGCCATGAGACACTCGCCGTGACCAAGGAGCATTGGGTTTATGCCGTGACGGTCGAGAATAAGACGTTCAAGCCGCTCCAGAATATCCAGATCGCGTACGTGGCCTTCTTTACGAGGGAAATACCCGGTGCCAAAGGCCCCGCGGCGGCGAATCGGAAGAAGGGAGGCCTAACCGTCCCTTTGCTCCAGTCTCACGAGAAAAAAGAATTCCTCACCGAGATGATCGAGTTGAACAAAACTCACCTGGTCGGAAACGTCGTCTGGGCCTCGGGCGCGAAAGCGAACTCTTCAGATGTCCTCGTCGGGCTTTGGGTACGGCTGATGCAGGGCGGACAACAATTCGCCGAGTACGCCAATCCCTCGACGCTCTTGCGGGAAAAGTGGGAATAGGATCGGCCGGAAATTACTTGGCCGCGATCGGTGACAGCTCCTAATTTTCCCTTTACGGTATGGCCGGGCGCCATGGATTCCACCCGGGCTTGCCAGAAAAAGCGACAGATGCCACCATCTAAAACGATGAAATTCCTCGTGCCTGGCACCATTGCCTTCCTCCTGATTGCGGGCCTGGCGAATTCCACCTTTGCCCAAGTCATGGCGCGCCCCGCCTCGGACGCTGCCACCACCGCACAGTTGCAGGCGCTCACCAAAAAGATCGACGAGCAAAACGTAAAGATCGATACTTTGTCGCAACAAATTCTTAAATTGGAACAGCAACTCGCGAGCACACGCCCTGGCGTCATGATTGGCGAAACCACGCCCACTCCCGCGGCGCCGGCGGCCATTCCGATCGCACCCGAGTCTTCCGCGCACGCCTTGGCCGGAAACACGCATACGGTCGCCCGCGGCGAGACCCTCACTTCCATCGCCAAGATGCATAATGTAACGGTGAGTGAGTTGCAGAAGATGAATCACATTGAGAATGATCGGAAACTCCAGATCGGTCAGACGATTATGATTCCGAGTCCCTCCACCCCAGCTTCATCTTCATCGCCCAGCGAATGATCATGGAAGACGCGACGGCTCAGCAGTGGTATCTGCGCAAAAACGAAGATCACATCATCTTTGGTCCGCTTTCTTTCGCGCAACTGGCCTCTTGGGCCGCCACTGCCCAGATCGCCCCGCACGACGCCATCTCCTCCGACCAGGAGACCTGGATGAAAGCCCCCATGTTGCCGAACTTGGAGATGGACTGGCTGGTTGAGGTAACGAGCGAGCGTTACTACGGACCGACCACGCTGGGCGCCATCCAGGAATTCATCTATCTGGGCGAAATCGACGGCGAAACTTTCATCGTCAATGCGTGCGACGGAACGCGTCTCCAGATCCTGAGCCTGCCGGGCTTGCAGCTCGTCCGCGAAGCCGCCGAACCGGAAGTGCCTCTCACCGAAGAGATCGAGACGGCGAACGAGCCGGCCGCCAGCGGTATCTCGATCGATTTACAGGATCGTATTCGTGATCTGGAACAGAGCCTGCGGGAGGAGCGGCGGGCTTTCGAAGAGTCGGAAGATCGATTTCTCGAGTTGAAGGGCCGCTACCACGAGCTCGAGCAAAAACTGCGTTCGTTAGGCGAAAAGCCCTGAGACGCTCCCGGCCGCTTCACCGCGGATCCAGCTGAATCTCTTCTTCCAGGCTGGTCGCCTCGCCCC
>JBBRQE010000011.1:0-35192 GCA_038226905.1 Chthoniobacterales bacterium | reverse complement strand
CCTCCTTTTCAACATCTTCGCTCTTTACGTTTTGGGGCCAGCCTTGGAACGCGCCATCGGGGGCATTCGCTTCCTGGTCTGCTATCTCGTCTCCGGGATCGGCTCGAGCACCGGAGTGGTCCTTCTAACCTCCGCTCACGTTCTGCAACCGGCCGAGCTGGCCGGCGCTTCCGGATGCGTCATGGGCGTCGTCGGTGCGTGGGGGGCCTACTTGCTTCGGCACCGCCATGCTCCCGACGCCCGGCGGGGGTTGAACAACGTTTTCATGATCGTCCTCATCCAGACCATCTTCGACTACCTGACTCCTCAGGTGAGCATGTCCGCTCATCTCTGCGGCTTAATTACCGGTTTCTTCCTCGGTCTGGCCATGACAACTCCGGAAGCGCGAAGAGCCATCTGACCAACCCCCTCCGCCCACCCATTGCCTGCCCGCGGCCGGCGGTTGCCGTGCGAGGCAGCCAGTTGGCCCGTCTTATGCCAAAGTCGGGATGACAGATTCCCGGCTTGCCGCTGCGGCGTTTCTTGATTAAATCCCGCTCGTCCCTCTGACCGCGCGCTCCCTTATGCCGAATTTCCAAACTTACAACGTTACGCCGACTTTACCGGCGCCGCTCGAGCCCTTGCGCGAGATGAGTTTCAATCTTTGGTGGACGTGGGAACCGCTGGCGCGGCGCCTCTTCCGCCATCTCGATCCCGAATTGTGGGACCGCACCAATCACAATCCAATCCGCATGCTGCAACTGTCGCGCCAGGCGCGTCTCGAGGAGGTCTCGCAGGACAAGACCTTTGTGCGGGAAGTGAAAAGCGTTTACGACACCTTCAAGAAATACCTCGCCCGCAAAGACACATACGGAAAGACCGGCCAGGGAGCCGCCTTGCAGAAGCCAGTTGCTTACTTCTCGGCGGAGTTCGGCTTCCACGAGTCGGTGCCAAATTATTCGGGCGGCCTCGGCATTTTGTCAGGGGATCATTGCAAGTCGGCCAGCGATCTTGATCTAAACTTCGTGGCCTTCGGCCTTCTCTATCGACACGGCTACTTCCGGCAGGAGATCGATCGGGACGGCGTGCAACAGGCGGTCAGTCTGAATCAGAACTTCCACCATCTCCCCCTCCGGGAAGTGCGCGACGGGGACAAGCCTCTCCTCATTTCGGTGCGAGTGCTCGATCACGAAGTCCGGGCCAAGATTTGGCAGCTGCACATCGGCCGCATTAGTTTGTATCTGCTCGACACGGATGTGGCCGAGAACAGCCCGGAAGATCGTCTCATCACGGCGGAGCTCTACGGAGGCGATCTGGAAATGCGGATGCGCCAGGAGATTATCCTGGGCATCGGCGGGGTTCACGCTTTGAACGCCCTTGGTCTCGAGCCCGAAGTTTTCCACATGAATGAGGGCCATTCGGCCTTTCTCGCCCTTGAACGGATCCGGCGGCTCGTCACCGAAAAGGGCCTCGATTTTTACGCGGCCCTGCAGGTAGCGGCGTCGGCCAATGTTTTCACCACGCATACGCCCGTGCCCGCCGGCAACGATTCGTTTCCCCGCGAAATGATGCGGAAATACTTCGCGAGTCTGGCTACCGAAATTGGTCTGCCGTTCGATGAATTTTTCTCGTTCGGCCAAACCCGCGTGAACTCCCGCGATCCGTTTAGCATGACCATCCTGGCCTTACGCATGAGCCGCCATGCCAATGGGGTAAGCAAATTGCACGGCGAGGTCAGCCGCGGTTTATGGAAAGATGTCTGGATGGGTGTGCCCTCGCACGAGGTGCCCATCACCAGCGTGACCAACGGAATTCATACGAAGACCTGGCTGGCGCCGGAGTTTTCCGCGCTCTACGACAAATACCTGGGGGACTGGGAAGAGAACCTGACCAACGAAGATTTTTGGCGGCGCGTCGTCGATATCCCCGACGCCGTCCTCTGGGATACGCACCAGAAGCTCAAATTGCGGCTCGTTCAGTTTGTGCGGGAACGCGCGCGGCAACGGCGCGAGCGCGTGGGCGAGTCGCCCGAAATGATTCGCGCGGCCAACCGCATTCTCGATCCGGAGATTTTGACGATCGGCTTCGCCCGCCGTTTTGCCACCTACAAGCGCGGTGTGCTTTTGTTCAGCGACAGGGAGCGCTTAAAAAAGCTGCTGAACGACACGACGCGCCCCGTGCAATTCATCTTCGCCGGCAAATCGCATCCGCGCGATGAAGGAGGCAAGGCACTCATCCAGGAAGTCTTCCGCCTTTCGCGCGAGGTCGATTTTCAGGGTCGCATCGTGTTTGTGGAAGATTACGACACTTATATCGCGCGGCGACTGGTGCAAGGCGTGGATCTATGGCTGAACAATCCGTTGCGACCGTTGGAAGCGAGCGGCACCAGCGGGATGAAAGCGCCGCCTAACGGTGGACTGAATCTGAGCGTGCTCGATGGCTGGTGGTGCGAGAGTTACAACGGGAATAACGGTTGGGCCATCGGCGCGGAAATTAAGGACGGCAGCGTTGAATTCCAAAGTGAAGTCGATGCCGCCAGTCTCTACCAGTTGCTCGAGAATCAGATTATCCCGCTCTATTACGCCAAGCCGGATGGCAAGCTTCCCCTCGCCTGGCTGCAACTCATGCGTGAGTCGATTCGCAGCGTCACACCGGTGTTTAATACGCACCGCATGGTTAAGGAATACACGGAACGTCTCTACATCCCGGCCGAGAAATCGTACGAAAATTTCCTGCGCGATAACTGCGCGGCGGCCACCACCCTGAGCCAATGGAAGTCGAAAATGCGCCGGGACTGGCCCCAGGTGCACATTCATGATGTGCAAGTGGGCAACGCCGACCGGCAGGACATTCCGGTGGGCCAGGCGCTCCAATTGAAAGCGCGCGTGCAATTGGGCGGGGTCGATCCACGACACGTCCGGGTGGAAGCATATCACGGCGAAACGGAAAACGGGGGGATTAGGAATCCCAGCGTCACCGTAATGCACGAGGGCCAGCCTAACGGGGACGGCAGTTATGTCTATGAGGGCTTCGTGCCCGCCGCCGAGAGCGGGGCCTACGGTTTTAGCGTACGGGTCGTGCCAACCCATCCTAATCTGATGCAGGACCATGAGCTTCGGCTCATCACCTGGTCTTAGGCCTCAGTTCGTGGCATGGGATCCCAGCGCATGACCTTCATCGGCAGGTTGCCGATGCCACAATTCACAGTCCGCCGATGGCAAACAACGTGGCGTTGTTGATCGCGTAAACCTTGCCATCAGCCCCGATGAGCGTCGGAGTGTAGGCTTCGCCGATCCCGGCAGTCAGCGTGATGACCTCAGAAAAGGTGTTCGTCGTGAGGTCCCATCGGTAAAGCTTTCCATCTTCACTGTTGGCCAGAACGCTGTGCGAGAGACGATCGACCACCGCGCTGTTGATACACCATTCGCGGACCGCCCCGGGGTGGCTGGTGTCATATTCATCATCGGGAGTTTGCCCCACGATCGTGATTACTTCCTTCATGACGGTCGCACCGGTCCGCGCATCCACCTGTGATTGATTCGGATCGAGGATGGCGATGCGATTCAATCCATCGCCGCCGAGGCCGGCATAGTTGTTGTATTTCGTCATCAGAAGATACGCTGAAGTCCCCTGGTAAGACGGCACGATGGTCGACGGAACGATCGAAGCCGTGTCATCCCAGCCAAAGGCGCCGGGCACGCCGGCACTCTGGGTTAAATCGGAGTTAAACTGCAGCAGCCAGCCTTTATCGGTCTGGAAGGGATTCTCCAGGACACCAAAGTAAACCCGCCCATCCGGACCCACCGTAGGCGAGGCACTTCCCTGATCGGCCAACTTTGCCGGCATGCCGCTTTGCGGATCGAGCAGCTCCACCGAGCTCTTGACCTTCAGCGTCGTACTGTTCAGGGCGAACAGATAACCGGTTCCTCCATTGCGAATAGCCGAGTTGCCATGCGCCGCTATATAGACCGTTCGACCATCATTGCTCAGCGCGGGCGCGCAATTCTGCACGACCCGCAAGGCCGTTCTCGATTGCTTTTTTCCCGTGGTTTCAAAAGTGATAAAGTTTCCCCGGCCGTTGAAGTCCACTCGGGCGAGCCCACCTGTGCCCAGCGCTTTTCCGGCGCCGCCGTTCACCTCAAACCCAAAATAAATGTTCCCCGCTGCGTCGGAAGTCAGCGGAGTCGATATCTGCACACCGCTGCTGAATTTGTTCTTTTTGCTGACGTAAAAATTGACCGAATTAGGTATCACGTCGCCGGATGCATCGAGGTTGCTCCGATAATTGAGAGTGCCGCCCGCGCCCGCCCAATAAATCCGGCCCTGCGGCGTCAGCGTCGGACCGTAACTGGGAGTCCAGCCCGAGGGCGGCAGGGTATAGTCGGTCGTTTGCGTCCAAAGCAAACTGCCGTCGGCTCCGCTCCGCGCTTGTAACTCGAATCCATCGGTTGCCCCCGTTTTTACCGGCACGATGACGGTATTAGCACTGGTGATGACGGGCGATCCGTAGTGGATAAGCAGATCGTTGCCCTCGTACTGGGGTTGGAGGTCGACCGGAGTTTGCCAGACGATCGTGCCGAGCGATTGCGACTGGATACCCGATTGCGCCGTGTGTTGTGCATTCATGGCGTAGCCCTGCCACGCCTGTCCGTTACTGCGCGGTGCGCTGCCGAAACCGAGGAGTAAGGCGACACCGGCGAAGAGAAACCCGACCGGGCCGCATCTGAAGTGAAAGGGGAAATTGCGCGTAATCATGAACGCGAAAACCTTAACACGAAATGCTCGGAACCGCGCACCTAAGCGCGATCCCGGACTGCCCGGCTGAATTGTTCAAACGTTTTTCCGTGGCGCGCAGCCTCATTCAATGCGCGCAGGCGCTCGTCGTCGGTCGACACTTCCGGCAGGGCGACTCGTCCGATCCCGGTGGCCTTGGAGAAAACGACCTCATCCCACTGAATCGAATCGATCCTATCGTTGAAGCGCGCGACGGCGCGGCCGCGAAAAAATGCGCGGGTCGTCTCTGGTGGGCTAAAAATAGCGAGTCTGATATCGTCCTCACCGACGATGCGGCGCATGGAGCCCTGGCGGAGCAGTTCGTAATATAACCCCCGCTCCAAATCGATGTTGTGGTATTCAAGATCGATCGATTGCAGCCAGGGATCGCTCCAGGAAAGCTTCTCTTCCTTCTGGAAGGCATCCAGCAGTGTCTTTTTCGCGGCCCAATCAACCCGGTCGCGCGTCGAGAGGGGATCGCTTTCCAAATCGCGCAGGACGGCATCCCATTCCGCAAGAATCCATCGACGCTCCTCATTCGCATCCTCCATCCGGGCGGCTGCCTGTAAAAAAATTCGCTGCAGGTCGATCGCCGAAATTTTCCGGCCGCCCTTCAATTCCACCACCCATTTATTGCTCTGGTCACGACTGATCGACTGGTTGGCCGCGAGCGGGTCCGCCATTTCCAGCTGCGGCACTTCACCGCGCTCGATTAATTCCAAAACGAGCGCGGTCGTTCCCACCTTCATGGCCGTGGCCCATTCACTCATGTTGGCGTCGCCCAGGATCACGTGAAAGCGGCGGTAGCGGTCGATATCGGCATGAGGCTCATCGCGGGTATTGACAAGGGGACGCCGATTCATTGTATCAATGCTCACGAGCACGCTGAAAAAATCGGCTCGCTGCGAGATCTGAAACACTCCGGGCTGACCGGCCGCGCTTTCCGTCTCAATGCCCATCTTCCCGGCCCCGGCAAAAATTTGGCGCGTGACCAGGAAAGGCAGAACCCCGGCGACGATTCGATCCCACGGCACCGCGCGGCTGAGAAGGTAATTGTCGTGACATCCATAACTGTGTCCGACGAAATCGGTGTTGTTCTTGTAGAGGCGGAACTCCTGGCCCTTCTCTAGTTTTTCATTTCGACGGCGCGCACACTCGGCCACCACCCGTTCGCCGGCTTTGTCGTGGGCCACCAGTTCCCGGAGTGTGGTGCATTCCGGAGTGGAGTATTCGGGATGGGCGTGATCGTTGTAAAAACGCGCGCCATTGCACAAAACGAGATCGCTTTTGATCTCCTCGAAACTGAGCGGCCGATTCTTGTCTATCTCGTAATAGGAAGATTCGTCCGTGTCCTGCAGGAGTTCCCTGGCCCGGAAACCGCGTGCATCCACATGCGGATCCTCCAGTGCATAATCCCATTTCATGTGCGCCCCGTGATCCGTGTAACTCCGCACCAGTTCGATCGATTCCGCCACCACATCGACCGTCTCAGCCCCGTCGATGGTAATACCGTATTCCGTCTCCAGCCCGAAAACCCGTTTCATTGTAAGAGCGCCTGCCCTGCATTTTTGTCTGTAGGGGAAGCTGTCAGCTTCCCATCTACAATGAGCGACCCAAGATAATATGGCCATTCCGGCACCGTTTTGACCAGCCCAGCACGGATAGGATTCTGCTCCAAATAGGTCCATTTGCTTTGAAGGCTCTCGTCGGATCGTAGAAGACGATCAAAACATCCGCGCTGCCATTTCCAATCTCGCGGACCTATCCGTTTTCGCAGAAGGCGCTTAAACCCGATCGAAAAATCACCCGCAGAAAGTCCACGGTCTTCCTTGGGCGTGACTACAAAGTGCACATGATCGGGCATGATAACGCCCGAGAAGAGACGCCATTTTCTTAATTCGACAATACTGGTCTTGATCGCGTCGAACGTTTGAGTGTTGGCCAACACTCGACGACGGCCGTCCACGCAAACCGTGACAAAGTAGATAAGTGATTTTTCCCGCGGTAGCAGAATTTGCGACAATCGCGGCGGCTCGCTCATAAGAGGGAAGCTAACAGCTTCCCCTACAGACTGAACGCGTGGGGCATGGCCGCCATTAAATGACCCCGGAAATCGCACGCCGCGCTTCCCCGGCCGGCCTGACCGGCGCCACCTTCACCACATTCTCGGGATCGTAATCAATCAGCCGCAGCCAGTCTTCCGTGATATCGTTGGTCGGAAAGATATCGTTCTCCGCATACTCGTCCTCAAAGGCCATGCGCAAATCGCTCTCGCTGATACCTTCTCCGTGGTAACCGGGCTGCCCGATGCCAGCCGCAATGGAACGCCTGATGGCGGCCGCCTTGGCCCGCTCCACGATGGAGGCGATGATCGCGCCGCTGATTAGATCACTCCGGTAGAGAACTTCCTTGCGACCGCTGCGCAGTGTTACCTCCAGAAATTTGTTTGCGTCTCGTCGCGCAAATTGCCACTCCACGAATCGCTCGACTAACTGATCAATGGCCGGGCCAATGTTGTCCGCTTCCTTGCCCAGGGCCCCGTCAAAAGGCAGGTCGTTAGTCAGGTAGATCCGATAAATCTCGCGGGCGCCGGTCCGATCGGGACGGTTCACCTTTATTTTTCGATCGATCCGTCCCGGCCGTAGAATGGCCGGGTCGATCAAGTCGGCCCGGTTAGAAGCCAGGATGATGATCACGTCATTGAGCGAATCGATCCCGTCCATCTCCGAACAAAACATCGGCACCAGGGTGGAAAGAATACTGGAATAACGCGACGCCCTCCTTGTCCCCAAGACCGACTCCGCCTCATCAATAAACAGGAAAGGCATGTAGCCTTCGCGTCGCTTCTCGCGCGCCGTCGCGAAGATTTCGCGCACCATTCTTTCCGACTCGCCCACCCACATATTAAGGATCTCCGGGCCCTTGATGTGCATGAAATACTCGCGCATTTCTTGCCCGGTCTTTTCCCGGAGTTTACGCGTCAGATTGTAGGCCGTCGCCTTGCCGATGAGCGTCTTCCCGCAACCGGGCGGACCATAGAGCAAAAATCCCTTGGGCGTGGCGTGGTGAAACTTTGTGAACAATTCCTCGTGCAACAAGGGCAGCTCGATCGCGTCGCGGATGGCGGTCAGCGCCTGCTCCTGCCCCCCCACTTTTTCCCAGGGGAGCTCCGGAACTTCGTCCAGATAGTGCTCCTGCGACTTCGTGCTGGAAAGTTTCTCCAGAGCCATCCGGTAATTCGGATCGACCCTGATTTCGTCGCCCGACTTCAAACTCGCTTTAGCCAGATCGAAGGAACGCTCCAGGATGAGAGATTGGCTGCCGTGTTCCGAACCGACGCGTAAACGGTCAGTCCCCACCACTTCCGTAATCTTCGTGACCGGTCCGGCTGTTTCAAAACCCAGATCGCCCACGATGACGAACGCCTCGTTCACCAGCACGCGCGTCCCTTTCTTCAGCCTGTTCAAGGCAACCCTCGGATCGATATTACAATAATAATCCGCTCCTCCCACCACGATGTGGGCCGTCTCCTTCGAGGTTGCACCGAGAAAAGTGCCAATTCGATTGGCCGGCGCCGTAACCTTCTTAACGACCTCCTCCAGCTTCTCGATCATGCGAGTAGCCTCGACGATCGTTTCTTCCTGATCGGAGAGGTCCGGCCGCAGATTGAGTAACTGGGCCCGGGCCGGGTCGCCTGTGGGGAACGATGCGATCAAATGATCGAATGCCTCCAGCAAAGTCAGCGGCCGCCAGCTTTCGCTGCCCTCCTCGTTCCCTTCGCTGCGCTCGTCGCTCATTTATGGTTTAGATCAATTCGCCGAACCGCTTTCACTATAACTTTCTCGCGCCCGTTCCGCAATATTCGACGCCTGCGCCCTCTAAACGTTCAACTGCCCTGCTTGGAAGCTCCAGGACCCAACAACCAGATAAGTACCACAACCAGGCGGCAACCTTCCGCTCGGTCTTTGAAATTTAGAGAATGACGTTTCTCTGGAGGTTGGAGCTTTGAAATCACCCTCTGATCTCAGTTGCGACTCCGCGTCGTCGACTCTACAATCCCTCCTCTTTCGAGGAGTCTTAGCTCAATTGGTTAGAGCGCCGCCCTGTCACGGCGGAGGTTGCGGGTTCGAGCCCCGTAGACTCCGGATTTATCACCGGGCTTTCGCCCCTGACGCACGCCTGCGGTCACGGACAATGGTCGATCAAATACTGCGCGTCCGCGATCAGGATGGCCGCAACCGTGGGATCTACCCTTTTGCCGCTCAGCGTTTGTAGCTTGCGGATGAAAGCGTTATAATCCTTGTCGGCTTTCTGGCAATTGCCCGACGCCCGGGCGGCCGCTGCTCCATTCACTTTGCTGAGGAGCGACGCTGTTTGCGCGGAAAGTTTAAAGAGACCGGCCGCGGCGAATTGCGAGAGGTCACTCCTGAGACTGTCCGGTGAAACAACCACGGAGAACGTCACTGAAGTCGAGACAACGTTGCGCGCGTTGTCCAGCGCCGTGACCACCAGCGTATGGTCGCCCAGGGTCAACTCGGTGAGCAGCCCGATCGCCTGACCGCTGGCCAGTCCGTGTCCCGCCAAGGTGGCCGCTCCGTCGATCGTCGCGGTCAGTGAAAAGATGCCGGTTGTGTCGTCGGTCGCCGAGTAGTCGAGGGTGAGCGTGGCGTTGTGGAGATAGGCGGTCGCGATGGGCTGCACGATCGTGATGACCGGCGGCGTTTTGTCGGTCTCCTCGATAAAACTGCGGATGAGGCCCGCGGTGGATTTGATGGCGGTATCGAGCCCGAAGGCGGTGAAGTGGCCCATAGTGCGCCAGTCGAAGTCCGCCTCCGTGTTGATGCACTCGATGTAGGGTTTAAACTGATTGGTCATCTCCGCAGTGACTCGGGTGTAGCCGTGAGCGATTCCCTCACCCGGCAGCAACGATGGTTTCAGCATCGGGTAATACCAGCGTTCCTTGAAGAAGGGGACCGGGTCCACAAACTTTTCCGGACAATTCGGAACCGGGAGCGCGGAATAGAGGCCGACGAAATCGGAAAGCGTGTAGGCGGGGAGTTTATCTTTGACCAGATGTCCGTCGTTCGTGAAAATGGTGCTGCCCGAGGCCAGCACGGAATCCGCCATACTCTCAATGTCGTTATGGACCTCGTAAGTGGAAAAGCTGCTGTCAATCGTGTGCACCGGTGTAGTGACGTCCTCCAGAAGATGAATGGACCAGCCAAGTTGGAAGAAGGCGTGGGCCTTCGAGTTGACCGGCAAACGCACCAACATGGGAGAGGCGTCACAAGCATTGTGGAAAAACGAAATGAAATCGAGGTAACATCCGCTGCAATTCGGACCGGAACCGCCGGCATCGAGCGTCCAGTTGGCATAAACGGCGAAGCCATGTCCGTCGTATCCGGAGTAGGCTTCCACGTCATCAGCGTTGTTGAAATGCTCATCCAGCCATTCCGGGGCCTGTCCGAGGACGTCCTTGTTAGGGAGATGGATGGTCGACAAATCCGGATCCAGTTGGCTCGGGAATACGACTTGGGAAACGCTGTGATTTTGTAAGAGGTCGAGGAGCGCGCTGGAGGGCGTTTGGCCGTCGCCCCAGCGGGTGCCGCTGGCGCTGTCGAGATTAGCGCCCTGAGCCCAGTCCCCCTCCTGCGGATCATCCTGGCCAAAGTGGGTATCCACCACCCAGCCGGCTAGAAAATCGCGCGGATCATCCCCCCAATGCCCCGTGGCAATTCGTTTGGCATAATCGTAACGAAACTGAGCTTCCTCGGCGGCGTTCCCGTAGCCATAGAACGGATGGAACTGGTATGTCGTCGTGTCGTTCTTGTATGCGAAGGCCGCGCCGCCAAATCCGAAGTTATTGTTGTTAGGGTTACCCGGAATGTAATAATCGAGGACCGAGGCGCCGGCCAGATCGGCATCTCCCCACACATCATTGAAGGTCACTCCTTCGAGCATGGGAAGAAGATAGCTTTGCGCGACATTCGCCTCTTCGGTGAGGCCATCATGACGCAGCAGCTCGATCGCCTTCACGATGACCCACGCATGCGGGGAATAAATAAAGAGGTCTTTAAAAACGATTTCTTCCGCGCCCTTGTCCCACGTGACCGGTTTCGAGTAGGCCAAGATGTTCGGCGCGGAACCCCCTAACAGGGCCGCGCCCAAGATGGACCAAACCAAAGCCGGTTTTTTCTGATACCATTTCATAGCCATTGCCGTAGACGGGCATGGAGACGACAGGCTGCCGGCACCTTTCCGTTTAGATCTGCTTTAGGACTCAGCTTGGGAAGTTTGGGCCGGCAAAGCAATGCAAATGAGTTTTGTTGCTAACTCCAGACAGCAAGGCCGGGGTTTGGGCCCGTCGACTCCGGAATTTAAGGCCTGGTGGAGTGGGGCGTTGTGTAACCGCACAGCCAGCCTTGGCAGGGCCGTCGGGCCCAGTAGTTCTTTCCGACGGCCTAACGAGTGAGACTCGGCCCGCTCAGTTTTTCCGGTAGATATTAACGATGATCTCGGACGGGTGTTTTTTGGTGCCGCCCGTATGGAACCCCGTTGCTCCGACAAAAGTATAACCGCTGGGCGGCGTGGCCCCCTGCACCAAAAATAGGAGAGAGCCGGAAACCTGACCTGATTCCGGGCCGGTTGGGCCGGTTGGACCCGTCGCGCCAACACCAGTGGGACCCGTAGGACCAGCAGGACCGGTTGCTCCCGTCGCGCCATCATTACCCGTCGAACCTGCCGGACCGGTCGCGCCCGGAATGCCCGCGGGCCCGGTGGACCCTTGGGGACCAACCGCGCCAGTCGCGCCTGCCGGACCCGTATTACCCGTGGATCCCGTTGCACCCGTGTTCCCAGCTGGCCCAGTCGCGCCATTGTCTCCCGTGGGACCGGTCGCACCGGTGTTTCCTGCGGGCCCGGTTGCGCCGGTGTTTCCCGTGGGACCGGTGGGACCGGTCGAACCAACGGTCCCGGCGGGGATTTGTTGGACAGCATCAATCAGGAGTGTCGGATCCGCAAAGTCAGGACTGGAAGAGCTGCTCACATCGTAAGCACCGAACCCGAGAGTGTAAGTGCCGGCTGCGAGCGGCGGGCTAACATAGCCTTGGTAGCCGGTGTCACTGCCGCCAGACGTTGTCGTGTTACTGAGCAGATGAACGGTGCTGGCGTTCCCAGGGGACGCAGTCGAATGCAGCGTGAAAAAGACGCTGTCAACTGTGCCACCCCCGCCGTTCGGCAAAAAATCCCAGTAGAACTGGATTACATCGCCCGTTTGAACGGTGAAGGTTTGCGCGATGGCCGATCCTCCGAAGCCGCCATTAAACGATGCGCCGCCGCCATTGTTTAGAGAGCTGAGGGCTCCGGAACTTAATCCGAGGAACGTTTCCAAGGCGGCCTGGCTAACTGTCCCTGAAAAAGCTGGCGTGGTAATGATTGCCTGCACACTTCCTTCGATCGGCGCCCGGTTATTCGTGGTTGCACTAGCCCCTCCAGAACTGGTCGTGCCCGCTGATGACCAGGAGGTCAGGCCAGATTCGAATCCGCCATTGGCCAGCTGCGCCTGCGCGACGGAAGCGCCGGAAATCAAAAGAGCCAGCGAGATGATGACATTAGCAGTGCAACGCATAAACGCCGGAGGGTAGGAACTAATGGCCGATCCGGCAAGTTAAAACCCTAGGGCTGATTATCGATCAAGCGAAGATTGTAAATCGCATCGGCGTATTGCGGGCGGAGCTGGAGTGCCTGGTGCAACGCACTTCGAGCCTCTGGCGCCCGGTGTAGTTTGATGAGGACCGCTCCCAGCGCATTCCATGCCTCCGCGTAATCCGCCTGCAATTCGATGGCGCGGCGATACTCGGTTTCCGCCGCCCCGGTATTGCCACTCATGGACAAACCGCGTCCGAGGTTGAAACGCAGAACGGCGTTACCGGGCTGGAGTTGAGTGGCGCGCTCTAGCTCGCGCAGGCCGGCCGCGGTTTCTCCGTTCGTCAGATAAGCGAGCCCCAAATCGACATGGAATGCCGCGCGCTCGGGATTTTGCGCGACCGCTTCTTCATACAAGGCGACGGCGGCACTGTTCTGGCCGCTCCGTATGAGCGCGACACCCAGATTGATGACGGCGTCTTCCGATTTCGGGTAAACCTTTCGCGCACGGCGAAACGCCTCGATCGCCTCGAGCATCCGGTTGTTCTTCATGGCATAATCCCCGGCCTTAAGCTGGGCCTTGTAATTGTTAGGCGAAGCCAGAGCGGTATTCGTCCAGAAAATTTCCTCGCTTCGCCAGATTTTGTTTCGACCCCATGTTTGGGAGACACCGATAAGGAGAATGGAAGCGGCCATCAGGCCGGCCGGGGCCCGCGCCATTTTTGGATTCGTTAGGGCGGTCTTCCATTTCCCGTAAAGGGCCGACGTGACAAGGCCAACGATCAGGCAAAATCCGAGGGAGGGCAGATAAAGGAGCCGCTCCGCTTTGATCGTGCCGATCGAAGTAAGAAGGTTCGAGGCAGGCAGGATGGCCAGTGCGTAAAACACCAGTCCGAACCAAAGGCGGCCGCGGGTCAGGAAAGACCAGGCGGCGAGCGCGAGCAAGAATGCGCTACCCACGAGGATAAGGACGATGCGAGGGTCGAGAACATCCGTTACGAGGGGAACGGCGTTGAAAGAGTAATCGCCGCACAGGTTCTTTGGCCAAATGAGGAGAGCGAGGTAATCCGCCTGGACATTCAGAGCGGTCAGAATGCGCGCCGCCCAAGCAACGTGGGCCAACGGATTATCGATAAAATCGACCTGAGCGGGCGCCCGCAACACTCCGGTCGGGTAGAGAATGGAACGGAAAACAAAGTAGAACGAGATAACGGAGACGTAGGTAAGATAATGCACCAGCCGCGTGCGCCCATGAGGAGCCCTTTCCAGCCGGGTCGAGCGTTGAATCAGGACGTCGCCAAAAATGACCGCGACCGGAAAAACGAGCGCGTTTTCCTTCGAAAGTATGGCGACAAGGAGCGCGACGGAACTGACGGAAAGGAGAGCCCAGCGGGGTCTCTGCGCCTTGCCGCCTTCGAGATGAAAAATCCAGGCGAGAAGAAAGAAAAATGTGGCCAGCAATTCCGCGCGCCCGCTGATCCAGGCAACGGCTTCGGTGTGAACAGGGTGGACGGCAAAGAGGGCCGCCCCCGTCAGAGCGGCGAGAGGCGAGCGCAGGATGCGGTCAAGGAGAAGTAAGACGAGGGCGCTGTTAAGAGCATGCAGGACGATATTAACAAAGTGATAGCCGATCGGGCTCTCGCCCCCGAGGAGGTAGTTAACGGCAAAGGAGAGAGTCGTAATCGGCCGGTAACCGCCTTTGCCATCGTAATGTCCGGCCGTGAAAATAGCAGGCCAATCGGCCACCCGTTTTGTATAGGGATGGCGCAGGATAAGATGCTGATCGTCGGAAACAAATCCGTTAGGCAAGGCGTCGAGATAACAGAGGACGGCCAGGAGGGCAACGCCGGCCGCGCACCAGCGGGCCCTCTGACTCGTCGGCCACAGTGTCATCTCAAGCTCCACCCTTCGCTCGCAGGAACCGGAACACCCGGAGCCAAAGCAGCTCGAGAAACATTTTGCCGCATTGCAGGAAGGCCCCGCAGACATGGCCTGGATAGGAATGGCGCACGGCGGAACGCGCGGGAAACAGGTATTGCCAGAGATCGAGCAGGCGGATTAAGCGCAGTTCAAAGCCCGTCCGCGTCACGAGAATTTTATCCCGCCAGAAAGCTTGCGCGCGAGGACGCCCGGCGTCGCCCGCCAGGGTGACGACGTACTCGCCAACTTTTCGCTCCGGCCAGCGCAACTCCGGGAGCGGTAACTCCTGTAAGACGCGCTCGTCCAGCGGCGTGCCTAACAAGCTGCGCATGAGTCGCAAAGAAATCGCAAGGGCGCCGTCCGCGCGAACCAGGCGCGCGCGCGCGATCACGCTGGCCCAGTCTAACCCGCCGGCCACGATCAACTCGTGCAGATCGGTGAACCAGATCAATCGGTCACCGCTCAGTTCATGCAAAGAAATGAAAGCGCCGTCCCCGCGCTCGACAATCGAGCGATTAAGATAACCGTGGTTATCCAGATGCGCGGCGAGATAAATTAACTCATCCTCCAAGGCGAGACTGCTGGCTTCGCCGGCGGGAAGTTGAATGCGGCGCGCGCGCGCGAAGAGCGCTGTGTGATCGAATTGAATGCCGCTGAACCGATCAGTTAGCCGCCAATGTAATTCGACGTGCACGGGAGGCGGTGCGCCCCGCACAAATGGAAGGTTTACATGATACCTGCGGCTGAACTTTTCCGAAAGCAAACCGGGAGCGATCTGGTAACCACCCGTCTCCAAAATTTTCCTGGCGGCGTCTATGTCGTTCTCGCGCACGAGCAGATCGATATCCCCAAAAGGCCGCAGACCTCCCTGGTGATAAATCGTCGGAGCGAGGGCTGCGCCTTTGAGAAGAAGAAGGTCAACTCGCTGGCTGAGAAAAGATTGAGCGAGGGCGGCCACGGCGGCTGAATGAACGCGGTAACGAAATGCGCTGCGCACGTAACTTTGTCGCAGCCGGTCCATTATTTTGGGCGGAACGGCCCCGTCTTCGTCGAGCTGCTGCAAGTTGCGAAATAAGAGAGGAGCGACCCCATGCCGCCAGGCTGCGTCCGCCAGGGCATCCCATTGCAACGTGCGGTCAAAGAGCACGCGGCCGCGCGGCCCGGCTCCCTCGGGGAGCGTTTGCCGGGCGCAAAGGAGAATGAGAGCCCGTTCAGGTTCGCTCAACATGAGAATCGGTTTCCCGGCTGCGCCGCCGGTCCAGCGATGCTTTGATCACGCGGATGTAACCGTGCCAATCGCGATCGACGATCCCGCGGTTCCTGCTGTGGAGTCGGCGTCGATGGAATACATCTGGCAGCATGAGGCTCCGTAAAGATTTTTCCACGGCGCGCATATACCACTCGACTCCTTCCGGGATGGAGGCGGCATCCGCGAACGGGCCAATCCGCGCAAAGGCGGCACGCGTAATCAACATGGCGCCGGGCGTCCAGCCCGCGATCTTGCGCAGGTCCTCGGCCGGCTGGGCGTTCCGAAATTCTGCTACATGAACAAAAACCGCCTCGATTCCACTCTCATTGGCGAACGCCTGCATTTGCCGGGTCAGTTTTCCCGCACTCCAAAGATCGTCCGCATCGAGAAAGGCGAGGAATTCGCCTTTGGCCACGCGCACCCCCTCATTCAACGCCGCCCCAGTGCCACGCCTGGATTGTTCCAGGAGGACAACCTGCGGAAATTTTTTGACAATCTCGGCTGTGCGATCGGTCGAGCCATCGTTGACTACGATCAATTCGAAAGGGCGATAGTCTTGTTGCAACACGCTCTCGATCGCGGCGGCGATGAATTCGCCGGCGTTGTAGGCCGGAATGACGACACTAATTAAAGGCCGTCCGGACTGGGACGGCGGCGGGGCCTCCGCCAAATCGCGCCTCCGCGCGATCGCATGCTGACACGCCTCGAGCAACCCGATCCGTGACCTTTGGAAAAGGTTGGGCTGATTTCCGGAGTGCAGGCGGTAATGCAGACTGACCTCCGCGCGCATGGCGATGGACGCTCCTGCTTCGCGGATGCGCAGGAACCAATCAACGTCTTCTCCGTAGCGCATGGTCGGATCGAAGCCACCCACCCTCTCCCAGACCGCGCGCCGCAGGATGGCCGCACCGACCTGATAAGAATGGAACGGAGTGCGCGACAGCTCAGGATTGAATTCTCGCTGAATCAGGTAGTCGATCTGTCCGAGAACCAGATCCACCTCGGCGTGTCGCTCCAAATAACTCAGGGCTGCGGCCGGGTGGGAGTCCGCCCACAGATCGTCCGCATCGAGAAAACCAATCATTTCGCCACGCGCGGCCTGCAGGCCGCGGTTCCGCGCGGAGGAGGGACCAGCATTCTCTTGTCTTATATAGGTGAGCGACTTTCCAAAGCCGCGAGCCAGCCCTTCGGTCCCATCCGTCGATCCATCGTCCACCAGAATGAGTTCGAGCGGCACGCTCGACCGGAAGACGCTTTGCACAGCTTCGGCCAGAAACCGCTCCGCGTTGAAAGCCGGCATGATGATGCTGAGAAACGGGGACGCGCTCATTAGCTCTATTCCGACAGGCAACGTTGGAGGGCGGCAGGGATGTGCTCGAAGTCAGCACCAAGGTTGAGCCGTCGGATCGGAATTTGTTGCACCAACCTGGAAAGCCGGGCGAAGGCGGCCGCCCCTGCTCCGGCTAACTGAAAGAGAGAAGTAGGCGCGAGGGCGCGCAGGGCTTCTCCGGGACTGGCTGGCTCGATCGTTGTTTGATTTTGCCCTGTCACACGCGGCAGCAACAACATCCGGCAATCAGCCGTGCGCGCGATTTGATCGCGATGGGTCTCATCCAGGAAAAGCAATTCTTTGTCTCCGTGCATGAGCGGCTTCGATTGTTTAAGCGCTTTCAATGGCCGGACATCGCGCAAAAGCTGTTGATCGATCTTGGCCGAGTTGTAGAGGCTGAAGACGCGAAAGGGCGCAGCCGGGTTGAGGATACAATAATCGTCTGCCAGATATTTCCAACCGGCTTGCAGACAGAGTAGAGCGGTCGTCGATTTTCCAGAACCCCCTGCCCCGGCCAGCAAAATACCGCCCGTTTCGTGGCCTACTGCGCCGCCATGGATCAGCACGCAATCACAGATTTCGCTCCACCAGCTCAAGATGATCCGAAGAGGCGAGGCGGCGGCGTAGCTGGGCAAAGCGGCGGCGTTACGTGTCCAGAAGAGAGCGAGCCGCCTCTCTTCGTCGATCATGTTGAAAGATGTAGTGGCGTGATCGAAGGCAGTACGGAAAGGCGCCGTATTGAAGCCTTGAATCTCCCCGCGCGCGCCATAGTCGGCTTCGCTCCAGGGCGGCGACAACATGGGAGTAGCGGTGGCGTCCCAAGCGCAAACCGTGAAATCGGCTTCGAGCTCATTCGGTAATACAAGATGGGTAAGGGCGCGCCCGAGTCGCCACGACATCTCGGCACTGGCCGTCTCCAACCGCATGGTCGTGCCCGCCATGGAGTAATTCTGCGCATGGGCCTCTCCGTCCGTGCGCGCTCTTTCAAATACGTGGTAAGCCGCGTCGAAGAAATCGCGCGGTCGTAACTTCACTTCTCTCCCGGCCGGGCCGGCGCTGCCTTCGGCCAGCCAGCTTCGTCCATCTCATGGATCGGATCGAGCAGAAGCAAATCGCGCATTTCCGTGAATTTCTCCAGGGTGGGCGGGACGAACGGGACGCCCGGCGCGCGAGCCTCCAACTTCTCGGACTGCGCTCCCGTTTCATCACGCACGATGAGCTGTTCGCGCTCGAGTTCGTCGAGGAAGGCCGTGATCCTGGCACTGTCGCCGTTTACGCCCAAACCAGCGATAATGTCTGGAGTCATGAGCCCCGCGCGGAGCCGGCGCCAGATTTCAATCCCCGATCCCCCCACACTGTAATAATTACCGCTCTCCAGGTTCACGATAACGACCTCGGTCTCGAAGGTTTCGTGGATGACTTTGGGATTGTTGATGCGGTAGCTCACGAAGGGAGACAAGCGAACACAAGAGACCGATTATTGTCAATGGCGCCCGCTCCGCGGCTTCTGCAGGCGTGCGCAAATCATTCCGGCTGCAATCCATGATGGCTGGCTTTCCCGCCTGCTACTTTTGTATCAAGGCCTTTTCCGAAACGGATCTAACAGAAGACCTGAAGAAGCCTTTATCGTTTCCCTTGTGGACGATGGCCTGCGCGCTGCTTTTGACCTCCGTGACAACGTCCATGTCCACTGGTCGGACCGGCATCGCGCGCCTCTGACCGGCCAAAGAGTCTACCCCCGCCCCTTGCAGAGTCCGCTGCCTATTTGGCTCGGGGTCGGAGACACGTCCGACTCCTACAAAGGTTTTCTTTTGGCCGCACGGAATTGTGATTCGCCCCGCTTTACCGGCCTGTGACTGAGTGGGCCGACTTGTTTTCGAAAGAGACGACGCGACCCTGCGCCAGAGTGACAATGTAGTCGGCCGAGCGCGTGGTGGAGAGATGATGGGCCACGATGAAGGTCGTCCGGCCCTCGCGCAGACGGTCGATGGATTGCTGGACGAGTGTCTCATTTTCCACGTCGAGGGCCGAGGTCGCTTCATCCAGAATAAGCACACGCGGGTTGCGAATGAGCGCGCGGGCCACGGCCAGGCGCTGGCGCTGCCCTCCGGAGAGGAGGGAACCGTGTTCACCGACGATCGTATCCAATCCGTTAGGCAGTCTCTCCACGAACTCGAGCGCATTGGCGTCTTTCAGGGCTTGATGGATTTGCGCAGCGCCAATTCGGGGAGTGCCGTAAACAATATTCTCGCGCACGCTTCCGGGAAAAAGCAGCGTTTCCTGCGCAACCACGGCCAGGAAACGCCGGTAATCTCGCAAATCGAAATCGTTCATATCCTGGCCGTCCAAAAGAATCCGGCCGGAGGAGGGGCGATGAAAACCAAGGAGCAGGCTCATCAAGGTCGATTTGCCGCAGCCCGATGGACCCACCACAGCGACGGACCGGCCGGCGGGAACGTGAAAACTGACATCGTCCAAAGCGCGCTTGTCGGGCTGGTCGGGGTAGTTAAAGACGATTGATTCGAGAGAGAACTCGCCCCGTAAACTGGACAGACGGGGTTTGTTTCGATTTTGTTCGATGTCCGGATAATTCAGGACTTCGCCGATCGAGCGCACCGACTCAAGGCCCCGGCTGAGAGAGGGCAGCGCATTCGCCAGGCTCATGATGGTACTGCAGATCGTATTGAAAAACCCCGAGAGCATGACGATTTCACCTGCGGTCAGTGAAACCAGACCCAGAACGCGGGCCCCCGCGGCCACAATGACGCCGGCCAGGTACATGCCGGTGAAAAGGACCCACACGGTGGAACCGAGCACCGCGGTCTGCGAATCGACCAGATGCCCGCTCTCGCGCAGGCTATCGATCTTGCCACGCATCTTGTTCAATTCCATCTCCTCGGCGGCATGGGCACGCGTCAACGGCACCATTTCAATCATGCCTGCCAGCGAGGCCGACATGGTTTCCACTTCCCGGCGGAACTGGCGATTAGCAAAACGCAGCCGCTCCTGCATCAATCGCCGGATGCCCACTACGGTCGGAACGGTCAGCAGATAAAATGGAATAAACCACGGCGCCCGGAATGCCGTAACAATCAGCGTGGCCGTCACCAGGACGACGGCGTTCAAAAGAAGATCGGCCATTTGCCGCGCCATCAGGTCGACGTTCTCTACGTCGCGGAGAACCTTGGACTGCAACTGGCCCGCGCTTCGAAAGCGATAAAAGGAAATGGATAACTCCTGGAGTCGCCGGCATAAGGCGAGCCGCAACGATGCTTCCACGACGCGAGCCGCCTGGCTGATCTGGCGCATGTAGAGTGTATGAGTCAGAACATTTTGCACGAGAGCCACGGCGCCTCCCACTCCGCACCAAAGGATGATGACCAGTGCCTGGGCCCTGGGTTTGGCCAGTGCGTCAATGATGGTCGCCACGATGATGGGCAGCAACCAGGCGGGACTCGACTTTAGGATGAACCAAAAGACGCCTGCCGCCAGGGTGAGCGCGCGCGGTCGATACAAAGCGAAGAGCGTTTTCCACGGTTGATCGCCGGAAAAATCACGGTCAAAAATACCCTGATCGATCGTGTTGATTTCGCTCATGATCTTCGTCAGCCCGGCAACCACCAACCGCGCTGCCGAAAAGGCGCGCGCGAATTTTCGTTCATCAGGGACTTCACCGCTGCCCCAGGAGCGGCCTCAGATTCTGCCAGACGGTCTCAGCGATTACCTTATGCCCCGCCGCGGTCGGATGAATCTGATCGCCTTGATTGAGATCGCGATGGCCACCCACTCCCGCAAGCAGGAAAGGAATCAGGACCGCGTCGTTTCCGGCAGCGAGGTCGGCGAATACTTTTTGGAATTGAGTGGCGAACTCCGAGCCAAGATTGGGCGGCATCTGCATGCCGGCCACCACAATCTTGATGAATGGGTTCTGCGCTTTCACCTTGTCGATAATCAATTGCAGATTTGACTGCATGACGCCGGGGGAAAGTCCACGCAGCCCGTCATTAGCGCCCAACTCCAGGACCAATACATCGACGGGACGCTGCAGAATCCAGTCGAGGCGACGTAACCCTCCCGCGCTGGTGTCGCCACTTAATCCGGCGTTCTCCACCTCGTAAGGCAGCGCTGCCTCCTCGATTTTTTTTTGGATCAAGGCGGGAAAGGCCTCGTTCCGTCCCACTCCGTAACCGGCTGTAATGCTGTCACCGAGAAAGACGATTGTCTTTTTTTGGAGGGGCGACGGAAAGCTGGCAGCGTCCCCCGGAGCGGGAGGCATTTCAGCGGAGATGACAGTCGCAGCCAGGCTGATGACCACGGCAAATTGCCAAACCTGAAGTATTCTCCTGTTCACGCCCAAGGAACGAACATGCGCCCGACCCAGCCGTCAACGAAACCACCGATCCTCGAAGTCCAGCACCTCACCAAATCGTACCGGACAAACGAGCGCGAGCTGACGGTGCTGAAGGATATATCCTTCACTTTGTCGGCGGGAGCGACCTGCTCGATTCTCGGGCCATCCGGGAGCGGGAAAACAACCCTGCTCGGATTGTGCGCCGGCCTCGATCAGCCTACTTCCGGCGCGGTTTTTCTGCACGGAACGGCTCTGGCCGGTATTGGAGAAGACGAACGGGCGCGCCTGCGCAATCAACACGTCGGTTTCGTCTTTCAAAATTTCCAGCTCATCCCGACGCTGACCGCGCTGGAAAACGTGACCGTTCCGATGGAACTGCGCGGGGATCGAAGCGCGCGGGAACAGGCTCTGCACTTGCTCAGCCGGGTCGGCCTGGCCGAGCGCGCTTCTCATCTTCCTCGTCAGCTCTCGGGTGGCGAACAACAGCGCGTGGCCCTGGCCCGGGCTTTCATTAACAAGCCTCTCATCCTCTTCGCTGACGAACCGACGGGAAACCTCGACACAGAAACGAGCGAGGCCGTCGTCGAAATCATGCTGGAGTTGAACGCGGATTCCGGCACTGCGCTTGTGCTGGTGACGCACGATACAGAAGTCGCGCACCTAACCGAAAGAACCATTCGCCTGCGCCACGGAGAGATGGATGTCGCCTGACTTTATTCTAAGGATGGCCTGGCGGGATAGCCGAACCAGTCGCAGGCGGCTTTTGTTTTTCTCGCTATCCATCACGGTGGGGATTGCCGCCCTCGTGGCTATTTGGTCCTTCCGCACCAGTCTCTCGGCTTCCATCGACGAGCAGGCGCGCACCTTGCTCGGAGCAGATTTGCTGGTCGAGTCCAATCGGACATTTACCCCTCCGGCGGAGACGTTTCTCCATTCGTTAGGCGGAGGGGAGGCGCGGGAGGTTCGTTTCTCCACCATGGCTGTCTTCCCCGGCCACGGCACCCGCCTGGTCCACCTGCGCGCGCTCGGCGGAGATTTTCCTTTTTACGGCCGGATGGAAACGGATCCCGCCGAAGCATTGGAACATCTCAGGAAGGGAAACTGCGCCATCATCGATGAAAGTCTGCTCTACCAGTTCCACGCGACGGTGGGCGGCATCATCTCGTTAGGGGGCCGGAATTTCAAAATCGCGGGCGTTTTAAAGAAGGTGCCGGGGGACGCTTCCTTCGCGGCCAGCGTGGCTCCGCGCGTCTACATTAATCTGGAGGATCTGGCTCCCCTTGACCTGCTGCGCCCCGGGAGCGTGGCTCATTATCGCGCCTACCTGAAATTTCCCGAGACACCCGATTTAAAGAGCAGGATCGCCGCGCTCACGCCATCCCTTCAGGGCTTGGGGCTCGAGTTCGAAACGGTGGAGAAGCGCAAGAAAGACCTCGGAGAATCGTTACAGAATCTCTACCGATTTCTCAACCTTGTCGGCTTCATCTCTCTGCTGCTCGGCGCGGTGGGGATGGCCAGCGCCATCCAGGCGCACCTTCGTCAAAAAGTCCGGACCGGCGCGATCTTGCGCTGCCTCGGTGGTTCGACCCGGGGAACGGCCGCGATTTATCTGATCCAGGCCGCGGCCATGAGTCTTTTTGGCGCCTTCCTGGGAGGCCTGCTCGGTCTGGCCCTCCAGCAAGTGCTACCCAAAGTTCTGCAAGCCTTTCTCCCCCTCACAATTCGTCAGGTGATCGCATGGCAACCGGTTTTGTGCGGTTCCTTCATCGGCTGCGGGATCTGCCTTCTCTTCGCCCTCCCACCTCTCGTCCGCTTTCGACGCCTGTCGCCCCTTCTGATTCTGCGTTCGGCCGCCAGCGGCAGCGAAACGGCCCGCGATTCCCTCGAAACTATGGCCTATGCCCTGATGGCCGGGAGCGTGACGGCCTTTGCCCTATGGCAAAGTGAAACGTGGATGCAGGGACTGATTATCGCCGCGGCCCTGGCACTGGCCGTGGCAATTTTTGCCGGCGCGGCCCGGCTGTTGATGGCTCTCCTGCGTCACCGGCTTCCCCAGAGTTGGAGTTTCGTTTTTCGACAGGGTCTGGCCAACCTCTACCGGCCAGATAACCGGACGTTATTGCTCGTCGTCTCGCTCGGTCTGGGGACGTTCCTCTTGCTCTCCCTGCACCTGACCCGCGGAGTTCTTCTCGATCAGTTCCATTCCATTGATCGCAACGATCAGCCCAATATTTTTATCTTCGACATTCAACCCGATCAAAAGGGCGCGGTCGAGACGCTGGTGCGTTCGCTCGGTTATCCCATCCTGCAGGAAGCGCCCATCGTGACGATGCGGCTCCTCGAAATAAGGGGTCGAAAGACCAGCGACATCCTGGCCGATCCGCACCGCAAGATTCCCGAATGGGAGCTGGAACGGGAGTATCGATCCACTTACCGGGAAGAAACGACCGGCACGGAACAAATAACCGCCGGCCAATGGGTGGGTCGTATCACTTATCATCCGGGCGACGTGGTGCCCATCTCCCTCGATCGGGAAATCGCGCAGGATTTCTCGGTCAAGGTCGGCGATGAGCTGGTCTTCGACGTGCAGGGCGTATCCGTCCGGACGCGGATTGCGAGTCTGCGCAAGGTCGACTGGAAGCGTTTTCAAACCAACTTCTTTGTCGTCTTCCCCGTCGGCGTGCTGGAGAACGCTCCCACTTTTCACGTACTCGTTAGCCGGGTCCCTACGCCGGCCGACTCCGCGCGCTTGCAAAACAGCGTGGTCGCACAATTTGCCAACGTTTCCGCGCTCGATCTGACCGCGGTGATCGAGACGGTGGATTCCATTCTCGGCAAAGTCGCCCTGGTTATTCGTGTCATGTCGCTCTTCACCCTGGCGGCGGGCCTGCTCGTGGTGGCCAGTGCGATCTGGAGTGGTCGTTACCAGCGAGTCGAAGAGACCGTCCTTCTCCGAACGCTGGGCGCGTCACGCCGGCAGATTTGGCAAATCCTCGGCGCCGAATATTTCTTCCTGGGATTGCTGGCCGGTCTCCTTGGTACCGGTCTGGCGGTGGCGGCCAGCTGGGCTCTGGCCGTCTTCGTTTTCAAGCTCACTTATGTCGCTTCCTACGGCCCCATGCTCGTGGCCTTCCTGTCAGCCACATTGCTCACGCTCTTGCTCGGCCTGCTCACGAGCCGCGGAGTGGGGAGCGCGCCGCCTCTCCAGATACTTCGCGCTGAAACAGACTAAGCCGTTTCGGTTGCGGATTTCCTGGTAGTCCCGCGCCCAACACCCGGGCTGAGACGTTGACTTCGCGATTGACGCATTCCGCCGACAGAAAGTATAGGTATAACCCTATGCCTTTGCGCGGTATCCGCCTGACGTTTGCTCCCAGGCCCAAAAGTTCCGCCCCTGACCGCCCGGAAAAATTCCTGTTCATTATTTGCATGAAC
This sequence comes from Chthoniobacterales bacterium, assembly GCA_038226905.1. Lineage (GTDB taxonomy): Bacteria > Verrucomicrobiota > Verrucomicrobiia > Chthoniobacterales > UBA10450 > JBBRDU01. The sequence continues at coordinate 10,511 of JBBRQE010000011.1, read as the reverse complement.
AACAGCGGCTCGACTCTGCTGGAGCGGGTCGTGAGCGAATGTGCCAACGCGGTCGGCTTCCCCGCCCCGGGCGGTCCGGACAAGCAGGTGAACGGCCAGGGGTTTGTGCCGGACCTCATGCCGATGCCCGGGAAAATGGTGCCGCGGTGCCGGCGAATCTGGAGCGAGCAATCGGCCATCCTGGCTAACGAGTTGCATTATAAGTGGCCCCGGATCCAGCGCCGCTGGCGCGAGGAATGGGCCAGGAATCCGCGTTTCGCCACGGCTAACCCGCGCGTCTTTCTGGAGAAATCGCCGCCTAACATCTTTCGCGCCGCCATGCTGCAAAAGCATTTCGCGGAAAGCTCATTCATTCTCATGCAACGCAATCCCTATGCGGTAGCCGAAGGCATTCGACGCCGCGCCCGGCTGCCTATCGACCGATGCATCAAGCACTGGATTCGCTGCGCCCGGCAACAAATGCGAAACGAGCAACTGCTCCACCGCGCCATCAAACTCAATTACGAGGAACTCTCAGCTCGACCCGAAACCTGCCGGCAACGCATTGTCAGTTTCATTCCGGAATTGAGCGATCTGGATGTGGGCAAAAATGTCGAGGTGCACTCCCTCGATGGGCAGATTCGCCAGCCTATCGTGAACTACAACGAAAAGCAGATTGCCTTGCTTTCACAGGATGACCTCGCGGAAATAAACCTCCATCTCGAAGCGGTGCCCGAGGTCATGTCCCATTTTCAATACGAATATATCAGCGCCCAAACGGGCAATATCGCTCGACCTGAAACGGTAGGACAGGCGCGCTAAGAGCTACGGCGCGACCGTGCGCCCTAAATTCGCATTGACCAGGGCCGTGTCCGCCTGATTAATAAAACCGTCGGCCGTGACATCGGCGCGAAAATTTCCCAGGGAGAGTCCGCGCTTACTCTTGCGTACTTCGGTCAGCTTGACGTCGGTCTTATTCACCTTTCCGTCGCCGTTACAATCGCCCAGCACCACTCTCATGGGCACGGCCACTGTTCCGAGGTTCGTTCCATCATTCACCCCGAAGAGGGTGACCAGAAGAGAATCAGAAGCGCTGACCTGCGTAAGATTGACCGTAACCTGATTCCCGTTGACCACGGGCGATCCCACCACGGCCGCGTGCCCGTTAGGCCCGTCCGTCACGTTGGCCGAACTCACCGTCACGGGCCTGGCGAATGAGATAACCATTTGGTAAGCACCGGCCGTTCCCCCGCTCCGGCCTTCCACGCCCGAGGCACCGCTCAGGGGCAGATTGACGTCAAAGGCGCCGGCCGCGCCCTGCACCTTGCGCGAAACGGCCGAGACGGGATCAACCGTGGCGAACATCATCGACTCGAGGTGAATGGGAATGGCGTTCCACGCAGTCGAGCAGAAAGTGGTCGTGTAACGATAGTCAAAGACCTTGTCCCCGGCCGAACCGAGTCCGACGAGTTCAGCGAACTGCGTATTGCCCAGGTTGTTGATGTCCGCGTAGTCGATCAGGTAGTTATTGGCGGCGTCCTCGTAGATGCTGGAGCAGATGCGACTGTAGAGCGGCTGTCCATTCGAGTAATTCCAGAGTTCCGTGGCAGCTCCGGCCGGGCCGTCCAGCTGATATCTGCGGGGCGTGCTGTAATCGCGCTGGGTCCCGGCGGGCGTGTGGGCCCCACTATTAAAGCCATCGTCAAACAAAAGAAGATCATCATCCACGGTGAAGGAGACAGCGTGCTGGCCGATCGGAGGGAGCGTTTTACCGGTGAGAGTCAGGGCTAAATTTCGCAGCGAGGGAAACTGGTACCATTGCTTGGTCGGATCGCCCAGAATCCATTTGATCGCGCCAGTCTCGTATTCCAGGGCGATGACGAAATTTTCCCGGCTGGAGACGACGAGCGAGTCATCCGATTTTCGATAAGTGGCTGCGTTATTGTGAAACCAATCGTTAGGCGCTGGGTGCACAAACTGGTTCGGATCATCGCCTCCAGCGGTCATGGCCGCACTGATGATGGAAGCCAGATTCCACGTTCGCAAGGGATTACCCAGACCGTCCACCTCAATGATGACAGACTCGGTTTGACTGGTGGTATCCACCTCCAGCAGCATCCCTTCCCGGCCCGGATCGTAGTTATGGTGACCCGTCCCGGTCACCCCGATATCACTGTAATCGTGCAGGAAAGTGAGAGTTCCGTCGAACTCCATGCGGGCCAGTCCGGAACGAACGCTCGAGGTTGGCGTGGGAGAAGAAATGTAAATTCCATTGGCAAAGAGCATGGAGCCGTGACTGGTCACCCCGGCCGTGCCCACCCAGCGCACGAGGCCATCGCTGTCCATCAGGACAGGCGACTCTGTTCCGCAATCATTTTTGATCAGGAAATAGTCGAAGCTCAGATTGGTGCTGGCCGTCCGCGCCTGCATGACGGTGGGATGATCAAATTGACCGCAGGGGTCCGCCCAATCCGGGGCGTTGACCACCACGCTGTCTTGCTGGCTTGTGTTGTTGCTAAAAACGTAACGAAGCGAAACCGTATTGGCATAGTTCGCATAGAGACCAAAGATCGGAACGACCAGCGCACCGGTCTGCGTGTTCAGGTAGCCCCGACTTTTCAGGTAGGCGGCCGTGTAGGTAGCGGAGACGGGCCGCGTCACCGAACCCTGCTTCGGGACAATTGTGAATTGCACGCTCTTCAAGATCTGCCCGGCACTAATGGTCGCATCAATCTCGCTGATAAAAGGGGTAGGCCCGGCAGCCTGTCCGGTCACAGTCACGCTGGCGGGCGCGACCGGAACGAAAGCAATTTCAAGCGCGACCGTTAAAAGGCGAAACGAACCAATGGATTTCATGAAGGGACTAGAATTCAGCGCAATTCACCCGCAGTCCATCCCGAACTTACGCGGATGAAGGAATTTTAGCGAAGGAGATCCACGCCATACGATCCGACCGCCGTCGGGATGCAATCATAACGATCCACTGGTCGTTGAACACCACCCCGGGAAATAAATATGCTCATATATAAAAGAATTCTACGAGAAGCATAGGCATTGAAGGGATGACGATTCGTTCACGCAAACGCCTCCCGTTAAAAAGCACAGGCCATAAATGGACTAGCGGCACGCCTACCGAAAATACGCGCGCGGCGGGCCGATTGCCTAACCACTCGCAGCGCCTGCACTCAGTCTGATTATTTTTCCAGTTTTCGCGTGAAGGCGCCGTTGCCTTCGTCCAGGTAAGTCGTCTTGCCCACGCGCGATTGCCGCAGCCACTGCCTCCATGTCCCGTTTGGGAAATCTTTCGCCTCTTCGCTGGTCTCGGTCACTGCTTTGTCCACCTCGGCGCCGGCCGGCATCGCTTCGCTCAAAATTCTTCCGTCCATCGGCTTTTCTGTTTTGATCTTCAGAATGCTCAAAATGGTGGGCGCGAGGTCGATATTTCCGGTCGGCCGGTCATCCGCTTCTCCGTGACGAAAATCCGGGCCGGCCGCGAACAGGATATTGTGCAGATCGAAGGGGCTGAGCGTGGCATGGGTTCCTTTCCCTTCTCGACGGTTCCAGTCGCCATCGATCATGCCGGGCACGCCGAACTGATTTTTGTCCTCCGTCCAACGGCAGGCCATCGCGACGTCCGGACCCTCTGCTACGTCGATTTCCGCCGTGGCCAAAGGGAACGTGCCTGGTTTGCCTTCTTTGGTGAAGAGAACGCCGGCAAAAGTGGATTGTTGCAGGGCATCGACCAGGCGCTGGATGACGGCGGCCTCGTGACCAACAACATAAAACAGAACGGAACCGCCCTCGCCTATCATGATCACATCGCCCGGCTTTGGCTCGCGTTTGAAATCGACCAGGGCATTCAGGCCCGCCTCCACCAGGTATTTCTGGATATCGTTGGAATGCGCCACCGTGGAAAATCCGTGATCGGAAACGACAAAAATATCCGTGCTTTCGCGCACCTCTTTTTTGGTGAGCGCCGCCAGGACCGTGGCCAGATTGCGATCGGATGATTTGATCGCCGCGAGCGCCGGAGGTGCGCCGGGCGCCGTTTCATGTTGCGTTAAGTCGGGTTCACCCAGCCACAGAATCGAAAAGGTTGGAACACCCTCCTTCCAAAGCGAGCGCGTCAGCGCCAGGGCGGTCCAAGTATCGCGCTCGGCGTAGTCGTACATGGGAAAAACGGGGAAGGGACCGATTTCTGCCGTAATCGCTGCGAGAGCCGAAGCGGGAAGAGATTCGCCGGCTGAAAGCGTGACGGCGAAAGCGGAGGCATTGGCGTCCGGCTGGCGATCAAGCAAAAAGCCGAGGGTTTTGGCCGCCGCCACAGCCGTGCGACCACCGGAGCGCCGCACCAGTTCCGCAACGGTCGGTTCATTCAGATATTTTCCGTGCGAAAGTTCGTCGCCTTTCCGGATCACGCTGGCCTGCTCGGTCGAGACAAATTTTTGTGGATCAATGGCGGGCCGGTAATCGTAATTGGCAATCAGTCCGCTGCGCTGTGGATACATGCCGGTTTCGATGGCAGTGCCATTCACATGGGTGGCCGACAAATAGACGGCGTGTTGATTTCGAAACGTGACGCCTTCCCGGGCCAGCTGGCACAGAGTCGGCGCGTTTTCCGGTGTGACCAGGTCGGGCCGCATCCCATCCCACACGACGATGACGACGTGCCGCTCTTCCGAGGAGGCGGCTTTGACTAACGAAAAGCCACCGGCGCATCCAACAAATGCGATGGTGGCGAGGATTCTTATTCGCACGGGCCAAGAATATCCGCCCAAACCGGCTGTGCGAACTGATTATGGTGAATCGCGCCCGACAGCCAACGGTCGTCTGGCGCCATAGCGATGGTGGTTGAACGAAACTGGTCATCTCCTGTCGAAATGCGAATGCCCGCATTGAATGGATGCTGCGCTGCGTTCGCAGATTTCCCCAGTCGCAAGAAAATGAAAAAAACTCGAGACCTGCCAGCAATGACGGGGCGCGGTCTTTGCCTGCTCCTGCTAAGCCTTCCGCTCACCGCCTGGCCGGCTGTTCCCCTGATGCCATCCGAGCTGGGAACAAATTGGTCCTATACGATGTTACAGGAGTTGGGCGAGGGGGTGGGCCTGGCCGGGGCCACGCCCGACAGCACCGGGCGGGTGCGAAGCGATGTGATCTATCGCCTTGATGGAACGGAGATTGTGGACGGCCAATCGTATCTCAAGTTCGAAATGCATCGCGACAAAACGGTCACCAACACCGAACTGATGACCCTCGATCAGAGCGGTCTCCACTGCTCCGCGCGGACGGATATCAGCGGTGAGCGAATTTCCCTCGTTCCCCCGCAGACGATCGTGGCTGTTCCTCTGAAACAGGATCTCGCGTGGGACTTCGACGGCACGGCGGCAAAGACAGAAGTGCATCAGCATTATGTCGTCGGGGGAGAAGAAGAAGTGGTGGTCCCGGCCGGCCGGTTTCACGCCTTTCATATCCACGGCGAGCAGACCGCGCCTAATAGTATGACGATCGAGCGCTGGTTTGTCGAAGGGATAGGCATTGTCAAGGATGTGACAACTATGCGGAACAAGGATGGCGACTTGCTCCAACGGATCGAACTGGATCTGAAGGAAAAGCCAAAGATCGGCCCACGGCCGGAAGTGCGGCCGCCCAAACCGCTTTCGGTAGGACTTTCCAGCGAGGCCGTCGGTAATTTCATGACCAGTTTTTCGAGCGAAACGCCTAAGATTTACGCACGCTGGCAGGGGCGCGGATTGCACGCGCAGGCCAAGGTCAGAGCTGCCTGGATCGCTGAGAATATCGGGGATGTCGCCCCGCCCAACTATACGATCGATGAAGCCACGGCCGTGGCCAGTATTCCTAATGCGCGCGGCGTCTTTACCTTGTCCCGCCCGGAAGAAGGCTGGGCCCCGGGAGCTTACCGGGTCGAATTTTATGTGGATGCCGACCTGGTCGAGACGGTCAAATTAAAGATCGCTCCGTCAGCTCCGTTTAAGATAAGCCCGTGACGATTATTTGAATCCAAACAATCCCTCGGACGCATCTCATCAGACAGAGGGCTTTACTTATGAAGAGAACAACGATTTTCATCCTGCTCCTCCTGACTCTGGCTTTTACCTGTTGTCGATGGCTGGGCGTCCGGGGCAACGGTCATCGCACGACTGAGCAGCGCACGACGGTTGATTTTTCCGAACTGCAGGCGGACGGCTCATTTGAGATCGAATGGCGCAGCGGACCTCCCGCGCTCACCATCACGACGGACGAAAATCTTATGTCCTACGTCGAGAACGACGTGCACGACAACAAGTTGCACCTCCATACGCGCGAACGCCTCCTTCCTACGCACGGTCTCAAAGTTGTGCTTTCGAGTTCAACCCGAACCGCCTCAAAGTTGACCGGCGCCTCCGAACTGGTAGCTCATCAGCTAACCGGCGAATCCTATGCCGTTCAGACCACCGGTGCGGCCAGTTTGAAACTCGATGGGACAGTGACCAACCTGCTGGCGGACATGACCGGAGCAAGCGAACTCAGTGCCAAATCGTTACTGACTCGGTCGGCGGAAATCTCCACGACGGGCGCGGCCAGCGCCGAGGTGTCAGTCAGCGAAAGCTTGAAAGTGACGATCACCGGCGCCGGCGAAGTCATTTACCATGGCAATCCGTCCGTGCAGAAGAACGTGACTGGCGCGGGCGAAGTCCGGCGTAAGGATTAGTTCCTTCGGCACGCTTCCCTGGAGCAACCGACCGGTGGCCGGTCCTCTTGTCCTCGTAGTTTTCACGGCGCTCGATTTACGCGCTTTCGTTCGCCCGTGAAATAGAACTATCTTGTCCCCTATGCCCTCATCATCGGTGCAGTATTTTTCGCGTTTAAGTTCTAATGCCTACGTGGGGGGCACGGCCGGATACCTTTCCCGCTATCGGCGGGCCCTCGGCCTTTTTATCTTCGGGCTAGTAGTGAGCGGCCTGACTGCATTCCCGCTGCGGGCTGAACTGGCGGCAGTTTCAAACCTCCTCGGAATTCCGGATCCATCGGCCTATGCCAGCCTGCATGGCCTGCGCCACTGGATCGCCTTCGTCTCTTTTGGTTTGCAGCAGACTTACGCGCATTTCCCGTTCTTCGGATATGCCAGCGACTGGCTTGGTTTCGGTCATCTGGTGATCGCGCTTTTCTTCGTGCTGCCGTTGATCGATCCGCGGCGTTACCGGGGGGTGCTCAATATCGGCGTGATCGCCTGCGCCGGGGTCTTCTTCATCGCACTTGTGTGCGGTCCCATTCGCGAGATTCCCTGGTTTTGGCGTTTGATCGATTGCGGCTTTGGACTGCTCGGGGCTATTCCGCTGCTCTATTGCCTGCGTCTGTCGAACCGCATGGAGTGAGTTGCGCCTCTCCGAGAATTTCGCCCGCGGAGCGGACGGAGAGACGATCAGTCCCAACCGATCTGACGCCCTTTATTCTGTTCTTCCAGCCAGCCTTGCAACGGCTTGAAATAATCGGCCATGGCGCGCGTGGAAATGTCTTCGCCCGTCGCGTCCTTCAGCACTTTGCGCCAATCTTCGGTCGCGCCTTTTTTTAGGATATTATCCAGCCAGGCTCCCACCTCTTTGTTATCCGCGTAGTTACAGGATTGCGGCGGTTGATGCAGAATCTTGCGCGCAATGTAATCGTGCAGTTGAAATTTGAAGACCGTGGCAAAGGCGTAATTATAATAGTAAGCCGGGTTGTCGTTGATGTGCGTCTTGGTAGCAGCGTCACAAAATTCTTCGCCGCGCGGAGAAGGCGGTTCCACGCCCTGCATGTCGCTCACATACTTCCACCAGCGCGCATTCCACTGATCGGCCGGTAGATTGTGCGCATAAATGTCGGCTTCCCAATGCGGCATGACGCCAGCCGAGAAGTAAATGAAGGGAATCGAACGAGCCAGGGCATCGTCCAGCAGGAAGGCCGTCTTGTCCGCCTTGAAGTCGGCCGGCAGCACGCCGCGCGATTGCAGGTAAGGAACCTGACTCGAGGCCAGCGAGATCAACTCACCGATGCCTTCATGGAACCCGGGCGCCGCTCCGGTTCGTAACAAATAAGGAACTTCCGGGCGGGAGTAAGCCTTGAAGTAATACCCATGACCGAGCTCGTGGTGGGCGGTGAAGAACCATTTCGAATTCGGCTCGATGCTTTGGAGGGATCGGATGTCGTTTTCCAAATCAATATGCCAGCAGGAGGCGTGGGTGTTCTTCTTGCGCTTCGCGTCGGGCGCCAAAGGATAAAGATCGGACTTCGTCCAAAAACTCGCGGGCAAGGGCGAGAAACCGAGGCCGGTATAAAACTGCTCGGCCGATTTGATGACCCACTCCGCCTTCCGGCCTTCGAAATACTTGTCAATATTGGCCGCATCCACCAGCCCGGTCCATTCCTGACTCCACCGATTGTTAATCCAATGCGCCGGGATTTTCCTGGGCACCGGCTGATGATATTTCTCAGCCAGCTTGTACTTCGACCACGTGTGTAACTGCAAGTAGAGCGGCCGCAACGTCGTCATCCAACCGTCCAGCATTTTCAGCATCTCCTCACTCGTCATTCCATACGACGCGACTTCGAGAGAAAAATAATCGGGGTACTTCATCTCCTGCGCGACTCCGTTCCGCAGGTCGCGCAAATTCAGCAGATTTTCCTTGAGCGCCTTGCCCGATTCCTTCGACGCTTCCCATATTTCCCGCCGCTCCGTCAGATCCGTGCTGGTATCGAGTTTATTATCAATCTGATTGGCCGTGATCGGTTGACCCTTCAGCTTGAACTCAAAACTGTTAAGAATGGAGGCCTGTTTGGTTTCCGCTTCGACACGTTTGGAAACCAGGTCCGCATTGGTCATCGGTCCTTCCGCGGCGTTCAGCAGAAGCTGCTTCAATTGCCTAACGGAGATGTCGTTCAATTCCTTGGCCTGCGAAAGAAGATCGCGCGCTTCCAGGATGAGGGCTGGATTGCCGTTGAAAGCGGCGGCCGCTTTGCCCGCGACTTCCGCGCCCGCGTCATGCGCTTCACTGACATCGGTCACGGCCAGCCATTGCGCCTCCTGGTTGACCTTGCTCAGGCCCTGATAGCCCGCATTAGCAACTTTAAGAAAATGATCGGCCCGATCCTGTATTTCGGGCGAACCAAACACAAGAAGAGGAACGAACAGGCAGAGAGCGCAGCAAAGACGGTTCATGCCGCAGGTTAACAATGACACGTCCGGATGAAAAGTATTTCAGTGCGCCAGCGCGAACTTAAACACGAGTCCGAGCAGTCCGCTGGCCAGCACGACCGCGATCACGTTCCAGCGCCATCGCAACAAACCGACCAGGGCAGCGGCGCAGAGGGCGACGGCCAGCCAGTCCATCTGTCGGTGCGGGAAAAAGACAAAGGAAGCAAACCACACCGCCAAATTCAAAATGACCCCTACCACGGCGGCCGTGACAGCGGAGAGGGCCGCCGCGAGATGCCGGTTTCCCCGCAGGCGTTCGATGTAGGGCGCACCTAACAGCACCCATAGAAAACAAGGCGTAAAAGTAACCCACGTGGTGAGGAGCGAGCCCAGAGTTGCCGCGAGCAAAGGCGAAAGCCCGTCGGGATTTTGCCATGCCCCCATAAAGCCGACGAATTGCACCACCATGATGAGAGGACCGGGTGTCGTTTCGGCTAATCCGAGCCCGTCCATCATCTGACCGGGCTGCAACCAGCCGTAATGATTGACGGCCTGTTGCGCGACGTAAGGCAGCACGGCGTAGGCACCGCCAAAAGTCACGACCGCAGCCTTACTGAAGAACACTCCCTCACGAAAAAGGGTACTCCCCCACCCTCGGCTCCATCCGGCGAGTAAGGTCGGAATTACCCACAACGCCACGACCACCAGCGTTATCCGGAGAGCCCGCGTCCACGAAGGGCGGGCGTGCTCCGGCAACTCGTCTTTGTCTCCCACAACGGATGCAGGAGCAGGATGGGCCGAACGTGCTTTCGGAGAAAATTGCCCGGGCCACAGCCGTCCCCCCGCCAAACCAACAAGGCCAGCGCCAAAAATAATGAGAGGGAAGGGCGCCTTCAGGATAAAAATCGCGCCAAAGGCGATGAGCGCGAGGGCCCACCTGGCGCCGGTCTTCAAAGCTTTGCGACCGATACGAAAGACCGCGGCTATGACGATGGCGGTGATGGCCGGTTTGAGGCCATAGAAGAGAGCAGCCACGACCGGCACGTTCCCGAAGGCGGCGTAGACATAGGAAAGGCCCCAAAGCACCACTATGGAAGGAGCGACAAAAAGAGCGCCGGCCGCGATTCCGCCACGAGTCCGGTGCAGCAACCACCCGATGTAGATGGCCAGCTGCTGCGCCTCCGGACCGGGCAGGAGCATGCAATAGCTCAAGGCATGGAGAAAACGGTCCTGACTGATCCATCGTTTCTTCTCGACCAGCTCGGCCTGCATGATGGCGATCTGCCCGGCCGGACCGCCGAATGAGATAAATCCCAGCTTCAACCAGAAGCGAAAGGCTTCCTGAAAGCTTGGCACTGGTATT
>JBBRQE010000010.1:0-36087 GCA_038226905.1 Chthoniobacterales bacterium | reverse complement strand
CGGCATGATCCCGAAAGTCGACAGTGCGGTCAAAGCGATTGAGAGCGGGGTGGAAAAGGTGCAATTTGTCGATGGCCGAATACCGCACTCTGTTTTGCTCGAGATTTTTACCGACGCCGGAGTCGGGACGGAAGTGGTTTTATGAAGACCGAAAACGCCCCACGCCCCACGCCCCACTCTCCACGCTCAAGTCAGAGGGAGATCCGCGATATTTTTGCAAAATACGTGGTGCCTTCCTACGCGCGCTTCGATGTGGTGCTCCAGCGTGGAGAAGGAAGCTATGTCTGGGATGTGGAGGGCCGGCGCTATCTCGATTTTGGGGGCGGGATTGCCGTTTGTTCGTTAGGGCACGGCAACGTCGAAATCACGAACGCGTTGATCGAACAGTCGCGCGAACTTTTGCACGTCTCGAATCTTTATTACAACGAGCCGCAGGGGCGGCTGGCGCAACAACTGGTCGAGCAGATTGGGCCGGGGCGTTGTTTTTTTTGTAATAGCGGCGCGGAAGCCAACGAAGGCCTCTACAAGCTGGCGCGAAAGTTCGGACACGACGAGGGCAGGTATGGAATCATTACCGCCTTTGAGTCGTTTCACGGTCGTACCCTGGCCGGCATCGCCGCCACCGGTCAGGCGAAAGTGAAGAAAGGCTTCGAGCCGATGGTCCCAGGATTTAAGCATGTGCCGTTTAACGACCTGACGGCCATGCGCGACGCGGTTACGCCGGAGACGGCGGCCATTCTGATCGAGCCGATCCAAGGCGAAAGTGGCATCACCGTCGCGACGCCCGAGTATCTGCGCGGGTTGCGCCAGCTTTGCGACGAACGCAACCTACTGCTGCTGCTCGATGAGGTTCAGTCCGGCCATTTCCGCACGGGTCGATTCCAGAGCTGGCAGCGCATTTTGGAAGTGGCACCGTCTTCCAGCCGGTATTCGGCGGAGACTCATCGGCCGGATGCCGATGCCACTTTTCTGCCCGATGGCGTTTCCATGGCCAAGTCACTCGGCGGCGGATTTCCCATCGGCGCATTCTGGGTGCGGGAGAAATACGCGGACCTTCTTTCAGCCGGCAGCCATGCCACCACATTCGGCGGGACTCCTCTCGGATGTGCGGTCGCGCTTAAGATTTTGGAGATCATCGAGCGCGACCATTTGGTGCAGAATGTTCAGGAGATCGGAGGCTTTCTGATGAACGGACTGAAGGCGGTCCAGCAGAAGTTTCCCGGGATCATTCGGGAGGTTCGTGGATTTGGGCTCATGATCGGGATCGAGTTCGATCTTGGCGCGTCCGCTTTTGCCGCCGTGCAGAAGTCGCCGGCTCTCCAGGTAGTTCAGCGATTGCACGAAAAGAATTTGCTGACGGTGCCCGCCGCCACTTCCGTGGTGCGCCTGCTACCGGCGCTCAATTTGAGCCGTTTTGAAGCGAAGGAAGGCCTGAATGCAATCGAAGAAGTGGTCACAGTTTTGGCTGACTCATGAAAGCGGGCGCCGTGAAACATTTTCTCAGTATCGAAGACGTAGATCGTTCGCGGATCGACGCGATTCTGCGGGAAACCGGCACGTTGAAGAAGAACCGGGCGGCGAATTCTTTCAAACCGTTGGCGGGTCAAACATGGGCCTTGATCTTCTCGAAACCATCCACGCGCACCCGCGTCTCCTTCGAAGTCGGCATCCGCGAGCTGGGCGGGGAGTCTATTTATTTGAATGCTTCTGATGCGCAGCTCGGGCGCGGTGAACTGATCAAGGACACGGCAAGAGTGCTCGGACGGATGATCCATGGGGCGGTCATCCGCACCTTCGCGCAGGCGGACATCGAAGAGTTTGCGGAATTTTCAGGTGTGCCGACGGTCAACGCCCTAACGGATGACGAGCATCCCTGCCAGATCCTGGGCGACCTATTTACCATTCAGGAAAAACAGGGTGACATGGCGGGCAAGATTGTCACTTTTGTGGGAGACGGGGCCTCCAACACCGCGCGATCCTGGTTATTCGCAGCGGGAAAACTGGATTTTGAATTGCGGATTGCAGCTCCCAAGCGCTATCAACCCAAAGCGAAATTGCTCAAGCGCGCGGGCGGGCGCGTTGTTTGCACCGATAACCTGGAGGAAGCAGCACGCGCCGCCGACGTCCTTTACACCGACATCTGGGTGTCGATGGGACGAGAAGGGGAAGAAGCGCGGCGCGAGGCTGATCTCGGGCCTTATTGGATCAGCCAGTCCCTCGTGAAGTTGGCCAAGCCTGGCGCGCTCGTCATGCATTGCCTGCCGGCACACAGAGGGCAGGAAATCGAAGAGAAGACGTTTGAAGAACACGCCCAGACGATTTTCGACCAGGCGGAGAACCGATTGCACGTGCAGAAGGCCATCCTGGCGGAGTTAACGGACGGGACGCAGGGCTCTGCTTAAGAGACGGCGTCGCCCGGGAAGCTAACCTTCCCCGACCGGAAGATGGCTCCTGATCGTTTCGGCCAGCTTCTCCGGAGTGATCGGTTTGGAGATGAAGGGATATCCTCCGAAGAGGTCGCGCTTCGACGTTTCTTTTTCCGTTACAATCGCCGTCAGAAAGATAATGGGCACGTGCGTGAGCGCGGGGTCTGCCTTGATCTGGGCGGCGACATCACCGCCGTCGAAGTCCGGCATGACCACGTCCAGCAGAATGAGGTCCGGCTGGAAGCGCCGGGCGGTCTCCAAGGCGCGGGTGGAGTTGTTTTCCTCGCATATGTCGAAATCGGGCATGGCCAGTTTGGTTAGCTTGGTGAAGCCGACCTCGTCATCAATGATCAAAATTTTCGGTTTATCGTTTTTCATCTTTCATTCGAGCTTTCAGGATAATGGTGACAATCGCACCACCTTCGTTGCGGTTGCCAATATTAATGCAACCACCGTGCAGATCGATGATCGTCTTGGTGACGGTAAGACCGAGGCCGGTTCCCTGGCCGCGGGCTTTGGTGGTAAAATAGGGATCGAAAATGCGGGAGATATGTTCCGGAAGAATCCCGGTGCCGGTGTCGGCGATCTCCACTATGACTACTTCGTCGCCAATCTTGAAACGGACCCCGGAGTGGCGCGCCGTGCCCGCCTCGTCTTGCTGGGTGATCCGATGAGAGAGGGCGTTGACCGAAATGGTGCCTCCGTCCGGCATGGCATGGCAGGCGTTGATGAAAAGATTCACGAAAACCTGCTGGATGCGGCTGCGATCAAGCGGACAGCTGGGTAAATGGCTGGCGAAATTGATGGCCACTTTCACCTTGGCCGTGTTCAGTTCGTGTTTCACGAGGATGAGCGAGCGCCGGATGAGCCGTTCAATTTCCTGGTCCTTCAAGTCCAGCTGTTCGGGGGCGGAAAACCCGAGCAGATTTCCCACCACCGTGTTGGCCCGATTGATGGCGTCGCCCATTTCTTTCATGGCCATGAGGCCCTGCCCATCTTCGTATTTGAGCGAGCCGACGAGATAAGAGAGGCCCATTTGTAAAATGGCCAGGGGGTTTTTCACCTCATGAGCGACGCCGGCGGCCAGCTGCCCAATGGTTTGAAGTTTCTCGGCCTCGATCAATTGCATCTGAGTCGCCTTGAGCTGGGCGTGCGACTTGGTCAGGCTGGCCAGCACCTCGCGCAGACGGCCGTTGGTTTGCGTGAGCTTTTCTTCCGCTTCCTTGCGGGAAGTGACATCGGAAACAAGGCCGTCGTAGCCGGCTAACTGCCGATTTGCATCGTAATGCGGCACGCGTTGATTGCGCACCCAGCGGATCGAGCCGTCGCGGTGGAAGATACGATGTTCAATCGTGGGAGGAACTTTCCCGAGAGACATTTCAGTGGCATTGGCGACGACCCCGGCGCGATCATCCGGATGGACCATGCGGTGCCACAAATTCGGATCCATGGCATATTCGTGGGGGGTGTAACCCGTCACGGAAAGGCAGCCCGGACCATGCGATGTTTCCACGACGACGCCGTTCTGCAGGCGCACGCTGTAGATATAATCCGTCACGGAAGCGAGAAGCTTCCGGTAGCGTTCGTCACTCTGGCGGATGGCCTCTTCGGCCCTGAGTAAGTCTGGTTGCACGGTTTTTACGACGGATCGCGTTGAAAAGAGTCGTGAACAATTTTCGTCAAATCTGAAGAAAAGGAAGTGATTCCTCAAGCCGGGCGAGGTGCTTTACCTCGGAGCGTGCCGAAAAAAAGTCGCAGTGTCGCGTGATTTGCTGTAGTCACGGGCTTCCAGAAGGGAAGCTGGCAGCCATTCGACTTCGCTCAGGTTAAGACTTTCCCTAGAGTTGAGTGCCCACCCGTGACGGTCATTTCGAAATAGCGCGCTGTCAGCGGCGGGATCCGGGCGAAGGCGATGCCTTGTTCGATTGCTTCCGCGATGCTTGAGGAGCTGGCGCCGGGTTCGGCCTCCATGATTCGCTCAACTAGATCCATGTGGGCATTTCGATCCAGCATCGCCAGGCCGAGGGCACGGATGCTCGTCTCAGGAATCTGAATTCTGACGTCGCGCAGGGTTGAGGTGGGATGCAAGTTCGCCACCACGAGGAAGCGCTGGCCGGTGCTGGGATCGTAGCGGAAAAAACTGTACAACCAATGACCGCCCGGCTCTTCTCCCGCGACGCGGCCATAGTTTGGATTATTCCGATTGAGCGCATTTAATGGAATGAAAATGCCGTCACGAAAAGCCGGTTCGCCCACCAGATGAATGAGCCGGGCATAGGTTCGGCGGAGACGCTTCTGCGCGTCGGATAGTCTGCCACCGTCGTACTTGTGGCCGTTGACCCATTTGACGAATTCGGGCATCGACCAGTAATCGAAAATGGAAGTACGCGCGTCGTCGCCTCCGAAACCCTCCCTGCCCACGGCGGGTTCACCCACTTCCTGGCCGTTGTACATCATGACGGGGCCGCGGGAGAGGCCGTAAAGAATGGCGGACACCGGGATTCCTGCGTTGAGGCCGAGGCCTCCCCATTGCGAGGCGGCGGCAAGCCGTACTTCGTCGTGGTTCTCGGCGTAACGGAGAGAGTTGTCGAAAATAAAGGAATCGGGCTGAGTCGCGTCGATATCGTTAGCCCAACCCGGTCCTTCGTAGATTTTCTTGATGGCCCGGTAGGTGGGATCGTCGTAGACGCCATCGAATCCGGCGTCTAAAAGGTCGAACATGACATTCGATTTTCCTCCGTCCAGCTGTGAAATCACGGGATTAGCGCCTGGCACCTTGGCCGGATCATTATTGTAAGCCTCGCCGATGAAGAGGACCCCTGTGTGTCTCTGGCGCGCACGGGAGATGGTCCAATGCCAAAATTCCGGAGGGACCATGTGCGACATATCGCAGCGGAATCCATCCACCCCGAATCCCTGCCAGTAGGCGATGACCGCGTCCATTTTCCGCCACGTGTCTGGGATCGATTTGTCCGGGGCGGCGGCATGGGGATACTCCCGAACACTTTGATCGGCCACCGTGAAGTCAAAGCCGTAATTTAACTTTATCGTTTCGTACCAGTCGCTCAGCTCGGGCGTCCAGCTCGCCTTGTTATTCCCGGTGACCTTGCCCTGATCCTTCTCGCCGTCGAACAAGCCGTCGCAGTTGAGGCCGGGAAGGCGACAGGTTGGACTAACGGGTTGTCCATTCTGACAGGTGGGAAGGTGCAGGGGCGGTCCGGAGCTGTCTGGCCTTAAATAAAAAAAGTTGTTGGCGGGCGAAAAGAAAACCGACGTGTCGTCTCCCTGGCCGTCGTTCCCCATGGTTCCGAAATTCTGATCGGGCTTAATGTCGGAGGCATAACTGCGGGCGACATGGTTGGGCACGAGATCGATTATCGCCTTCATTCCCTCCTGATGAATGCGCTGGAGGAGGGCCTTGAATTCATCCAATCGTTTGGCAGGATCGATGGCGTAGTCTGGACAGACATCGAAAAAATCCTTGATGGCGAAGGGGCTGCCGGCCAGGCCTTTCAGTAAATCGGGATCGTCCGCTGGTTGGCCAACGCTGGAGTAGTCGGTCGCGGTCGCCTGTTGCAGAACCCCCCGTCAGCCAAATGTGGGTGAAACCAAACTCGCGCAAGGAACTGAGCGCGGCTTCGTTAATATCCGCGAATTTACCCACACCGTTTTCGGCCAGCGTCCCATCTTGCTTCCTCGTTTCGTTTGTGTTGCCGAAGAGGCGAACAAAGAGCTGATAGATGCGCACCCTTTCCCGCGCCGCCATCCTCGAACGGGGAACGGCTATTTGGTCGTCGGAGGCACTGAGGTTCAACTCGAGATAACGTGGAATGTATTTGTCGCCGGAGCCGGCTTCGACCATCGCATCGCTGCACCCGGTGAGATGTCCCCAGCCGCCATTTTGCGACAAATCCTTCGCGTAGAAGACGCAGTCAACGCTTCTGACCGCGCCAAAGTAGGAGCGCGGCACGCGCAAAATGAGTGTTTCATCCAAGACTATCGCCTTGATGTCGGTCGTGATCCTTGCGGGATTCCATTTCCAATTCTCCCATTTTTGCTCGTAGACTGGGTGTAAGGCGGAGAAGTGAACGGAGATGAGCCGGTCCGCCTTAAATGGCAGAAAGACCGTCGAACCCTCCTGCTCTCGTTGAAAAGGGAGCACGGATGATCCCATCTCCCTATGCGATCGGACGGCCAGATAAAGGCGGTCGGATTGGGTGACGCGGCGGGATGACTTGTAAGAAATCGTCACCTCTACGTCGGAGAGCGAGAAGCCGATTGATGCGTTGTCCGCGCCTTTCAGCGTTTGTGTAGGCACATTAGTAGGTCGGTCACGTCCAGCAGATTGGAATCATCGGCGGCGTGCCGATGTCATGTACCAATGGAGAGGGGAGCGCGAGCAACCCAGTGTCGCCACAAGTCGCACCGTATCCCTTTATTATGGGATTGATGGACGCCAGACTGCGCGGACTAGGAACGCTGGTGCCTAATGCGACGACGCAGAACGGCCAATCCCATGAGACCAAGACCCACCAGCGAAGAGGCGTAGGTGGAAGGTTCAGGAATGGCGAGCAGGGTAGTTTTGAAAGGATTGATAGGATCCTGCCACACGAGAGGATTTACTCCCGGATTTGCCAGGCTGATGTCAGGAAGGATAGCGCCCGCATCGGTGGGCGTGGCCCAAACCCAACTGTTATCCGAAACAGCATTGTAGAGCGTCAAGGCGCCAACCGTATTGGTGTTATAGAATCGAATGGAAAGAATCTGGCCGGCAGGCGGCGCGGGAGACGTAATCGTTATGGAAGACTTCGTCGTGTAAAACGCAGTGTCCAACCCTGAGTCGAAAATATCCACATTGCTGGTGTTAAAATGCCATGTGGTAGGGCTGAAATCGAAACGGCCGGCGGCCAAATCCGTGCCGCTTCCAGAATCACCGATCGTCGTGTTTAAAGTTGCGCCTGCGCCAGTCAGCGGAACCCACATCCCTAGGAACTCATTGACGTTATTGCCTTGGTTATAATAACCGAGCTGGATGAGAGCCCCGTTGTTATTGCCGCCCGCGCCCGTGGATAGGGCGCTACCGTTCTGATCCATCAAGAGCGTTGCGTTGTTGTTGGACCAGTTCACAGTTGTCGTGCTGTTGATGGTTTGACCAAAGGACGCACCGGCGAACCCGAAAATGACAATAAATGCCAACCAAAAATGCTTATATTTCATTGAACTGAGTAGGGTAATGCCTGGTTAAAAGCGATGTCTGAACCCTGCCCGTGACGCACGATGAGAATCGACGCGCCGGCCGGGATGACGGTGGAATTTTGATTGGGTAACGCCCCGCGGACCCAGCTTCCCTGAGCCGGATCGAAGAAGAAAGTGATCCAACTGCTAGCACCCCGGAGCAAGACGTTGTCAGCCGCATTCGCGTCGGAACTGTTAAACCAACCTGGTAGCTGATCGAGGCCGAGACCCCCCAGAGTCGTGGCGAGAGGGAAGCGGTTGGCCAGAGAGACGACGCTGGTGGCCGGAAGGTCTGTGACCAAATTCGAGATCGGGACCGATCCGGCAACTGTGACCGTATAGGCCCCCGTCCGTTTCACGAGCAGAAATCCTTGCTCCGGCAGGAGAACCAAATTGTTCGAAGCAGTGGCACCCCGGAGCCATTGTGTCCCGTCGTTATAGCATGTGATCCACGAAGAAGCACCGCGGATCAGGACGTTATCGGCCGAATTTGCGTCGCTATTTGTCGTGAGGCTTTGGCCGTTGATCGTGCCAGTCGCTCCAAAGAAGCTGGCCAAGGTTTCGACCTTATGAATTTCGTATTGATCACCATTGGCGATGCTGGCGAAGCCGGTCGACGGCGAACTGACGATCGTAAGCGTATCCAGGGTGTTGCTGGCGATGCGATACTGACGACCGGCGGAAGTGCCGGTCAGCATCCGGATGATGTGCGGATTGGCATTCGTACTATTGAAATTACCGGAACCAAACCCGTTCGTCGTCCAACCCGCGCTGAGGGTCTGAATGGTAAAGGCGCCCGTGTTAATCGTACCAACCAAACCGGTAAACTCGGGAACGTTGTCAAGCGGCAGCGCGAGAGCCCGGACGCTAGCGGCGGCTACCGCGGTCGATGTAAAGCCCACCGGTTTTGTGGTGGCAGTTTGGGCGGAAAGGGTGGCTGAGCACACGACTCCGGCGAGAGAAACGAACAAGAGGATGGATCGACTCATTTGCAGAAACTGGCTAAGTGGAGGGGACGTTAGGAAATTTCTCTGAGGAGAGCAAGGGAAATTGCTGTTTTTTATGAAAATTTGGCTGTTTGTGGTCTTGGACATAGGGGTGGGGTTGAGAAGCGTTAACCTTACCATGAAACGGACGGTTTGCGAAGCTGCAAATTAGATGAATGAGGGACTTGTCGCTCTACGCCTTACGCGCCCGTTGTCCTTCGATCTGATTCGCTTCGCAGAAGATTCAGCCGGACTGCGCCGGTCGAACGTCCACGGCTACAGTTGAGTGATGAACTCAAAAGTCGCGTCGCTGAAGCCCGGCAGGCTTTCGTGTCCGAAGTCCGGGTAAATTAACACCCGTTTGGGGGAGCTGATCTTATTATAAGCAGCGAACTGCGATGACGGGGGGCAAATTTCGTCCATCAATCCGCAACCCATAAGTACCTCCGCGCGGATGCGGTTGGCCAGGTGCTGGCAATCGATGTATCCCAGGGCGGTGAAGATTTCCCGGACGCGTTCGTGCCGCGGGTCGAACATGCGAAAGTGTGCCTTGATATCTTCGTAGGCGTTTTTGGCGAGATCCATTTCCCAGACCCGCTGGTAATCGCAAAGGAATGGATAGGCGGGGGCAGCGCGTTTGATCAGTTGGGGCGCAAGCGCGGCGCAGGCCAGGGTCAGAGCTCCGCCCTGCGATCCCCCCATCGCGCCGAGGCGCGCCTCGTCCACTTCGGCGAAGGACGCGACGATCCGAGCGAGCTGCGCCGTATCGAG
Source organism: Chthoniobacterales bacterium (assembly GCA_038226905.1). Lineage (GTDB taxonomy): Bacteria > Verrucomicrobiota > Verrucomicrobiia > Chthoniobacterales > UBA10450 > JBBRDU01. The sequence goes on along the minus strand of JBBRQE010000010.1, from coordinate 26,669 downwards.
GAAAATCTGGCGGAAAGCCATCTTGCGCGGTTCATCGGCCAGTCCGCGCGTGATATGTCCGCGCAGGGTATTTCCGCGGGCCACGCCCAGATCTTCACTGGAGCCACCCTGGCCGCGGCAATCCATGGCCGCCAGACAGAATCCTGCTCCGACATAGTTCAGTTTGTCATTCCATTCGCCGGCGTTCCCGGAGTACCCGTGAAACTGCAAAACGGCCGGGTGTTTGGCCGGACCCGTGCGGGGGCGAAGGTATTTCGCGTGCACCCGGCTGCCCCCCGTGCCGGTAAAAAACAGGTCGAAACATTCGGCCGCGGCCGTTTGAAATTGTGCCGGGCGCAATTCCACCTCGGGATTAGTCGCCTCCATTTCCTGGATCGCTTCGCTCCAAAAAGAGTCAAAGTCGGGCGGGCGCGGATTGATCCCCTGATAGAGATAGAGTTCGGCGAGTGGTTTATCGAGAGCAGGCACGGGCGTGAGTTACAGGATGGTTGCGCAAAAGTCGATTTCAACTATAGCGACGCCACTTTGTCGAGCCGAAGGGCTTTGTCTCGAAACGGGATTCGCGTGCGCTACTCCTGACTGATAAACTCCGCGTGCAGGCCATGGTAAACGCCGGCCTGTTCCAACAACTCCGCATGGGTTCCGCGCTCGACGATCCTTCCATGATCAAGGACCAGGATGAGGTCCGCTGCCTTGATCGTGCTGAGCCGATGAGCAACGACGAAACTGGTGCGACCGCTCAATAAGGCAGCCAGCGCGTTCTGAATCCGGCTTTCCGTCAGCGAGTCGATGGCACTGGTCGCTTCGTCCAGAATGAGAATGCGCGGATCGGCCAGAAAAGCTCGCGCGAAACAAACGAGTTGACGTTGGCCTAACGAAAGACCGGAGCCCCCTTCTCCGACGGCCGTCGCCAGATCGTTAGGCATGGCTTCCAGGAGGTCGGCAAAGCCAAGGCGCTCCAGGGCGAGCCGCACTTCGCTCTCCGGGGCGCCGGGACGGGCAAACCGAATATTGTCGAGCACGGTTCCGGCAAAGAGGAAGTTTTGCTGCGGCACGATCCCGAGAAGGGAGCGGAGTGACTTTGATTCGATCCGGACGATATCGCAGTCATCCACTAAAATTCTCCCGCTGCTTGGCAGGTACGACTTTGTGATCAGGTTGATAATCGAGCTTTTGCCGCTCCCGGTGCGCCCGACCAGGGCGATCGTCTGGCCGGCCTCCGCCACGAAGTTCAACTCGTTCAGGACCGGTCGGCCGCTTTCGTAGCCAAAAGAGACGTCTTGAAATTCCATGCGGATCCCGGGCCTGTCCTGGCGCGGATGCAGCACCATGGCATCCGGCGGGTCCTGCCATTCTGGTTGAGTATCGAGCAGGCGAAAAACTCGCTCGGCACCGACCAAGGCGGTGAGGGCCTGCGTGTACTGCGAACCGATGACACGCAGCGGCTCGAAAAAGAGATTGGCCAGGAAAAAGAACTGTACAATCGTGCCGATCGGTGTCCCGATACCGGGAGCAAGCAAGCGGTAGCCTCCCACCACAAGGAGCAAGGCGATAAAAATCTGATTGTTCATCTCGAGCAGGGGGAGAAAAATGGCCGAGGTCCGCGCGGCCCCCATGCTGTAGCGCGAATGATCCTCCATCAGGTCTCGAAAGAGGCCGGCGTTGACCGTCTCGCGAACAAAACCCTGGGTGACGCGGATGCCGGTCACGGATTCGGCGAGGGTGGAGGTGACGCGGCTGAAGCTTTCTTGTATCTCGCGTTGCTGGCGGCCCATTTTGGCGCGGAAGTGCCGGTTCAAGAACCACACGGCCGGGGCCATGGCGAGGATCAGCGCAAAAAGCACCCGGTCGTAAACGAACATCAAAATGCCGCAGATGAGCATTTGACCGAATTGCACGGTCGAGACAAAAACAATGTCCTGCACACCGGCGCGAATCGCGTCGATGTCGGAGGTGAAGCGACTGATGACGCGTCCGAACCTGGTTTTGGCGTAGAAGCTGAGAGTGAGACTCTGCAGGCGAGCGAAGAGGTCGTTGCGCAGATCGCAGACGACCGCTTCGCCCAGCTCGAGGGCGAGCCGGCTCCGGAAGACCACGACCAACTGGGTGAAGGCGGCCAGAGCTAGAAAGCCGAGGGTTCCCTTAATCAGCCCGGAGACGTCGTTGCGGCTAACGGGTCCGCTGATGATGGCGCCGATGGACCAGGCCAGAAGCGGCAACTGCACCGAACGCAAGAGTACGAAGAAGATGAGCCAGCCCCGCCTCCGTTTATACGGCGCGGTATAATGGAAGAGACGCGCGAGAAGGCGGAAGAACTGCATCGGTTTGAGCTCGACGTCCCGCTCCGCCTCACGCCGAACCACGGTCAGCGCATTTGCCTCCGCCAGACTCACGGCGCTATCTCCTCCGCCTGGAGGCGGGCCATGTCGCGGTAGTAACCAGGCGTGGCCAGGAGTTCATCGTGTCGGCCCATCTGCGCGACCCGTCCCCGGTCCAGCACGACGGCCCAGTCGGCCCTTCGTAGTACACTCATGCGGCTGGCCACGATGAAAGTGGTGCGACCCGCCATGGCCAGATCGAGCGCCGCAATGATTTCGTGTTCCGTCTCCGGGTCAATCGCGGCGGTCGGATCGTCCAGCACGAGAATCGCCGGATCCAGTAAAACGGCGCGCGCGATGGCGAGTCGCTGGCGCTGGCCACCGGAGAGTCCCGCGCCCGCTTCGCCCAGGATCGTGTCGTATCCATTTGGCAGATCAACGATGAAGTCGTGGGCGGCGGCGATGCGGCCAGCGTTCTCCACGTCGGCCCGGCTGGCTTCCGGCTGTCCGAAAGCGATGTTGGCCGCCACGGTGGTACTGAATAAAAAGTTTTCCTGGAAAACCAATCCTACGTTTCGACGCGCACTGGCCAGTTCCAGTTTGCGAATATCGATACCGTCAATGAGGACCCGCCCGGACGTCGGATCATAAAAGCGCGGAACCAGGCTGAGGAGGGAACTCTTGCCCGAGCCGGTGGCTCCGATAATCGCCACGCGCTGCCCGCACTGCACCTCAAAATCGATATCCTGTAACACCGCCTCGTTCCCATGTTCGAAGCAGACGCGCTCGAAGGTGACCCGCCCCCAGACGCGCGGGAGCCAAAGAGGATCGGGGTCATTCACAATCTCGATCGGTTGATCGAGTACCTGAAACACGCGGCCCGCGCCGGCCAGGCTCTCCTGCATCGAGTTCACGATCGTGGCTGAGTTGGAAATCTGAGTGGCGAATTGCTGCAACAATCCGGCAAAGGCGAGCAGACCGGCTCCCAGAGGGAACTCGCCTTTGATCACCAGGTAACCGCCGTAGCCGAGGAGGATGACAATGTTTACCTGGCTGAAGAAGCCGATCAGCGGGGTGAAAACGCTGATGCGCTGGAACATCCAGCTCTTCTGCGTCCGGACCAGGGCATTACTGGCGCGGAATTTTTCGATCTGATCCTGTTCCCGCGCGAAAGCTTTTACGACCTGCATGCCGCGAAAATTTTCGGTGACGCGCTGGATCATCTGGTCGACCAATTCGCGATTACGGCGGTAAGCGGGCCGTACGATTCGCGCAAAATGTTTCGAGACCAGCCAGAGCAACGGCGTGGTGGCCAGGCACGCGAAGGTGAGCGTGACGTGCAGGTTGAGCATGTAGGCGAGATAGGCCCCGAGAGAAAGCAGCATAACGACTCCCTGCATGAGCACCTGATCGACGAACATGCGGACGCTTTGCACGTCACTCGTGACGCGGTTGATGATGGAACTGCTGGCGTTCGCGTCGAAAAAGCGAAAGCTCAGGCGCTGCAGCTTGTCGTATATTTCTCCGCGGAGCTGCACGACGATCTCCGCCTGGACGAGCTGATTGAGAGCGACGCGATACGAGTAGTCGAAAGCCGCGCGCAGAATAGCGGCGCCGAGCACCAATAGTGCGATCAAGGTGAGCTGATGCATGGGCGTCCAACTGGCCGGCGGTTGAAAATGGAGAGGCCAGCGCGGCGGTTTCGCCGAGGCGTCCGCCGCATGCCGCATTTCATCAATACCAAGACCGGCCAGGGCCATGGCCAGCATGGTCAAGGCGAGAATCGTCGCCTGGAGCGTCAGGACCTTGACGCATCCTCGCCGGTGTTGCCAGCTGAAGGCGAGCAGGCGCCGGATCAGAGCCCCGTTCGCGGCGGTGGGGTCGATCGGCCGATCCGCAAATCGCAGAGACTTCATCGCTAGCGCAGTCACTAGCATGAGTGACGAGAAATGCGAAAACGTTACGGGAGTTTCTTGCCGCGCGCGGGCCGTAAAATCCGGTACCAAGTTTCGCGATCCATCTCAATTTCAGCAGCGCGCGCGGCGATGCGGATATTGGCCGGATTAGCGGACCCGACGATGGGCACGATGCCGCTGGGATGCCGCAACAACCAGGCCAGGGCGATGACGGTGCGTTCCGTGCCAAAGGCCGCCGCCGCCTCGTCCAAGGCTTTGAGTAAAGCAATCTGCTGCGCATAATCATCGGCCTCCGCAGCCGGCACATGCCCGGTGGCGACTTTGCCGCCGGCGACCGGGCTCCAGGCCATCGGGGTAATGCAACGCTCCAGACATTGGTCGAGCGTGCCGTCCGTGAAGCAATCCAGTCGGCGCAGGTGGATCTGTACCTGATTCGCCTGGAGGGGAAAATCGAGCGCGCTCTGCACGGCTACGACGAGGGAGGGCAGGAAGTTGCTGACGCCGAACTCGCGCACCTTTCCGGCCTTGCGCAATTCGCTAAAGGCTCGTGCGATCTCTTCGGGGTCGGCCAGAAAATCGGGCCGGTGCAGCATGAGCAGATCGATCTGTTCCACGCCCAGCCGCTGGAGCGAACCTTCGACCGACTCGATGATATGCTGATAAGAAAAATCGTAGCGATGAGGAAGCCCGGGCGTCGGTTCGTCCTCAAAACGGATACCACATTTGGTGGCGATGATGAGTTCTTTTCGCCAGGCGGGATGTTGGGCGAGGGCCTGGCCGAAAATCGTTTCACAAGTGGTGTCGCCGTAAATGTCGGCATGATCGAAAAAGGTATACCCGGATTCCACCGCGGCCTCGACCGCACTGATGCCGCGCCGGATCGCTTCGGCGTCCACCTTGTGGCGGTCCCACGAACCGGCAATGCGCATGCAGCCGTAGGCCAGGCGCGAGATTTCAATTCCGCATGTGCCGAGGAGTTGTGTTTTCACCGGCGCAGTAAAGCAACTGCGCAGGATGTTTGCGAGCAGTCATCGCTGGCCCCAGCCAACCGGCGAGGACTTTCCCTGACTAATTGGTTGCTACGCAGGCCTCCTTCTGTCAAAAATCGCCACGCAAAAGGCCCGCAGCCTGAAGCTCAACTCGTCTCCGCTCGTCCACTATGAAACCTCTATTCATCGCTACTTTTTTACTCATCGGACTAATCTCCAACGTCTCCCGCGCTGAAATCTATTACTCCGATCCGACGGCCGGAACGGCGCAAGGCACGGGCAGCGCGCAGGCACCCTGGCCGGCCTTGTCCGAAATGATCAAGAGCGGCGCCCTCGCCAAACTGAAGGGCGGCGATACCCTTCTCCTGCGCACTGGCAATCATGGCGATGTGAAAATTTCCGGAGACAACGCCACCCAGATCACGATCGCGGCAGCGCCCGGTCAGATCGCCCAGCTCAGCCGTTTTGAGATTACCCAGGGTTCCAAGTGGCTGGTAAAGGGTCTGACGGTCAGTTCGTCTTTCGCTTCCACTCCTTATAAGGGGAGCATGGTCACGCTGGCCGAGGGCGGGCCGAGCAGCGACCTGGTGCTGGAAGACTGTTTTATCTACACCGCGCTGGATTCCTCCAGATGGACGAAAGACCAATGGATGAACGCTGGTGACGGCATCACGATCGGCCGGAACGGGACGAACCTTACCGTGCGCAATAACTACATCCTGAATATGCGCTTCGCCGTGGCCATGTGCGCTCCCAATTCGTTATTCGAAGGAAATGTGATCACCAATTTCTCCGGAGACGGTCTTCGTGTCACGCGGGACGGTGATACCGCGCAATACAACGTCATCAAGAACGGCTACGTCAGCCAGGCTGATGGCGATTCGAATCACGATGATTTGATCCAGGTCTTTCTCTTCAACAAAGGGACGGGAACCGTCAATAAAGTCACCATCATCGGTAATATTCTGATTGGGAATGAGGATCCACAGCAACCCTTTCCCAACAGCCCTCAGGGCCTCGGCTTTTTCGACGGTCCGCTGGTGGATTTTGACATCGAGAAAAACATCATCATGACGAACCATTACCACGGCATCTCACTCTACGACGCGGTCAATTGCAAAATCATCGATAACGTGGTCAAGGCGAGATCCCCTCAAAAAATGATGCCTTGGATTATGCTGAATACCAAGCGCAAGGGAGGGGCCGAAGGGAATGTAGTGAAGAACAACATGGCTCATTCCTTTAACTTGAAAGCGGATCCTTCGGTCGTCGCGGAAAACAACATCACGGTGACCGACGCGGCGTTTAATCAGCGGTTGCAGGAACAGGAGAAGGTTATCAACGGCAAATTCGGGCGTTTTCATCCCGTAGCCAAACTCTCGCGCCTGGGCATGACCAAGGGGGAGTACGTCGCTCCCACACAAGCCTCCACCACCCGTTAGGGCATCTCCCGTCCGCGCGGACTGGTCCTTTTTAAAGACAGGCGAGCCGTCCGAATTTCCGCGTTTTTCAAATGAGCAAACTTCTCCTCGTTTTCCTCGGCCCATTGGTTCTGGCCATTACTCCTGTCCGGGGAGACGTAAAAATGCCGGCGTTATTCGGCGACCACATGCTGCTTCAGCGGCAGTTGAAAATCCCGGTCTGGGGTTGGGCGGACCCGGGAGAGGAGATCAAGGTGGCTCTGGGCGATCACCAGGGGAAGGCCATCGCCTCGAAGGAGGGCACGTGGCGAGTCGACTTGGAACCGATCGCTACCGCCTCTGAGCCTTTAATCCTGACGGTCAGCGGCAAAAATTCCGTGAAGTTTGAGGATGTGCTGATCGGCGATGTCTGGATTTGCTCTGGCCAATCCAACATGGAATTTCCCATGGCGCGCGCGCACAATACCGTCTCGGAAACTCCGAAGGCGACGGATTCGCAGATTCGGCTTTTCCTCGTGAGCAAGAAAACGGCGGGGCAGCCCCAGAAAGATGTGACGGGCAAATGGATGGTATGCAGCCCTGAGACGGTGAAGGGATTCTCGGCCGTCGGCTATTTTTTCGCGCGCGAACTGCGAGAAACCACGAAAGAGCCGATTGGGCTCATCGCTACCTACTGGGGTGGGACCCCCGCGCAAGCCTGGACAAGCTTGAGCGGTCTAACGAAAGAGCCGCCCTTTGAAAAATATGTAAAAGCGGCCACGGAGGGCGCCGCCCATGAGACGGCCAATCGGGAGGCGTATCCGCAGCTCCTGGAAAAATATGAAGCGGAGAAAAAAAAGTGGAACGAAGAGTACGGCAAACCCTACGACGCCGCTTTGAAGGAGTGGGCCGTTGCTAACAAAGAACCGCGTGCGAAAGGCCAGCCCGCCCCGGCCAAACCAAAGCCCTCCCAGCCGGAGCCGCATAAGCCGCTCCCGGACCAGGACCCTCATACGCCCACCGTCTTGTTTAACGGCATGGTCGCTCCGTTGATGCCTTTCGCGCTCAAGGGAGTGGTCTGGTATCAGGGCGAAGCGAACGGAGGTGCCGGCGCCGAATACCGCACGCTTTTCCCCCGTTTGATCAATGACTGGCGGGAAAAATGGGGCCAGGGCGACTTCCCATTTCTCTTCGTGCAGCTGGCCAATTATTTGGCGCCGCAGAAGGCGCCGGTTGAAGGTGGCTGGGCCGCCTTACGCGAGGCTCAACTCATGACGCTTGCGCTGCCCAATACAGGGATGGCGGTGGCCATCGATATCGGGAACGGAAATGATATTCATCCCAAGGATAAGCTCGATGTCGGCCATCGGCTGGCCCTGGCGGCGCGGCATTTGGTTTATGGAGAGAAGATCGTTTATTCCGGGCCGATTTATGATTCCATGAAAGTGGAAGGAAAGAGCATCCGCCTGACCTTCAAGAACACCGGGGGCGGTCTTGTCATGGGCGCTCCGCCCTGGGCGCCCGATGGCCTGGCCGCGCCGCCGGCCACGGAATTAAAGGGCTTTGCCATAGCCGGCGCGACTAACGAGTGGGTTTGGGCAAGGGCCACGATCGACCATGACACCGTGGTGGTCTCGGCCGATGGTCTGGCCGATCCCAAGGCGGTCCGCTACGGCTGGGCGAACAATCCCGCCTGCGATCTTTATAATAAAGAGGGACTGCCCGCATCGCCCTTTCGGACCGATCCGGAAACGCCTCAGTAAGGTCGTTAGGGCAAAGTTTTCTTATACACCATGCAATCACTGAATATATGCTTCGCGGAGAAGAATCTGGTCGAAACCCGCTCGGAACCCGTGGCCGAGCTCGGGGCTAACGAAATACTGATAGAGACCCAGCGCTCGCTCATTTCCACCGGGACCGAAAGTATTGTTCTCGGCGGAAAATTTGCCGCCGGCACCCATTGGGATAACTGGGCAAAGTATCCGTTTTACCCCGGCTATTCCGCGGCGGGACGAGTGCTCCGCGTGGGAGCCTCCGTGCAGGATTTTGTGCCGGGCGATCGGGTGGCGGCGCGGAGCAAGCACAAGCAGTATGCCCCATACCCGGACACGAGACGCCCGCTAAAAATCCCCGCCGGCGTATCCGACGAGGACGCTACCTTTTTCGGTCTGGCCTGCATCACTCAAATCGGAGTGCGCCGGGCACGTCACGAGCTGGGGGACACGGTAGCGGTGATTGGCTTGGGCTTGCTTGGGCAACTCGTTACGCAGTACGTCCGCGCCCTCGGGGCGAGCGAGATCGTGGCGATAGACACGGCCGACGCACGATTGAAAATGGCGCGCACCCACGGCGCAACTCATGTCTTGCAAATGGGTGCGGACGCGGCGCGCGATGCGGTCTTCGATCTCACAGGAGGACGCGGTGTGGATGTGGTGTATGACATCACCGGGCACGCGGCGGTCTTCGGTCCGGCCCTGCGCCTGGCCAGGAAGTACGGGAAGCTCGTACTTCTGGGCGACACCGGCACCCCGGGCGACCAGCGGCTAACTCCGGATGTAATCACCCGGGGCATCAGCATCGTCGGCGCGCATGATTCGCACTCGCCCGCGGAAGAAACAGATGAGAATTACTGGACCGCCTACAACATGGCGCGCCTTTTCTTTACCTATCTCGAGCGCGGTCAAATGCGTGTCTCCGACTTGATCACTCATCGCTACTCGCCCGAGGAAGCGCCGACCGCTTACGCCATGTTGCAGACAGATCGCGCCAGCGCCATGGGCGTCATTTTCGATTGGTCGAAGATCAGCAAATAACCTGCGCCAAAAGTCAGGGGAGTTGCGGGAGTAACCGATGGACCCCGCGCGGCTTATAAGGAAGTCGTCCGGCCAGACCGAGGATATCGGCCATCAGGTAAATAATACTGAGCCACATTTCCGTGCCCTGGAGATTTGGTTCGGGTTCCGTTAGGTCGAAACTGAAACCCTCGCCCTCTACCCAAGAGTCCAGCACGACCGGAAGACGGACGCGCATCCACTCTTCCACTTCGGCGCGACGGTGCGGCGATTGTCCGGAACAAAGCCAGAGCGGGTGGACTACATCGAGGACGTTGCAGGCATTTCCTTTCCGGTCCGCGAAGAAATTCGCATCGCCCGCGTGTGTCAGGATGGTATCGATTCGCCTGGGTGGGGTGCGGCAGGCGACGGCCGAACTGCGCATAGGTGCCGCGAGTCAGTCGATAGAATCCGTTGACGGGCTGCAGCCAGCGATCGTCCTCGCGCCATTCTCCCCACAATCCGCTAACCGGGTCGCAGCGTTGATCGAGCCATTCGAACAACTGATCGACCAGTGTCGTTAGGTTGAAATATTTCGCATTGATGTAAAGGCAGGTGGCGTAGCAATCGATCCAGTGTCCCGCGCTCCATGCCCCGCTGCTCCAGTTCAGAGTTTCGAGAATTTGGGGCAACCGAAGCTCTTCGATGTCGGCGGCGTTGTGAATGGGATAGCCGATATTCGATCCGAGACACTCGAGCGCGTAATTTACGATCATCGTGTTGTAGCGGTTGGTCATGGCCGGCGGGCCCGTCACTCCCGGATCCTCATCGATGCGCTCAGGCACAAGACCGGTCTCTCGGGTTTGGAATGAACGCAGCGTCGTGACTAATTCAGCCGGAGCTATGCCCGGCGGCGTCGAGCCGAAGGCGGCTGCGATTTCGGTGGCATCACACCAGGGCCGCACGCGCTGGCCGAAGCTCAACGCGCCCGAAGCGCTACGGTTGCTGTAATGCTCCAGCAATTGATCGAGCTGCTGCCGCCCGCGCTGGCCAAATTCGGACAGACTCGCGCCCAGCTCGGAATCGGCTGCCCTGGTCGACTCGCGCATGCGAATAAGGCGCGCGGGATTTCCCCCGACGATCGCGTATTCGGGAACGTCGTTTGTCACCACCGCGCCCGCTGCCAGAATGCTGTGGCTGCCGATCTTCACTCCATCGACCACCACGACGTTGGAGCCGATCCAGACATCATCTCCCAGGACGATTCCTTTCATCGAAACCGGCTGTCTAAAAATTGGAATGTCGGTGCGGTCAAACCCGTGATTGATCGCCGCCAGGGTTGCGTGCGCGCCGATCCGGACGCCATGGCCCCCGCGAACATTTTCGCGCAGAGTGACGAATGGATTAATTGTGCAGTCGTCGCCGAACTCCACGCGACCGGTCACGTAGGCATGCGCTGCCACATAGCAGCGATCGCCCAAGCGCAGTGATTTTTCAGCCGTGCCCACCACGGCAGCCTCCGGCGAAATATAGCAATCGGCTCCCACCTTGGTTCCCATCTCTTGAAGCAGCCGCGTTTGATACTCGGACTGGGCCTGCTCTTCCGCGGGCGTGGCGCCCGACCGGAACTCCCAAGGACAGAATCCGAAACGACGCGCGCGCAGGTCGGGAGAATTCATCACCGTTCGTACCTATCTGGCCCGGTTGTTCGTGACGAGCCGAAAGGCCGCCAAAGCCTCGCGCAATGGTGGCAACTCCGGGTGCCAGATCTTTTCCCATTCCAACGAAATACCGCCTTGAAAGCCCTTGTCCTCCAGAAGCGTCCACAATTTCTCTGTCGGAAATTCGCCCAGACCGGGAAGGACATAGCGATGCTCTGTTGAGCCGTCGACCGTCACGCTGTCTTTATAATGAATGTGCCGTATCCAGGGGCCGAGGAGGGACCACGTTTGCGCGGGCGCTTCCCCGCCGGTCCGCCAGGTATGATGGCTATCCCACAAAATGAGGAGCGGCTCGGTTAGTTCTTCATTAAGTTTAAGGCAACTGGCGGAGTCGCTGAAAGCAGAGTGCGTCTCGAGCAACAAGGTCACGTCCAACTGGCGCGCGGTGATTTCTGCGCGACACAAGGCGACCGCGGCGCGCGCTCTTTCAAAATCATTTTGTGTCAGCGGCGTTCCCCAAACACCGCCTCCGAAAACGCGGACGTACGGACATCGGAGCCGGGCCGCGAGTCCGGCGAATCGCATCAGCTCCTCCACCGCTACCTGATCCGCCAGGGTCAGGCGCAAGGATGAACCGATCATCTGCACGGGTTTCCGCAGTTCCGGTTTCGCATCTTTTCCGAAATAACCCGGCAGATCGAGCGTGTCGCGCAGGGCGCGTAATTCCAGGAAATCCAAGCCGAATTCGTCGACCAGGAGAGAAGCCTCGTCCCAGGAAAGCCCCGGCTCGCCCAAAGTGGAAAAACCGAATTGCATGCAAGGGACGCCGCCGGAGCAGGACTCAAACGGAGGTGCTACGGTTTCGCGACCGGACGAATGGTGATCCGGATTGATCCGCTCGTTAACGAATCTTTAAAAGTAAACGCCACGCGCTTCGGTTTGATGCCGTCTTTCAATTGCGCCTCGGTTGCAACGATTTCGCCGCCGTCGGCTGCGATTTCGATCCGAACGGCGGACGCTCCCACCCGAATCACCATGGCACCGCTCTCCTGACGTTCAATGGTCGCCTCCGGCGGCAGGACGAGCGCGGTCTCGAACTTCTGCGGTGTCCCGAATTTCACGCGGTCTTCCAAGACAAGCGATGGCTCTCTCCCTCGGTGAAAAACAAAAGAACGCTCCAGTTTTTGAAGCTCCTTTACGTCATACGCGGCCGAAAGATCGAGCCGTAATCGCTCTTCCTCCGCGCTCGAGGCCTGCTCCAGAACGCGAGCGATCCGTTGCCGACCCGGCTCCTGAAGCTTGCCCGCCACTACCGGCACACTGTGTCCGTAGGAATTAAGGACGTCGCTGTCATAGCGATGCGCGCTGAAAGTGCGCGCCGTGTACGTTTCTTTACCCGGATCGATCAACTCGGCAACGTTGCCTGCTACGACCACGAATGACCCGAGATCGTTGTGATTGTGGTTCTCATCGTTGTTCCCGCCTTTGATCGCCGCGCCGAAGGCCCATTTGTCTTCCGGGCGCGGACGGACGATCAGCACACCGGCATCAGGAAACCAGTCGCGCGGGGCGGTCGCGCCGGAGACAGTCGCTGGTTCATCTGCGGCCAATGGCGCAAAAAGCATCGCTTCCGTGATGCTGGCATAGGCGACCGGGGCCGGCCCTTTTTCAGGAGGGGTTGTCAAATCCGGCAGCCGCTTTCGCAGGACCCGCAGGAGCGTGCTGTTGGCCGACACGTCCACCGGTGCATCCGAAAAGGCGGGATAGATTCCGTTTAAAATGTGGACGCGGCTGGGGAATCCTGCCGCCAGTTTGGACTGGGGTCGGGCCAGCAGGTCGAGCTTGTCGTTAGTCGCGGCGCGGATCGTTTCACAAAGCTGGGTATAATGACCGAAGCCGTAGTTCCAATACCCCAGTCCTTCGCTGCAGTACCCGTCCCGGCCGAATCCTTCTAAAAAGTGGAGCGACAATTTTTCCGCCGCGGCCACGAACAGGGCCCGCTCATTTCGATCGTCGATCAGGGCCAGCGCGCTGCCCAGAACGCCACTCAGACAGACCGCGTTCCAATTATTCGTGACGGTCAGCCAGCCGTCCGCCTTGCGCTCGCCGCGAACCATGGCGGCGAAAGGATCGAGAACGAAAGCATGCACCCGTTCTTCGATCCGGTGGCGCGTACTTTCCGAAAGTTTCGCGCCGAGAAGGTGATGGATTTCAGCGAGCTCCCAGGCGAGCAGGGACGAGCCGAGGTCGATGTTGATTTCTTCGCCATGGAAATTTCGCAGCGCCCTATCGTGGGCGGGGAGGACCCAGGTCGGCCGGTTGCACTGGTAGAGTATCTCTTTTTCCAACTCCGCCATCGTGCTATCGGATGGCGCAAGACAAGCCGTCACGGCCAGGGCATTCAAGCGCTTGATTCGAAGGCTGAGCGGTTTTTCGAAGCTGCTGCGGTCGCCTTTGGTGGAAAAATCGCGGTAGAGTTCAGGCGTCAACTCCGGCAGTGCCGTCTCCATCGCGCTTTTTCCGTTCTCAAGCTTCATTTGAAACCACGCATCGTGCGCGAGTTTTTGCCACTCCTCCTTTTGTGTCGCCATCGGCCCAACACCCTGAGCTTTTCCCGCGAGCCATGAAGCAATCTCCGCGACGCGCGCAGCATCCGGCCTCAGATCTGACGCGGGCGGAGCGGGCGGCTGGCCAAATAAATCCTGTGCTGGCAACATAAGGAAAAGGGAAAGAGTTAACATTTGAGCAAACGGGTAAAGTTTCTCGCGCAGACCAGCAGCGCTCAGTCTGAAATCAGACGGCTCTTTCATTCGGATCCAATGAGTCGAATTGATGCTGATCGTCAGCTCACGGGAGGACAACTTCGAGGCGAATAAATCTTGTCGGATCGGGCCCATCCAGGGCCTTGGTATCGCGGATGGTTATCGAGCGCAATGCTCCGGTCACGACGGTGCTCACCTGGATGGTGTCGGCCGCCGACCAGGTCAGCAGATTCGCACCTGTCTTGACCGTGTAAGTAATCCCGATGGGCGGCGGCTCCGGCCGGGTGAAAGTGAGCGACAAATACTCGGCACCGCCGGCGATGATTGTCCCGGCGCTCATCCGACCGGCGTAGCCTCGTGAATCGAGCGAAAGACCAAGCGCGCACTTCATGGCGTTGGATAGACCGTCTCCCGAAGGATTTGCAGCCGGGTCGCCGCTACCGCTTGCGTCCAGGGGCAGATCATTGGCCTGCAGCCATTGTTCGTAAGCGCTTGGATATTTGTAGGCACCCAGATCGTAGGGAACAGTGCGGATGCGCCCCAGGATATCGGCCGCCGGAGCGTCCATGGCCTGGCCGGCCCCGATCGCGGGGGATGTGCTGCTGAGGGAAAAATCCAGGGCGCTGAAATTTGTGAAGTAAGTGGAATAAGCCGTGGTCATCACGTTGTGATCGATGGTTCCACCTCCCGTGACGATGCTTGCTCCTTTGGCGGTGATGTTATTACGAACGATGTTCCCAGAAGATGGGACGAGCCACGGCGTGCCATCAGACTGTGCCTTGTGCTGCGTGATCAGAATCCAGGGTCTAACCGGCTGATTTATTCCGGTGATGGGATTTTCGATCACCGTATTGTTGACGATCCGGCAATTAATCGCGCCGTAGAGAGAGATGCCGTGATAAGTCTGCGAAGAGATGACGTTGTTCTCCACCACCCAGTTTTCAAACATGCCATCGAAGCAGCCCACTCCCTGGGGCGGGGCCTGCAGTGGCTGGGCCGGATCGGTTACGCTGAGGAAAATGTTTCCACGTAAGGTCACGTTGTAGACGGTGCCGTGGCCAACCACCCCGTCGCTGCCGACTGACCAGTTTTGGAAAAAGTCGTCGTGATTGGCGTCGGAGACGTAGCTGTTCGTGACCACGTTGTATTCGAAGGTGCAGAAATCAGCCAGACCGCGCATGGCGTCGTTGAAAAAATTCGTGATCGTGTTGTGAGAGACGAGGGAGTTGGTGGCCGACTTGCCGAGCGAGATGGCGAATCCCGCATTCGTTAGGGCGTTGCCTCTTAGCGTGGTGGAGGGAGCGGTGACATTGAGGGCGGCGCCCTTGCCCAGCCGCGTCTGCCAGTCGGTCACGCTCCAGCCCGCGATGCTCAGGGCATTCCGGATCACACAATTTTCCAGGGTGATGTGGTTCGCGCTGCTTTGGATGTCCACCAGGTTGCCCGTGTCATAGGTGCCGGGGTTGCCATTTTCCGTACAAATATCCAGGCCGGAGATGACCCAATTTGAGCCCGATCGCACGATCAGTTTTCTCAGTTTGGGCACCGCGCCGCTCTCCGGCTGAATGGTAACCACCCCTGCGTTATTGCCTTTGACTGAGGGAAAACCGTGATAACCGCTTCGGAGCAGGATGATGTCGCCGGGCGCAAACGTCTTATTCGCGGCGAAGACCGCCTCCAGCGTGCTCCAGGGCTGGGCGGCGCTCCCTGCATTGCTCATGCTTCCCCCAGCAGGATCCGCGTAATAGGTGGTTGCTCCGGCGGGCCCATGGATGAGAACAAACAAAAGAACGGGCGCCATCCGCCCGAGCAGACGGGACGGAAAAGAGGGGCGGTTCATTAAATGGGCTCGCGGACTCATCGATTGACCTAACGAGTCTCTGGACCGGATGGCACCCCAAGATCCATGAGAACCGGAAGAAACGGCACCGGCCGAAACCTTGGGGGAGTGACGGGCCAGGGCAACGTTTGACGGATGACATTCATCCCATTTTGGTGTGTGTTTGTCCAGTTGTAATGCTCGCTGCGTTTGATTAATTTCGCCACCTCCCGCACGCCATGTCTCCGATTTATCCGCGACGCAGCGAGCCCGCCCTCGACCCGCAGCTCTTCGCCAACCCAACCTCGGAATATCGGGGCGCGCCCTTTTGGTGCTGGAACTGCCAGCTCGATCGCGCGCAGTTGCTCCGCCAGATGGACGTTCTCCAGGCCATGGGTTTCGGCGGATTTCACATCCACGTCCGGACCGGGCTCGAGACCGAGTATCTTGGCGATGAATTCATGGAGATGGTCAGGCTTTGCGTGGACCAGGCCAAAGCGAAGGGGTTGCTGGCCTGGCTTTACGATGAGGATCGCTGGCCTTCGGGATTCGCGGGAGGAATTGTCACGGAAGATGAACAATTTCGCGCGAAATATCTTCTGTTTACCCCGACGCCTTACGCGGAGGAAGGCGGGCGGGCGGCCACCACCATCCAGGAGACGCGCGCCACGCGCACCGGCCACGGCCGCCTCCTCGCGCGCTACGAAGTTCTGTTAAGAGACGGACGGCTGGCCGGTTATTGGCGGCTGGTCGATGACGAGCCTCTGTCCCGCGGCGGTCGGGCCTGGTTTGCCTATGTCGAAACGGCTGAGCCGTTCGTCTGGTTCAACGCGCAGACCTATCCCGACATGTTGAGCAAAGCCGCGACCGAACGCTTCATCGAGGTCACGCATGAGCGCTATCGCTCCACGGTGGGCGATGAATTTGGCAAAACCATCCCGGCTATTTTCACGGACGAGCCGCATCTTCCGCTGCGGGGAGCCTTCATTCGGGCGGAGGAAGCACGCGATCTGTCATTGCCTTTCACGGATGATCTTCTGGAAACCTACGCCGCTGCCTGCGGTCACCGCCTGGAGAATCATTTGCCGGAAATGTTTTGGGAACTGCCAGAAGGCGCCACTTCTGTCGTGCGCTACCGGCATTTCGATCATGTAACGGAACGATTCGCTTCCGCCTACATGGATACACTCGGGGAATGGTGCGGGAGGAATGGGATCGCCTTTAGCGGCCATTTGTTAGGGGAAGGCGAACTTTTTTACCAGGTCCGTGGGCTGGGCGAAAGCATGCGCCATTACCGCGCCTTTCAACTTCCCGGCATTGATATCCTTTGCGACAATGACGAATATAATTCCGCCAAACAGGCGCAGAGCGCGGCGCACCAGTTCGGCCGGGAAGGAGTGTTGAGCGAACTCTATGGCGTGACCGGCTGGGATTTTACTTTCGCCGGGCACAAAGCACAGGGCGACTGGCAGGCCGCCCTCGGCGTGACCGTGCGGGTCCATCACCTCGCTTGGGTCAGCATGGCCGGTGAGGCCAAGCGCGATTTCCCGGCGTCGATCGGTTATCAATCGCCGTGGTGGCGCGAATATCCGCTCATCGAAGATCATTTTGCCCGGCTTAATACGGTGCTCACGCGCGGCCAGCCGCACGTGCGGGTGGCCGTGCTCAACCCGGTGGAGAGTTACTGGCTGTGCTACGGTCCTCTCGATCAGACGATGCCGGAGCGGGACGAGCGCGAGAAGTTTTTCGCCGAGCTGACTGAGTGGCTCATCTTTGGCTTGATCGATTTCGATTTCATCTGCGAATCGCTCCTGCCGCGATTGTGTTCCGCGCAGGAGGGGGGGCTCCTGCGCGTCGGTGAAATGAAATACGACGCGGTCATTGTGCCGAATATGCGGACGATCCGGGCGACCACGCTCGATCGATTGGAAGCGTTCGCGGATGCCGGTGGTCGAATTATTTTTGCCGGGGAAATCCCTTCCCTGGTCGATGCGCAGCCGTCGCCGCGTGCGGCTGACCTGGCGCAACGCTGCCAGCACGTGCCCATGACACGCGCGAAGATTCTGGCAGCGGTCGAGCCGTTCCGTGAAGTGGAAGTGAGGGCGGCGCACCCCGCTTCTTTTCGTTTGTTTGCGCCGCCCACTTCGCCTTTCGCCCAGTCGCTTCTGCACCAGATCCGCATTGATGGCGAAAAACGTCACGTCTTTTTCTGCAATACGGACCGGCTCCATCCACTCCATAACGCGGCTATTAAGGTGAAGGGCGACTGGTCGGTGAGCCGCCTCGATACCTTCAGCGGAAAGATCGCGGGGATGGCCTCAAGACGGGAAGAAGGGGGCACCGTTTTTGACTGGAGTTTCGAGGCGCACGGTCACCTGCTTGTATCGCTCGAACCCGGCTGGCGCGAAGGCGGTGCGGGGCTGGTCGCGAAGAGCTGGATTGAAACCGCCCGGCTCTCCGAGCCGGTGGCGATCACCCTGTCCGAGCCGAACGTTCTTCTTCTCGATCAAGCCCAATGGCGAATCGACGACGAAGCGTGGCAGCCGCGTGAAGAGATTTTGCGCATCGTGAATCTTGTGCGCGCGCGCTTCGGGATGCCGGGCCGGCACGGCTACATCGGTCAACCCTATTCAGACACGGCACCCGCTCCCAACGCGGCCCGCCTCAGTCTGCGCTTTCGCTTGAACTCCGAGATCGATTTGGCCGGTGCTCAACTGGCCCTCGAGCATCCGGAGATAAATGAGATTTTCCTGGATGGCGCAAGAGTCCCGCCGGAGGCAGACGGGTGGTGGGTCGACGAGGCGATCAAAACCGTGCCGCTTCCGCCGCTGTGCCCCGGTCCGCACGAAATCGAGCTCACCACTCCGTTCACGCGAAAAACCGATGTCGAGTGGTGCTACTTTTTGGGAGATTTTGGAATCGAGTTGAGGGGGCAGTCGGCAAAGATCATCGCTCCGCCGCGGGAGCTGGGTTTCGGCGATTGGACAGTGCAGGGTCTGCCGTTTTACGCAGGGAATGTCACCTACCGATGCTTTCTCCAAGGCGACGGCGGCGATGTTGCGATTCACATCCCGAGGTTTAAAGCGCCGCTTCTTTCCGTCACGCTCGATGGCGCGCCCGCGGGCAAGATCGCCTTCGCGCCGTTCCGCCTGGAACTTGGCCGCGTTTCACGGGGCGAGCATACCCTGGAGATCACGGCGTTCGGCAACCGCAATAATGCCTTCGCTCCATTGCATAATGTCGACCCGGAGTCGCCCGGTCAGGTGCCGGACGCGTGGCGCAGCAAAGGCGAGTACTGGACTTACGGTTACGAACTCAAACCGATGGGCGTCCTGAGCGCGCCCATTATCAATCGGATCAGATAAAATTGGGTAACGGCTGGTCCTGCGGCCATGTAAAGATTGACCTAAAGGTTTCTTTGCCATTGTCTCGCACCATGGCATTCGCTGCCGAAACCGTCTGGCTTGCTCTAACATGAAAACCAAACTCCCCTCCGCCCTCCGCGTCCTCTCTCTAATAATCTTGTGCAGTGTGGCATTCCCGCTCGGCGCGGTCGCGCAAAGTAAGCCGGCTCCCGTGGTCATGCTCAAGCTCGACGATCTTGTGCGGAGCAAGCCTGGGAGCACGTTGGCCGTTTCGGATCATTGGCAGCGGGTCGTGGCCTTTCTCGAAAGCCAAAAACTGAAGGCGTCCTACGGGATCCTTGCCATTTCACTGGAGGGTGATTGCCCTGCCTATGTGGATTGGTTGAAAAAACGAGTGGCCGCCGGAAGCGAAATCTGGCTCCACGGCTACTACGCCTTTGGCGGAATCCCCACGGCCCTCAAGGTGAATGGTCGCACCGCGGAATTCGTCGGCGGCACGGCCGCTGACCAGGCCGTTGGGATAAACAGGTCGCTGAAGCTGGTGAAAGAAAAGGTCGGGGTAGACATCGCCGCCTTCGGCCCGCATGCCACGCCTATGGACGCCGCGACCTATGAAGTTTTGGAAGGCCTCCCGCAAATTCACGCAGTCTGGTTCTACCCCCCGCCTGCCGGAACGAAAACCAGTAAACTCGTTATCCAGCGTTTGATGAATCTGGAAAGCCCGATCTTTGTTCCTAACTACGAGAAAGTGAAGGCTGACTTCGAGCAGAAACGAGCCACGCTTCCTTATGTCGCCGTGCAGGGTCACCCCGACACTTGGGACGATGCAAAGTTCGAGAATTTCAAGAAAGTCGTTTCTTATCTGCGTGACCAGGGCTGCAAGTTTGTGACTATTTCCGACTATGTGGCGTCGCAGGCTGGAGCCGGTAAGCCACAACCATAACCACGCGGCGCAGTTGCCGCAGCGGGCGGGTTCGTAACCACTCGAATCGCCTTGAGAACCCGAATGGTCTTTTCTCGGCCGTGATTTCGAGATATGCCAGGGATGTGATGAAAATCCTTCCCTCTCTTTTGCTCATCGTATTGACCTTTCTGCGTCTTCCAGTCGCGGCTGCGGCGGAAGTGAAGGAGGTCACGCAATACGGAATCACGTGGACGTTCGATAAGCCGCATCAGGTTGGTCAGTTCATCACTGGTGATTACTGGGTGATCGGGCCGGTCAACGTGGTCAGCGTCTCGCCGGCCCCGGCAACGGCCTCAGCTGGACAGGCCGGCGGAAATGTCAAAAGCAAATACGGCGCGGTCTCCATGGTGGCGGACGAACGCATGCGCAACGGGTCCATGATCGTGCTCAAATCGGATCAGGATCAAGGGTATGATTCGCGCATGAAAGACTACAAACCGGCGCTTTCCGTCGTCTTTCCCTGCGCGCTTCCGGTAAATCAATCGCTCATCTCCACCATCAGCAACGGCCCGGAGCCTGTCACTGTGCTTCTGGCCGACCTGATGTGGGCAAAGGAGAAGACAAGTTCTCTCGCCCTCAAGTCCGCCGCGGTGTTGACCTGTCTATCCAACCCACCGCCCTTAGACGCCTTTCGCCCCCCCTTCGCCGGTCCGGAAAAGCCAATCTATCAACTGAAGGATGTGAAGTGGGATATCCTGCCAAGGCTCGCACCGGCCGGTCCCGTCCCGTCCTGGGAAAAATTTGAGCGTTACCTGCAGCGCCCCTGGCTCGATCACGTTTCGGAATGGTTTTTCCAGAACATGGGCCCTAACGAAAACAATCCTAACTACGGGAGGGAATTTTCCCGGGTTGGGGGGATAGCTGCCCTCATGCTGATGCTCGATGTGCCGAAAGAGAAGAAGGAGAAATTGGCGATTGGGATGATCCAGTGGGGCATTGATGCTGCTGGACTGGCCAAAACGGGGCGCGTCTGGATCGCCTCGGGCGGCCATTGGAACGGACGCAAATTCCCGATCCTTTTTGCGGGCCTTATGCTGGGCGACAAAGAAATGCAGGAGATAGCGGGCCGGCCGATCTTTTCGGAGGATTTCTCGACTTACTACGGCAAGGGTTTCTACGGGCAGACGACGATGTATCAGATCGGGGTCTTCGGAGGACCGAACCCGCTCTATGAGGAGACGGATCCCGCCACGTGGGACTGGCGCGGGAAACGGTCGGAAGGATATCGCACTTCAACGGTTTCCCCCGGATGGCCCGGCACCGCTTTGGCCGTCCAACTGTTGAAAGCGAAGGCCCTGTGGAATCATGATGCCTTTTTCGATTACAACGATCGTTGGATGAGCAAGGCCGATCCCTACGCTTCCACTCGCGGGGCCTATGCCCGTCCCAAACAGGAAGGGGCTTCGCTCGATCCGTTCGTCGATGCGATGTGGCTTTCCTATCGCAAGAGTGTGCCGCAGCAACCGGGCGCCAAGGACAACTTGAAGTGGGTCTGGACCGGCCAGGGGAACGACGGCAAATGGGTCCCTAACCCGCCGACCCCCCGGTAGTTTTTCTTTCGTTAGGCGAGGCTACGACTTGTTAGTCGAACAGGAACTCTACGGCACGGTCACTTCCAGGTGTATGAAACGCTTGGGTTGGGTCCCGTCCATGGGCATGCTGTCCCGCACCGTGATGGTGCGCAGACCACCGGTCACGTCGTTGGCGACCTCGACAGTTTCAGCGGCAGACCAATTCGTTAGGTCGGGACTGGTCTTGACCAAATAACCTACGCCACTCGGGACCGGCTCCGGCCGGGTGTAGGTGAGCGAAAGATAATCAACCCCACTGACATTCGTTTTGCCGGAGGAAAGCCGGCCGGCGTATCCTTGCGAATTCACCGCGAGTCCCAGCGCGAACTTCATGGCGTTGGAGACGCCATCGCCCGAAGGATTGGCATTGGGCGCGCCGTTGCCGCTGCCATCGGGCGGAAGATTGTTGTCGCTCAGCCACTGTTGATAGGCGGTGCCCGTAATCGTCGCCCGCACGTCTGCAAAGGTGGTGATGGCTCCGTCGGTCGCGCTCAGGCGCAGGACGTAGGCGCCGCCCGTCGCGGCGGTCGCGGTGGTGGAGGCCGAGGTCGGCGAACCGAAGTTAATGCCGCCGGGTCCGCTGGCCAAGGTCCAGCCCAGGCTCAACGGGCTCGGGATTCCATCATCGGTGACGGTGGCGGCCAGCGCGAAAGGTTGACCGGCATTGCCGCTGGCGGTGCTGGCCAGGGTGATGAGCGGTCCCACGTTGGCCCGAGCCTCGTTAGCCAAAACCTGAATTTCATCGAGGGAGAGCGCTCTATTATAGAGACGAACCTCGTCCACCTGGCCATTGAAGCTGGCGGTTGCGGCCGTGGCGTAATAATCGCCCACGCGCAGATTGGTGGTCACGGTCTTGGGGATGGCATTGCCGGGCTGACCGGTGGCAATGTTGCCAAACTTGTCGGGATTGCCATTGATGTAGAGCTGAAGATTGTTGGTCGCCAGGCTCCCGTCATAAATCATCACCACATGATACCACTGGTTTGTATTGAGAACCGTGTCGCCTACCACCGCCGTCTTCCCGGCGACATTGACCGATATCTTTTCCGCATTGGTCATCGTGATGGCATAGGACATCGTGCTCGCCGTGGAACTGGTCTGCTTGACCAGGATGGCATGGGCATTGGCATCGGCTGCGTTCAAATAGACCCAGAGCGAGGCCGTGAGTTTTTGCATCCCGTCCAGCGGTACGGCTGCTGAATCAACCACCTCCACCCGCTGGCCCGTGCCCACAAAATTCAGGGCCGCGCCGATTTTACCCGATGCCACCCATGTCGGATTGCCCGACGTGAGACCGCTCAGGGTCGCGGTATGCCCCCCCACCACATCCGCCGTGGTGGTTCCGGTATTTTCATCAAAGGGCAGACGCAGAATCAAAGAGGGATCAAAGGCCGGCCCGGAAATGTTGGTCGTCCCGGCGGGCACGGAGGCCACGTGCACGGTCAGATCTTTGGTCGAGGTAAGCAGTCCGTCGTTCGCTGTCAGACGCAGGACGTAATCGCCCGGGGCGGAAAATGCGGCCGTCGTGGAAGCCTGGTTCGGCGTCCCGAAGGTAACCGTGCCTGGTCCTGAGAATTTGCTCCATTGCACGGTGAGCGCACCGGCCTGGGCGGGGATGGCCACGGCCGTCGCCTGGATGAGGAGCGATGAGCCCACGTTGATGCTGACGGCATTGGCCGACGGAGAGTTGAAAGTAATGGCAGGCGCATTGGTCGTTTCGATGACCAAACGCGGCTTGGCCGTGATTGCGGCGAGACGAGTGGCGATGCGCACTTCACTGCCGAAGCTGTTGTTCTTGGTCGTGTAAAGGCGCAGTCCCACCTTTTTGGCGGGGTCGTTAGTCAAAGTGGCCTGGACGAGGGCCGTCACATCGAACTCAAAGGTCCCGTAGGCGACCGGGAAAGTGGATGCATAAGCCTGAGGCACGGTGATATTGTCCAGAGGACGGGTCGCATAGGTCAGACTCGCTTCCGTCCAGCCATCGCCCGCATCCTGGGTCAGGACGGCGTGGGCCAGGGCGTAGCTGCTGGCCTGGCTGCCCTCGTTCAGGGTGAGGATCAATTTGGCCCGGACCAACCCATTGTTGGGATTCAGGCTGGCGATATTGAAACGCAGAAAAGGCTGATAGGAATAAGCCGGGCCGGACATGAGCAGGTCGGGTGAATACGAAGCCCACCGGCTCGTGTTGAAACTCCCGGCGTAGGTGTTGACTTCGGGATAGAAGGTCGTCGTGTTATTCGATTGAGCGGTCAGACTAAGCGGCTTGGTAATCGTCTGGTTGAGCGCGTCAGTCGCCCGGGCGACAAACGGAAAAATGCCGCCGGCTGTGGCCGTCCCGGCAATGGTCCCATTGGGAGCAAGATTCAACCCGGGAGGCAGAGAGCCCGAGTCAATCGTCCAGGTGAAAAGGGGCGTGCCGCCCTGGGCGATCAACGACGCCTGATAAGGCGTGTTCCAGTTTGCGCTTGGCAGGGTGGCCGTACTGATTTGCAGGGCCGCCGGTCCGTTCGTTAGGTCGATGCCTTGTTGAATGCCAAGACTCGCATTGTAAAAAGTCCCGCCGCCCGTTGCTTCGAGGCGCACCGCCCGCACCATGTAATTCCAAGCGCCGGAGGAAACATTCGTGTCCACATAGGGGGGGGCGGCGACTGGCACATTGGTCAGTCGGGTAAAAGGTCCGGCGGCATTGGCAGCCCGGTAAATGTGATAGCCCGTTACGGTAGGCTCTGGGGAGGCGGTCCAGGTGAGTGACGGATTACCGCCGGAGGGGGCCACGCTCAGGCCGGAGGGTGGCGCGAACATGTACAAGCGCAGGGTGGGATCGCCCATGTGCGCCATGAAGAGAGGCGTGCCGGCCCTCGAGTAGACGGGGCTGAGTCCGTTCGGCGCCCCCGTGCTGCCGCGAGCGCTCATGCTGATTCGCATCATGTCTCCCACGTCGAATCCCATGCCCATGCGATGGTAGAGATAGCTGGTGTCCCACTGCCCGCCCAATCCGCCGATGGCCCAGGTGAAACTTAAAGTGAAGTTGTTTTCACCCAGCCGGAGCTGCATCACGTTGCTCCCCGAAGAAATGCTGCTGGCATACCAATAACCCCAGTGACTTTGCATGCCGGTCCAGAAGACCGCTCTCCCGCCGTCGCTGAAACCCGGGGGCTGGCCGCCCTTGAAATAAAACAAGGCCGATGAGTTAAGCCTGGTGTATTCCGAATCCGTGTCGAGCAACGGATCGCTCGCCCCCGGCAGGTCGGTGCCATCAATCCAGTCAACGTTCCCCATCCCGAAGAGGTTCGCCATTCCCGCCACACAGGTTCGGCCGACCGTGCCGAAGCCCGCCCGCTGAATCGCCTTGCGCGCTGGCTGAAAATCAGGGCTGGCCGTCTTGTAGCGGTGTTCCTTGTTAAAGTACATGCGCAGCGCCTCGTACTCGGCGGGGACGGCGTTCGAAAGATCGATCCGGCCGAAGCCCAACTCGACCCCGTTATCCTCACCGGATGCGGTGCGAATTTGATCCATGTAATCCGCGTCGAACTTGTTATCTCCGGGAACGTTGAGGGTTCCCTCCTGCACGCTAACCGAGCCATCCACGCTGGCCGTGCAGGCCATCGAGGTGACGTTTCCGCCACTCACGATAAACATGTAATTGGAAACGAAGAAAGTTCCCGAACCCAGGGCGCGGTCATTTTTCAAAGTGGTCTGATCAATTATCACTCCGCGCGGCAGGGTGACGGTGCCATCGGGGTTGTTCGTGTAACCGGTAAAGGTTTTGTAGGCGAAATAGACATTACCGAACGACGCATAGACGATGTACTTGCCGTCCGGAGCCAGGGTGTAACCGGAACTGGAGGCGAAGGTGGTCCGCAGATTTTTGAGAAAAGTTGCATCGATGACGACCCCGGTAGGAGGCGTGACCGACCCGTCGGCGTTATTCGTAAAACCGGAAACCTGTCCCCCCAGCACGTATTGAAAATTGGACTGCGTGTCCGTCCACACTCCGTCCATGTCCGCATAGTAGGCGTCTGCCCCCACCGCTGAGACGTTGCCATGTCCGTCCGGACCGTAGTCGAGCAGACCGCTCCGAACCACCGGCACCTTGCCCAAAAGAATTACGTTTCGGAGCGGCAGGTTCGGGTATTGATTTCCCGCATCCTGATAGAGCGCGATGATCTGGTTTCTGATTGCGATGTGATCCGCGGGGAAAGGTGCGGTCGGAATGCCGTTGGCATCGAGCGCTCCTGTTCCGTTTGAGGTATAATCCTTGGCCCGGGTCACAGGAATTTCGTGAATGAACCAGCCGTCCGCGATGAGATCCGCCTTGTATTGAGCGTACTCGGCGGGGAGATTGATCATGACGTCATTACTCACGACTAGTGCCACGCGTCCTTTTGGCTGCGTCTGGTCCCCCTTGATCCCGGCCACCAGGAATCCGTAACTCATCGCCGTCGTCCCAGTTGGGGCCAGGCCGTATTCGTATATTGCTCCGGGGACCACATTGGTATCCACCCAGGTGAAATTGCTCGCTCCGATCGTTATCGTCGCCTGCTTTGCTCCCCAGACGGATTTGGGATCGGAAGCGTCCTTTCGAAAAATATCGTAGGTGCCGCTCAGGTCCGGGCTATAATTATTCCCCCCGGTCGCGCCCGAATAAATCTTGATCGAAATTTGCGGTGTGGGCGTCTCAGTGACGGTCGCTTCCATCGGGATGGTGACGCCGTTTGGCGGATAGGTGTTCCCCACATTCTGCGGGGTCCAACTGACGGCTCCCGTGTACTTCCAGAGCGTCGCCTGCGAGTCGGAAATGCTGCAGCGGATCAGGACGGTTGCGAGGCAGAGGTACGGAAGGAGGCGATTTTTCATTCGGAAAGAAGCAGTCGAGCGAACGGGGGGGTGGGGCGCGATGCGCGGAAGGCATTCGCTGACGTAAAAACTAGTGTCTCATAGCCTGAAAGTCCACTCAAAACTCATGGACGTCGGAACAAACCGCGCCCAAGGCCAAAGCCCGCTCCACTTCGAGTTCCTGCTCCGATTCTGAACATGAAGTGCCGTGCTAACGAGTGGAGTTCCAGGTTCGGGCTCTCAGTTCTTTGGGCGAAAAGCCCTGCCTGGCCTTGACCAGACGTGAGAAATGAAATG
>JBBRQE010000009.1:0-36386 GCA_038226905.1 Chthoniobacterales bacterium | reverse complement strand
TTGGAGCGGAGTGAAGGGACTCTACCAGGCCTATGGAGCGTGGTTCGCCACTGGCACGGAGGGACACGGTCATGAAAAACCGCACGATTACTGGATTCGCTTGATCGGGCGCTACGAACTCCCGGTCGCGCTCGGCCTCGTCACCTGTGTCTTTTGTCAGCAGCTCAAAAATATATCGCTGCGCTATCTCGCAGTTTACGGCGTCGGTATTTTGGTCGCCTACAGCATCGTTAAATACAAGACGCCCTGGTGCATCATCAGCATCGTCTGGCCCCTGCTCTTCGTCTTCGGAGCCGGCGTGTCGTTAACGCCCCTGCGACTGCGCTGGCGGGATTCGCAAATCCTTATTTCCACTTTACTGGTGGCGACTGGCCTGGCCATTTGGTTCGCCGTCTCGAGGAAATACGAATTCTTCTGGCCCTTCCTCTTCATCGGAGCGTTGACCGTCTATCTCATGGCACTGCGGGATCGCTCCATTTTACTAACCGTACAGGCCCTCGCCCTGGCTGTCTCGCTCGGTTGGGCCATCTGGCTTAATTACTTCCGCTGCACCACCGACACCGAACCGTACGTCTATGTGCAGACTTATAACGACGTCTTCAAACTGACCCGCCCGCTCCTTACTCTGGCCGAGCGTGATCCGACCAGTTACGGACTAACCGGACACCTCATTCGCACAAGTTCCTATCCGCTCCCCTGGATGTTGGGCGATTTTACCCGCGTCGGTTATTACGAACATGAGACTCTCCCTCCCACTCTGGACGCCGATTTTCTTCTGGTGCAAGGCGATCGCGTGAAAGAAATCGAAGGAAAATTGCACAAATCCTACTACACGGAGCCGCTCACCATTCGCCCGTATCAGGATACCTCCAAGGTTTACTTCGAGGCCAATCGCTTCAAGGATTTCTTCCCTGGTCGGGCCCCCGATTTCACAGGCAAGGGGCCTGGTTAGGCCGGGCACTGGCCATGAAAGCGCTTTCCGGCGGTCTCACGTTTTTTAATCTCGCGACGGTCTGCGCCCTGATACTCGGCATGCTGGCGGGTGGTTTGGGCACCGTGACTGCCTCGCTCTCGCTTTTGGTTGGGTTGGTGGCGGGCGCCCTAGCCTACCTCGGCAGCTGCGATCCGGAGGAAAGGGAATCGGAATCACCCGCTCCCACTGCACTCTCCACCAATCCAGTGCGGCCGGCCTGGGTCGTTACAGCAGCCAGGCGCTACGCGCGCGTTCCGTTGTGGATCATGGTGGCAATCTTCGCCATGTTCGCAGTCCGCAGCTTCTGCTGGCTCCTCTACATCGAGGGGGATCAACTCATGATCCAATCGCCTAACAACCTGGGTGACCTCGCCTTGCATATCACTTATATCAGGGAATTCGCCAACGGCACCCCGCTCTGGCCACCCAATCCCATTTATCCGGTGGGCCACCTGCGCTATCCGGCGGGGGTCGACTTGTTCAACGGCCTCCTTTCCCTCGTGCATGTCGATCTCATCCGCGGTTTGGTGGCGGTGGGCCTGCTCGCTTGCGCGGCGACTTGTTATGCCTTGTTCCGCTGGGGAGGAGTTTTCACCATGGCCGGCTTCCTTTTCAACGGCGGCGTGGTCGGCTTCCAGTTCCTGGTTACACAAAAATTGCTCGACTATCAGGGGGACAAGACGATCGCGTGGAAGAGTCTTCCTCTGACCATGCTCGTGACGCAGCGAGGTTTGCTCTACGCCCTTCCCGTTGGATTGCTCCTCCTCTGGCAATGGCGCGAAAAGTATTTTCGAAACCAACAGGCCCGCGCCCCTTTGCCTTTTTGGGTGGAACTATCTCTCTACGCTTCCTTACCACTCTTTCACGTTCACACTTTTCTCGCCCTCTCCGTCGTGCTGGCGGCTCTGTTTCTCTGCGGAAATCCTCCCATGCGCGGCCAACTCGTTACCCTGGTTGCGACCGCTCTGCTCCCCGCCACCTTTCTTGTCTGGATTATCACGGATCACTTCCATGCTCATTCCATCATGGCCTGGCACCCCGGTTGGGTCCTGCATGATCCTGATTTCGGACGGTCCTCTTTCATTATTTTTTGGTGGGACAATTTCGGAATTCTGTTCCCCCTGGTCCTCGGGCTGTTTGCCTACTGCGCGTGGCGCGCCGGGAAAAATAGTTTGAACCCCGGCCGATCCGTTCCGGAAGATATTGCCTTTCTCCTGCCGGCCGCGGCCATTCTGGTTATCGCACTGCTCGTCAAGCTGGCCCCGTGGGACTGGGACAACTTGAAAATAATGATCTGGGCTTATTTCCTCATTTTGCCCTACCTGTGGACACGACTCGTTCGCGGAGCGTCGCTGCCGTTCCGGGTTGCCTTGTGCGTCGCCTTGTTTGGATCCGGTTTTTTTACGTTGTTCGGCGGTCTCGCTACGGGCCGTCCCGGATTTGGCTTTGCCAACCGCGGTGAAGTGGACGGGGTCGGTGCGGCCACTAAAGATTTGCCGCTCGATACGCGATTCGCTGCCTATCCGACTTTCAATCATCCTCTGCTTCTGCAAGGCCGTAATCTAGTGCTGGGCTACCCGGGACACCTCTGGACGCAGGGATTCAGCGATTATTCGCAGATCAACGACCGGCTGACCGGCCTGATGTTAGGCCAGGGCGATTGGCGCAAAACGGCGGCGGACCTGGGAGCGCGTTACATCTTCTGGGGTCGCCAGGAAAAGGAGAACTACGAGGACAAGCCCAACGCTCCGAAAAGCACGAAGCCATGGGAAAAGGTGCTGGATCCGATCGCCTCGGGCGATTGGGGTATTATTTATGATCTCGAACAAAAGCCGCCCGGCGGATGACGAGGCGGGTTCCTCTTCTTACTGAGCATCGGCTTGGGGGACGGCGTTGAGCACGATCTGTCCCGCCGCCACTTGCTGACCTTTCACTAACGCTTCGACCTTGAACTGCAGGAGATCGCCCACTTGACCGAGGCGTTCCGCGCGCAGGATAATTCGTTCCCCCGGTCGGACCGCCGCGAAGAACTTCATCTGCCGAATGGCCGAGAGCAGGAACCTGGGGTGATCTTCCTCCGGCAACGGAGCGGCCGCGGCGAGGCCGGCGGTCTGCGCCAGCGCTTCCGTTAAAATCACCCCGGGCACGAGAGGATTGCCCGGAAAATGTCCAGCAAACATGGGATCGGCCGGATCAAAGAGGGTGGCGCATTCGGCCGCCAAGCCGGGCTCGCAGCTCAGAAGTTCCCGCACAAAAACAAAGGGCGGCCGGTGCGGCAGACCGCGAAAGTGATCAGTGACAGGTAACAAGCGAGGAGATTTTGAGTGCGGCTTTGGCTTGTCACTCGTCACCGGTGACTCACCACTTCTTTTCTCACCCGTTTACGAAATAAGAGAACTTCCAACTGCCGTTGACCCGGCGAATGCCAATGCGGTAGCCGTCGTAATTCAGCGATTCATCCGCAAACTGCGGCGGTGCCACCATGAACTCTTTTTTCTTGACGAATTTTTCCGTCAACATCCCATCCAATTCCGGCCACAGATTCTGGTCGTCCCAATACTTGAAGACCCCCTCACCCGATTTTTCCGGTTTCAGGCTGTAGCCGAAATCGGTCGTCATCATGGAAGCCAGCGTATTGACGTCGTGGGCCGCCACCGCCTTTTTCAAACGGCCGATAAAGGCCTCGAAATCGACATCGGTGTCTTCGCGCAGGTTCGCCTTAACCTTCTTCGTGAGCGCGGCCTTCTTTTCCTTGCCCTCCTTGGTGGAAGTCGTTTTGCAACCGGTGAAGGTAATGGCCAGGAGCAACAGGATAGAGGCGAGGATTCTCATCGCACTAGGTGTGTCACGTTTAGCCCCTCAATTCAAGCCCGCCTATCGGACGGGCCCGTCCTCTGGCCAGGTTGACCGGGGCCGGCCGTCCTCACCTGCCTCCCCTCCTGCGCCCGCGCACAGCGATGAGCTCTCCGGCGCAAAGGATGGGAGAGAAAAATAAAATAGAAGGTACTAACCAGGTCCTTCATCGTGCACGGAGGGCTCGTTAGGCGAAGCGGACCCTCCCGCAAGCCGGCGAAAAGAGTCTCCGCGGTCAATTCGGCTGGTCGCGTCATGCTGGTAAAATGACGACCAAAAGCCCGGAGCCGGTGGGCATCCGATGTGGCAATGAGCGGCTTACCGAAGCGTTTGGCCAGACGAGCGGCCCGGCGATTGGGATTGAGGGGTCCCTTGTGAAAGTGGCAGAACTCGATCGCGTCGAAGCAATCAATTTCCTTGAGTAAACGCCGTCCAATCGAGCCGCCCAGAACGTAAAAAGGGTGGGGCGCCATCACAAAAATCGATTCCCGGCGCCGGCTGCGAAGAGCCCGCAAGTCTGCAAAAGTCCGGAGCTGGGCCGCCTCAGCCGGCGTCACATTGAGCACGATCACGTCGGCTCCTTCGATCCGCATTTCCGCGGCCGGCAGCAGGAAGATTCCCATGGCCGTAGCGGCGGCGAAAACCTCCGCTCGATCAAAAACCGCGTCGTGCAGCGTAATGGCGAGGACGCTGAAGCCGAGCTCCCGGGCGCGCTCTAATAACTGGAGGGCCGAGTAATCAAGGATGTCTTTCGGATCATCCAGGGTGTGGATGTGAAGATCCACCTTGATCCAATCAGAGTCTGGCGGCGGGTATGACATCGAATCCAAATGAAAATTACCGCAGATTAAGCGGATTTCACCGATTTGCTCAGCAGCTAGAAGGCCATCAGGTCCGATCGACCTCCTCCTCGTATTCGTATTCTCCAACGGGAGCACGAAAAGGAATAAGAGGCAGTAGGAAGAGACAAAGCGCCCGGACCTTCGCCTAGAATGGAGCGGAAGCCCGGTAGAAGCGTTTCCCGAAACCGACGGCCGTGGCGTCGTCGTACTGAAATACTCCCGCTGCATCGGTGGGGACGAACACGAGAAGCGAAAAGGAGTTCGGGCTCAAGTCGGGCGAGAATTCTAGCTTCGTGATTCGATTCGGAACGCTTAGCCCTTGCAGTTGCACATGCCCATCCAGGCTTCGTGTAATCGACGTGATCTTCACCACGGCGATGACCGGCGCAACCACTCCTCCACCAGTCAGTGCATATTTACCGCCGGCTGCCCCGTTGAAAAGATAGTTGTTCGAAGGATCACTGGGGTCGTAATAAATACTGGCGCCGTTGCCCGCAATGCTGGCGATCTGCCCAAGTCCGCCATCCAGAAGAAGCTTGCCGACATAAAAAGCAGCGCCGGCGGTGCCGTTCCCATCGCTCAAGGTCAAGGCCTGTCCGGCGGTAAGCCGAAATGTGCCCCACGCGAAATTGTTGACGTAGCCGAAATAGCTCGCTCCCAAGTCGGCTCCAGCCAGCGCAAATAGATGGGCACTGGCGCTATTCTTAAAATCGAGTTCCGCGGCCAACGTAGTCCAGAGATTATTTTGTGTGCTGTTATTGGTGAAGTTGCCGCTCACGACGAAAAGATCGCCCGCTCCCCCCGTCAAATATCCGCTCGACCCTACTGTGAGATCCGTGAAGAAGGTGGTCGAGGGATCGCTCATATATCCGCCCAACTCGATGAACGGAGCTTGAAAATCGACCACGGTGTCCGTGATCTTTAACGAGCCGCGATGCGTCATGGGCTCGGTGAAAATTGTCCGAGTGCGAATCGCCCGCGTCGTCACGCTGCCGCCCTGCCGCTGCGCCTCGGCCGAAAGGGTCAGAACGCTGAGCAGCGCCAGATACCACGCGCGTTTCATAAAGAGGCCGTTCTAATCTAAGAGCGGCAAACCTTCCTTCGATATAACGAGACGCCGGCCAGCACGGCCAGACCAAGCAACATGGTCGTCGAGGGCTCCGGGACGGCGTTCACGGGAGCCAGTTCTCCCCCGCCCTGCAGACCGTAGGTTCCGTCATTCAGGTAGGCATTGGCCGGATCGGCGGCGTCGTAGTAAATACTGGCGCCGTTGCCTACGATGCTGGCGATCTGCGCGAGTCCTCCTCCCAGCACGAGGCTATGCACGTAGAGGGCCGCACCAGAAATATTGTTTCCATCGGCCAGCAGGAGCGAGTTGCCCGCCGCCAGTTCGAGAGTGCCGATGGCGAAGTTATTGAGATACCCGGCGGCCACCGCCCCAAGATCGGCACTTCTCCAGGCGACCTGGTGGGATCCGCTTCCCTGCAAAATGAGAGCGGCGGCCGAAATGTCGAAGCTGGTGGTCTGGTTACTCTGGTTGGTGATGTCGTTACTCACGATAAACTGATCGCCCTCCCCTCCCTGCAAGGCGCCCGTTTGGCCAATGACCAGACTGCTAAAGTATTGTTTGGCCGGGTCGCTCGTGAAAAGGCCGTTGTTGGTAAAGGTGCCGGCGAAGGTCACGCTGGTGCCGGTCGTCTTGAAGGTGGCGCCCGCGTTATTTGTGAAGTTGCCGTTAAACAAGGCGGGCGTGTAGGAAACCTTGATAGTCGCGCCGTTGGCGTTAATCACATCGCCCGTGATCGTGGCGCTGCCCCCCGCCAGGAGGACGGAGCCGGCATTGGTTAGTCCATTGACCCCGGTGCCCACCCGAATCGCGCCGAAGCCGGTGATACTGCCGGCGTTATTCAAGGCGTGGCTGTTATTGTCGAAAACGCCGCCGCTCAGGTTGATCGTTCCGCTATTGGTGGCCAGACCCGCGCTCACCAGAATCTTGCCGCCGGAGGCAGCGGAGATGGTGGAGCCCGCGCCGTTCGTTAGACCGCCATTGAAGGTCAACGTTCCGCCGCTCGGCTCGATCGAGCCGCCCGCGTTGTTGTTGACCAGGTTATTGATAGTCCCGGCGTCCGTGATGAGCCCGGTGTTCGTGATGGTCCCACCGGAGAGTGGCCCGCTTAGACTCATGGCGATGTAGCCGGCATTGCTGAGCCCGTTGTTGAAGCGCAGTACCCCGCTCCCCGGCGCGATGGTGGCCCCCGCGGGATTGGTGAAGGCGTTGAGGAACGTGCCGTAACCCTCGATAATGCCGCCACTGGCGTTTGTGATCATGGCCGTGCCTTTGACGGTCGTTCCGGCCAGACTGATCGCGCCGCTGTTAATCAAATTGCTGTCCAGCTGAAATGCGTAAGCCGCCAGATTCATGGTGCCAGTGTTCGTGTTCGTTCCCGCGTTGTTGATAACGAGGTTGCCTGCTCCTTGCGCCACCAGGCTGTTATTGGTAAATCCACCGGAACCTCCGATCGTGCCGAAGCCGGAGAGGGTTGCATTGTTAATAATGGCCCCGGCCCCGCCCAAGGCACCTGCGTTCAAGACAAGGGTCGATTCGTTGTCGATCGCCTTACCGCCGGCGGCAGACAGGGTTCCATTGAAGTTGGCATTGATCGTTCCGTTATTGAGGACGCCGGAGGCCACTGTAAGGCCTCCGTTAACGTTAGTCGTTCCGGTGATCGTGTTTTCAAGGGTGCCGTTGAACGTTCCCGCATTGAAGGTGAAAGTTCCGTTATTCCTTAAGTAACCGTTTTCCGTTCCACCCGTTTGGTGGAACACGGAGTAGCGATCAGTCGAAAATCCACCGGCAGAATTGGGCGTCGTCAACGTGCCACCCGACAAGTTGTAAGTGGCCACGG
The DNA here is from genome assembly GCA_038226905.1 of Chthoniobacterales bacterium. Classification (GTDB taxonomy): domain Bacteria; phylum Verrucomicrobiota; class Verrucomicrobiia; order Chthoniobacterales; family UBA10450; genus JBBRDU01. The sequence goes on along the minus strand of JBBRQE010000009.1, from coordinate 28,812 downwards.
GCCCGATTCCCAAGCCTATGGACAACACCCCCGACACCTGGTTCGTCCCACCGCTCTGCGCGAAAATGGCACTGCTACTTCCTCCGATGTTTTCAGTTACCGCGGTTACCCCCCCGGTGCTGGAGAGGCTGTAATTGACGGCTCCGTTGGAATTACCAAACACGCTTAACGTATTGGTCACGTTGTTGGTGCCAGCTGAATGGGTGAAGGTCCCCGACACACTCTCGAAGGGTGCCTGCAATGTGCCCCCGGCCAGGCTATAAGTGCCAAGGGCATTCACACTCAACGAACCGCTCGACACGGTGTTTCCGCCACCATTCTGATTGAAAGTCCCGGCGCCGGTCCCACCCACGCTTTGCGAGCCTGCGGTCAACGTTCCGGCCACCAGATTGAACGTCGCCCCCGTATCGATGCTCATAGAACTCGGCGCCAGACTACCGGCCGTTTCAGAAACAAAAGCGTTCGTCCCCATGCTGAAGAAACTGGCGAAAGTATTGATGCCGTTGAGGACCACCTTGCCAGTGACTACCGACGAGTTGGTCCCGTTGATCGTTAAACTTCGGCCGACGCCGTCGTCCTTAAAACCACCCGAGAATGTGGTCGTATAGCTTGGTCCAGACATGTTCATCGTTAGGGCAAATGAGTTGGTCGCGATGGTGGCGGCTCCGGCCATATTCAGGTTTTGAAAGCTGCCGATGGCCGTGCTGCCCGTAAAACTGACAGCATTCGCCAGGGTCCGAGTGGCGCCGTCAGCCTGGAAGGTTCCCCCGGCCACTGTGAAAGTTCCGGCGCCCAACGCAGTGTCAGAGCCAATCGCCAGCGTCCCCTGATTCAAAATTACCGCAAAACCGGCGTTGGTTGTGCCCGCGAGGCGCAGAATACCGTTGCCTGTTTTCAGCAAAGTCCCGCTGCTGATCCCGGCTTGGATATCCAGGTCGTAGGACGCCGTGCCGCTTGCGCCCACTTGAAACGTCCGGGTGGCGCCGCCCAGGTTTAGATCGTTAACGAAGTCAGTCGATGTGATTTGGGCGGCGGCGGCTGGCCCCGCAAATGCGCTCACGTTACCATTAAGGATCAGCGTGCCGGTCCCAATCGAAACTACCCCTCCGGACATACTCAACGCGCGAATGGAAGTACTCGTGCTATTGACATCCAGCGTTCCGTCCGATGAAACGGTAACGTCGGTCGTACTGGTCAGCTGCGAATTACCGACCAATTGAACCTTGGGAACGGCTCCCGCTACATTGCTTCCGCCGACCACGAGCGCGCCCCCAATCGCCGCAACGCCACCCGCCTTACTCAAAATCAAGGTGCCGTCGTTCACCGTGGTCATTCCCGTAAAAGTGTTCGCGCCCGCGCCGGAGAAGGTCACCGTCCCCGCTCGCGTAAAATTGTCGGGACCGCTCAAGGTAAAGCTACCGTTACCGCTGACGGCGTTGGTAAACGCCATACTCGTCCCGGTGATTGGGGCGGCAAGTAGAGTATTGTTACCCAGGGCAACCGTCCCGCCGATCGTTAGGGCGCCAGCCCCACTCCCCGTCCCCCAAACGCCGATTGCATTCAGCGCCAAATTATTGTTGATCGTCTCCGGGCTGGCACTGTTTTGAGTAACTTGAAAGGTGCCCTCCAAGGTCAGCTGCCCCCCTCCGACAACGAAGGCGCCAGCTCCGGAGTCAAACTGGATGCCGCCCACGCTGTAAGGGGCCTGGGCGTTCGGAGCGAGCCGGGTCGACCCGGCGAAACGCAAGACAGTGACGACAGAACTGAGCGGCGGGGCCGTATTGGGATTCCAGTTAGCGACCGTGCTGAAGTTATTATCCACGCCGCCGCCGTCCCAGATGTAGTCGGTCGCGAAGGTCCTAGGGGCGCAACAGAATGTCGCCAGCAGAATAAATGCGGCGGCAATTGTTTTTTGGAATGCTGATTTTTTGTTCATAAGGGGAAAACCTCGCCAAGCCTTTTTACTCCCAATGCGTCGAAGGCAGCAAGGTCAAAGCAAATGACTAACGACGCGCGCTCTCCGATTCACAACGTGGCCGTTCCTTCATCCCGGCGGATTAGGACTGCCATGGTTCTCATTTCACCTGAGCGAAGAACGATGAGACAAAGCGCTTGCGGCCTTTGCTCGTCTATCTACCATTCCCCTGTTCCCTGCTCACGGGTCCAACTTGCTCGGGTGGTGAAATGGCAGACACGTACGTTTGAGGGGCGTATGCCGCAAGGCATGGGGGTTCAAGTCCCCCCCCGAGCACCATCTCCATTTCCGATTGCCGATTGCCCTGCCCGCATCGTCTACGCGAAGCGTTGCGGGCGTGGTTGATTTTCGATTTGTTGGCGATCCCCCTCGTGTCCGCCATCGGACGGACTCGCCGTGGCGAGCCGCGCCTTAATACCTAAAACGTCGGCCTTAAACCTTCCACCGCCGCATTTCACGTCATCCAGTTTTCGAGTTGCAGGCCGGCGATGCGATCGAAATGGCGCGTGTTGCCTGTCACCACCGTCGCCCGATGCGCCCGGCCAGTCGCTCCAATCCAAAGATCGGCATCCGCCAGGCGGTTGCCTTCGGCCTCGAGCGCCGCTTTCAGAACCCCGAAGAATTGTGCGGCGATTATGTCTAGGCTCAGGATCGGCAGCGTCTCCAGAAAGCGCTCGACCAGTTTCTTATTACCGACGGGATCGCGCGACTTGGCCGCGCCGTAAAAGAGCTCGCCGGCGGTGATCCACGTGGTCACCACCCGGTCCAGAGTGTGGCGGCGACGCTCGATCATCCCGGTATTCCCCCGCAGAATGGCGACGCAGATATCGGTGTCGAGAATTCTCAAAGCGCTACTTTTCTACCGCGCGTCCGCGCCTTGTAGAGCTGCTTGATTTCTTCCTGCACCGTCAGATCGGATTTCCATTTTCCGCTGATCGCCGTCCATGCGTCAGCCTGATCCTCCGCTTCGGCATAGGAAATCTTCGGGGACGGCCTGGTCTGGTTCTCCATCAAGGAAGCCTCCAGCCGCGCCAACACTTCCTGGGTAAGACTTCGGCGGGAAGCGCCGGCTTTTCTCTTGAGCTCCGAGAGAAGCGGGTCAGGGAATTTCTTAATGGTCAATGTGGACATGCTTTGTGCATCCATAATGCATGCCTTATGCGTCCTGGCAAGAAAGAACAAAGCCGGCGAAAGGTTCAAGTCCCCCCCGAGCACTTTTTTTCTCGCCCCTTTTGGGGGGCGGCTGACCGTCCGCGACCGTTCTACCGTTTCCCGGCAGCTTGCGGATCTTCTGTTCCCTTGAACATGGTAAATGTGCCCCAGGAGATGCCGGCGTTGTAATCACCCTCCGGGCGATAGGGACCGGGCGCGCCCTTGCCCTTGCTAATATTGGTTCCGAAAACAACCTGTTTCGTGAAAGGCATCTCCAGTCCTTTCCGGTAGACATAATGTTGGTAGGGAGTTTCCCAGATGGGGGCGAATGAGCCGCGCCCCTTGGCACTGATCACGCCCGGACCCTCGAAAGGCACATCGCCCCCGAGCATGTATTTGGCAGTGTATTCCAAACCGGTCAGGAGACGATTATTCTCCGCGCCGTAGAGATCGATCCCCTGCTTCCAGGCCACTTCGCAGACGGCCACGAAACTGCCAAGGCCCCATTGCGTGTGGCCCTGGTCGCGTTTGCTCTCCTGACATTGCCCGGAAGGATAAATGTAATTATCCAGCCCGCCGTGCGGTTTTTCACCTTCGATATAATGCTTCACGGCGCGCTCAAACATGGCCTTGTCATCCAGGAAAACGCCCATGCAAATCATGCTATCCATCATCATCCCATCCCAGTTGCCGTTGAAGCCGGGATAAAAACTTTCGATGGTGCCATAGAGCAGGGCCAACATTTTCTTGAATTGCGCAATGTCGGCCGCGGCCCAGCCGGAACTCTTGCCTTCAAGCCCGCCATGACAGAGCAGCTCGGCGGCGTTGGCAAATTGGAAACCATTGATGCCGGTGGCAAGTTTTTCCTGCGGCATTGGATGCACCGGAATGGTGCGCAAGGTGGCGGACCAGGCATTCAGGATTTCGATGGCTTTGGCTGCGTTAGCCGGGTTGCCGGTCAAGGCCCATTGCAACGCTTCCTTGTGGGCCACCAACGGATCGCCCCCCATGTAAAAATCCTTGTTCGCATCCCAGTCGGCCGCGGGATGCGCCACCCAGCTATCGTCCTTGGCCTTCGGTTTATTTTGCTCCCAGGCAGAGAACCACGGCTCCGCTTTGGCCGCGAGCTTTTGCCGCATGAAAGCCAGGTCGGACGCGCTGTAATACAAACCCGGATGGACAAATGTCTTGGGAGTTACAGGCATGGCTGCTCCGGCGCTGCTACTGCTCGTTAGGCCAGGCGCACCGGGCTGGGCGAGCGCTCCGCTCGACGCTGGAGCTCCCGCTCCCGCAGGTTTACTGTGCGAAGGGAAGGGCCACGGTGACGTCGTTTGCCCAGGAGACGACGGCATGGTCCCGAGTAGGATGAATGAAATTAAAGCGAGAAATGAATTGCCTAAGAAGTTTGATCTCGCGGGGCAATATTGAGAACGCATAGGCGCTTATAACCGTTTCATGACAGCACGTCCACACTGACGCCGAAGTCGTCGTGACTTGGCGCACCCTTCGATCATTCCGGGAGCGCAGCGGCGATCATGGACAAGCGCCTGCGTTCTTCGTTACGGTCCGAGTTATGAATTCAACGAGCCCCCCGGCGCCGCACTTCAAAGATCGCAGAGTCGGTTTGGTCATCTTCGGATTAGCTACCGCCTTCCTCGGATGCTGCTGTGCCTTGCTTGTTCCGTTAATGCTCATCGGAACCAGGATGGCAGCGAAGAGCGCAACTCCTCCTCCCGCCGCCCACCTGATGCCGGTCGCGGTTCTGTATGGCACCCTCGCGATCCTGTTGGTTTGGCTCGGGATTGGGTCGATGATGACGAGGCGATGGGCGCGAGCGCTCCTCGCCATCTGGTCGTGGTCGTGTTTGATCGGAGGAATTATCTCCCTCGCGGCCATGGCTGTGATGGCTCCCCGATTCGGCGCCATGGTCGTGGCCGCGCAACCTCCCGGTCAACCGCCGCTGCCGGATTCGGCGCGAACCGCCATCATGCTGGTGCCGATCCTGACTATCGGATTTCTACTCGTCCTTCTGCCCCTGATTTGGGGCCTCTTTTATAGCGGGAAGAATGTGAAGGCTACCTGCGAGGCGCGTGATCCCAAACCACGCTGGACGGATCGCTGTCCACTGCCGGTCCTGGCGGTGAGCCTTTGGCTGGCCTTCAGCATGTTATCGATGCTCCTCATGCCGATGTTCCATAGCGCGGCACCGGTCTTCGGAGTGATTCTGTCCGGCACGGCAGGAAGTATCTTCTATCTGTTTCTAGCCGCCGTGTGGGGATATAGCGCCTGGGCCCTTTATCATCTGGATCGCCGCGGCTGGTGTGTGATCTTCATCGCGCTCGTGCTGCTTTGCGTCTCGCACGTGATCACGTATTCGCAACACGACCTTGGCGAGGTCTACGCAAAGATGGGCTATCCACCTGCACAGATCGATCAGATGCGGAAACTGGGTTTTACCGGCGGAACTACACTGGTATGGATTTCACTGCTCAGCGTGGTGCCGCTTCTCGGATACCTTTTATACATCCGAAAGTTTTTGGCGGACGTCGCACGGCCGGCTCAGGGCTAACGAATCATAATCGGGCAGGCATCGCGCTCTACCGACATTGCCAGCTATTTTCCCTGGTCCAACGCCGGGTCGACCTTTCCATCGATTTCAGGCGTTCTGTGCGTAGGAATGGCCGTGATTTGTGTTAGCCTGAGGCCGTGGCTAAACAGAACATCGAAGGACATTCGGGACACACAAAAGAAGCGGACGCGAAAGGTTTGCCGGGGGACATCCGCCGCCCGATCAAAATTACCATGCTGGGGGCGGGCAGTGCTTTTACACCCCGCCTGGTTAATGACGTAATCCAGATTCCCGGCAACGCCGGAGGCACAATTGCTCTCGTCGATATCGACACCCACCGCTTGAAAACGATGGAGAAGTTGATCAGCAAGCTGCTGGAGCAAAAGGGTAAAACCGATTGGAAAGTCATCGCCTCGCCGGAGCGCCGTAAGGTGCTGAAGGGGAGCGATTACATTGTGAATTGCATCGAAGTCTCCGGCCTGGCCTGCGTTCGGTACGACAACGATATCCCGGCGAAATACGGCATCGACCAGTGTATCGGTGATACCATCGGGCCGGGCGGACTGTTCAAATCACTGCGCACAATTCCCGTGTTTCTCGACGTCTTGCGGGACGCGGAAAAGCTCTGCCCGAACGCGATTTTTTTGAATTACACGAACCCGATGAACATGATGTGCCTGGCGGCGGGGCGCACATCTTCCATGTCGGTGGTCGGCCTCTGTCATTCGGTGCAAGGCACGAGTCATCTGCTGGCCAGGCGCGCCAATATTCCCATTACCGAGATGGTATGGGAATGCGCGGGCATCAACCACCTGGCGTGGTTCACTAGGTTGCAACACGGCAACAAGGATCTGTATCCGCTCCTCAAGAGAAAAGCCGCGGCCGATCTCGCGAAGGCCTTCGCGGAGGGCCCTCCCAAACTCAACAAAAAAACCAAAAACCCGGTCGAGATGCCGGAACATCAGCGCGACCTTGTGCGGAAGGACATGATGCTGCACTTCGGCGCTTTCATCACCGAGTCCAGCGGACATTTGTCGGAATATTTGCCCTACTATCGTAAGCGGAAGGACGTGCTGAAGAAATACGCGCGGCCCGGCTACGACGGAGGTTCCAGCTTCTACGCCGATTACTGGCCGACCTGGCGCAAGAACGCGGATAAAGACCGTATGGCGATGGTCCGAGGCGAGAAGAAAATCAGCTGGGAACGCAGCTGGGAATACGCTTCCTGGATCATTGAAGCGCGCGAAATGGACGTGCCCTATCGCATTCACGGCAATGTCATGAACGAGGCCCGGGGCGGGGGTCCGCTTATTTCCAACCTGCCTGCCGACGGTCTGGTGGAAGTGGCCTGCATGGTTGATCAGAATGGAATCAACCCGACGGTTTACGGCAAGCTCCCGCCTCAGATGGCCGCCTTGTGCGACTCCAACATGAGAATGTTCGACCTGGGCGCGACTGCCGCGATGGAAAGATCAAAGGAAGCTGCTATCTACGCCCTGATGTTGGACCCGCTCACTGCCGCGGTCTGCAGTCCGGCCGAGATCAAGCAGATGACGCTGGAAATGTTCAAAGCCGAAGCCGAATTCCTGCCCCGCTACAAATAGGTCGTTAGCACCGCGTCAGCACTCTCTTGTCGAGGGACGACATGCTCAGCCGCAAGTGTCGTATGCACGGCACTCTGCGGCCCTGTCCTAAACCGCCTCAACTGAGCGAGGCGAGTATAGGTTAGCGAACGACCCTAGAGTTCGAGAGATCCGTCCTTGAGCCCGAGCGGCAACGGTTCCGGCCGCTGCATGGTGCTCGCGATTTCGATGTGCCGGTTTTCCGCCGAAGATTCATGCACGGCATGCATGATATCGAGCACGTGATACGCCATCTCTGCACTGGCGCGATGGGGCCGGCCGGCGTGCATGGCCCCCGCCATTTCGGCTACGCCAATCCCGCGGCTGTTTTCCGAGTAGATATGGGTGAGCGGCTGCGGAACCCACTCCTTTTCGCCGTGCCGCCGCAGCAGGATTTCCCCGTTGAATGAATTTGGATCGGGGATAACGAGTGTGCCTTCGCTGCCATAAATTTCGATATCCCGAAAACGCGCGGCGCTGACATCGAAACTGGTTACCAGCGTGGCCACCGGCCCGTTCACGAAATCGAGCACGGCAGCCAGATGCGTCGGCGTTTCCACTTTGAATTTCTGACCCGCGCGCGCTTCACTCGTGATGGTTCGCTCCGGAAATGAGGTTCGCGCGGAACCGGTGACGCGCCGGACCGGACCGAGCATGCTCGTGAGCGCCGTCAGGTAATACGGGCCCATGTCAAAAAGCGGGCCGCCCCCGCGCTGATAGAAAAACTCCGGATTCGGATGCCAACTTTCCATCCCGCGGCTCAGCATGAAAGCCGACGCCGCCACCGGCGCGCCGATAACACCGTCGTCGAGAAGCTTGCGACAACTCTGCAGGCTCGCACCGAGAAATGTATCCGGTGCGCCACCCACGCGCAGATTGGCCTTCTGGGCGGTCCTCATCATTTCCCGCGCTTCTTCGCGCGTGACGGCGAGGGGCTTCTCGTTGTAAACAGACTTCCCGGCGCGAAGCGCCTTCAATGCAACCTCGGCGTGCGCCACCGGGACGGTGAGATTGATGACAATCTCGATCTCCGGCCTGGCGAGCAAATCTTCCACGCTGACGCCGTGCGGGACGTGGTACTCCTCCGCGCTCGCTTTCGCCCGGGCCACGTCCAAGTCCGCGCAGGCCACGATGTCGATCGCTTCGAAAGTTGTTCCGGCCTTGAAATAAATGGAGCTGATCTTCCCGCACCCGACGATCCCAATTTTCGTTTTCTTAGTTTTCATGCGCGCGTTCGATGTAATCACAGTTAGCGGCCAGAACAAGGTCGCTTTGCAACGGGCTTTGTGAGATGACTAGGGCCAACACCATGCCTCGCCCTGTTACTCTATTCACCGGTCAATGGGCGGATCTGCCGTTGGCGGAGTTACTCCCCAAAGTGAAAACGATGGGGTATGACGGCGTCGAACTCGCCTGTTGGGGCGACCATTTCGAGGTGGACGCAGCCGTGGCAGATCCCTCTTATGTACAGGAGAAATGGACCCTGCTGCGGAAACACGGTCTGGATTGTTTCGCCATTTCCAATCACCTCGTGGGGCAGGCCATCTGTGATAGAATTGATGAGCGTCATCAGGCCATCCTGCCGCCCGACGTCTGGGGCGATGGCGATCCCGAGGGAGTTCGGGGGCGGGCCGCGCAACAAATGATCCTCGCAGCCAGGGCCGCGCGCGCGTTTTTCGACGCCAAACCGGGGCGCGGCGCCGCGGACGCCTTTCCCGCAGTGGTCAACGGCTTCACCGGCTCCTCGATCTGGCACTCCCTCTACGCGTTCCCTCCTACATCGCAGGAATATTGGGATGCCGGGTTCACCGACTTTGGAAAGCGCTTCGGACCGATCCTGGAAGAGTTCGAGAAACAAAACGTCAACTTCGCACTCGAGGTGCATCCCACAGAAATCGCGTTTGATATCGCGACGGCGGAGCGCGCCCTGGCAGCGGTCAATCGGCACCGGCGTTTTGGTTTTAACTATGATCCCTCCCACCTCGCGTATCAGGGTGTGGATTACGTAAAGTTCATCCGCACTTTCGCCGATCGCATTTTCCATGTGCACATGAAAGACGTTTGGTGGGGTCACGGCGACGGAACGGTCGGCGTCTTCGGCGGCCACACCGACTTCACCGATCCGCGGCGTTATTGGGATTTTCGTTCCCTCGGACACGGTGATGTGCGCTTCGAGGAAATCATCGTTGCGCTCAACGACGTTAATTACGCGGGCCCACTTTCGGTCGAATGGGAAGACGGCCGCATGGACCGTTTCCATGGAGCGCAGGAGGCCAGCGCCTTCGTGCGCAGGGTGGATTTTCCATCGAATAAAATATCCTTCGACGCCGCCTTTGAACGCAAGGCGTAGTCTCATCCCGCTATGACAAGAAAGCTTCGCATGAGCATGGTCGGCGGCGGCCCCAGCGCCTTCATCGGCGGTGTGCACCGCATGGCCGCCAATCTGGATGGGCAGATCGAACTGGTGGCGGGCTGCTTCTCGTCCGACGCGGCCAAATCGCGAGCCAGCGGGGCCGACCTGTTTCTTGATCCCGCACGGGTCTATTCCAGTTACGAAGAAATGGCGGACCAGGAAGCCGCGCTTCCGGTCGAACGCCGCGCCGATTTCGTCTCGATCGTCACGCCGAATCATCTGCATTATCCAGTGGCAAAATGCTTCCTGGCTAGGGGATTTCACATCATTTGCGACAAACCAATGACTAGCACATTGGAAGACGCGAGGGATTTACGAGACGCCGTGAAAAAATCCGACCGTGTTTTTGCGCTCACCCACAATTACACGGGTTACCCCATGGTTAAGGAAGCCCGGCAGCTGGTGCACGATGGCCATCTCGGACGCATTCTGAAAGTGGTGGTGGAATATCCCCAGGGATGGCTGCTTAAACCGATTGAGCGCGACGGCCAAAAGCAAGCCGCCTGGCGCACCGATCCCGCCCTCGCCGGAGCCTCGGGTTGCATCGGCGACATCGGCACCCATGCCGAAAACCTTGCGCGTTACATCACCGGTTTGCAGCTGGAACAGTTATGCGCGGATTTCACGAAGTTCGTCCCGGGTCGCCAACTGGAAGACGATGGGAATCTTTTGATTCGCTACAAGGGTGGAGCACGGGGCGTTCTCTATGCCTCGCAAATTTCCGTTGGGGAAGAGAACAACCTGCGCATCAGGATTTACGGAGAAAAGGCGGCCCTGGAGTGGCATCAGGAGGAACCCAACAGCCTCCTGGTAAAGTATCCCGACGCGCCCCGTCGCATTCTACGGAGCGGTCATGACAGCAACTCGGCCGAGGCCAAACGGTTTACGCGTTTGCCCGCCGGTCACCCCGAAGGATTCCTCGAGGCTTTCGCGAATATTTATCGGGAAGCCGCCCGCCACATGCGGGATCTGCTCACCGGCTCGGCCCCCGGTCCCTACGATTATCCGACAGTGGACGATGGGCTTGACGGCATGGCTTTCGTCGAGGCCGCGGTCCGTTCCGCGGCGTCTGATGCGAAATGGACCTCGCTCACGCCCTAACGACAGTCATCCAAAGAAATGAGACGCGGGAATAGGTTCTGCGCATTCGTCAGGCTTCCGCGTCGCCTCGTTTCTGGTGAAACGTTACATTAGTTAGGCCACTCCGCTTTCCGGAAGCTCCAGACCGAAGTAACGACGGGCGTTGTGAAAGCAAATATCGCTCACCAGGCCGCCCAGTAACTTCATGTCGCACGGCAGCTCCCCGTGGACGACATCCTCTCCGATCAAATTGCAGAGGATGCGTCGAAAATATTCGTGCCGCGGGAAGGAGAGAAAACTGCGTGAATCAGTCAGCATACCGACGAAGCGGCTGAGCAGGCCAAGTTGAGAAAGCGCATTTAATTGCCAGGTCATTCCCTCTTTCTGATCGAGAAACCACCAGCCGCTGCCGAACTGAATTTTTCCCGGAACGCCGCCCCCCTGAAAATTGGCGGCCATGGTGGCAACGACATAATTGTCGACTGGATTGACGTTATAGAGCACCATCTTGGGCAAACGATTCTCGCGCTCCAGGTTGTTGAGATAGCGCGCCAGGGCCGCTCCCTGCGGAAGATCGCCGATGGAATCAAAACCGGAGTCCGGACCAATCTCGTGCAAAGCGCGCGCGCTGCTGTTGCGCAAGGCGCCAAGATGAAGCTGTTTGGTCCAGCCACGCTCCGCGTCCAGGCCCCCGAAGAAGAGCATCAGGTAGGCGCGAAATTTTGCCGCGGAGCCCGGGCCGACCTGACGACCCGCGCGGGCTTCGTCAAAGCAATGCTGCGCTTCCTGCTCCGTGCAGTCCTCCGCCTGGCAAACGGCCAATCCATGGTCGGAGAGGCGCCCACCCGCCTGGTGAAAAAAGGTATGGCGCTGCTCAAGAGCCGAAAGAAAATCCCGAAAATCGGCACACTCAATTCCACTCGCTTCGGAGAGTCGATCGAGCCATGAGACAAAGAGTTCCGGTTGATCGACGGCCAGCGCCTTGTCGGGTCGAAAGGTCGGATACACGCGTGTCGTCAGCTTCCCCTCTTCGCGAATCTGGCGGTGATCTTCGAGACTCTCGACCGGATCATCCGTCGTGCAGACCACCGCGACGTCGCTTGTCCGGAGAAGTTCGTGCACGGGCAGCTCTTTGAGTTGCGCGTTGGCCCGGTTCCAAATCGATTCCGCGGTCGTCTCATCCAAAAGCTCGTCGATGCCGAAATAGTATTTCAGCTCGAGATGGGTCCAGTGATAGAGCGGGTTGCGCAGCGTGCGCGGGACGGTGCTGGCATAAGCGAGAAATTTTTCCCAAGGGCTGGCGTCTCCCGTGCAATATTTCTCGGGCACGCCATTCCAACGCATGGCCCGCCATTTGTAGTGATCGCCCGCCAGCCACGCTTCGTAGAGGTTTTCAAAGCGTCGATTATCCGCGATTTCCCGTGAAGGCAGATGGGAATGGTAATCGTAAATCGGCTGCGGCCTGGCGTAATTGTGATAGAGCTCAAAAGCTGCGTCGGAGCGGAGCAGAAAATGATCGCTAAGGAACGTCTTCATGGAGTCGCTTCATCTTCCGCCAATCAGCCAAGGGCTCAATCTTAAATCGAAGCTTGAATTACAGCGACGCCGGATGAAATGGAGTGAGGATCTCCTGCGAGCCCTTGGGCAGAAGTGAAATTCTCTTGCAAGGCGTCGTACGAATCTGCCGTCGCAGCCTCGTTTTTCGCGGTAGGCAGAATAGCGCGGGCGTGTAGAGTTCGAGCCCAGACCTCATCGCCAGTGGAAGGTCGTTAACATATGAGCGCCAGCGACGGAATGAACTACGCGCCGCAAGGCAAGCCCGCTCCGGTGGTCAAGCCTGGCGAGTTCGTCTTTGCCGCCGCCTTCCTCGATCATGGTCACATCTACGGCCAGTGCAACGGATTGGTCGAGGCAGGCGCCGAACTGCGTTACGTTTTCGATCCCGACCCACAGAAGGTCGCGGCCTTTGTCACGAAATTTCCGGGCGCCCAACCTTTAAAGAGCGAGCGGGAGCTTCTTGACCTAACGGACATCCATCTGGTCGCGGCCGCCGCCATTCCGTGTGAGCGAGGCCCGATCGGGTGTCGCGTCATGCAGTCGGGCAAGGACTATTTCACCGACAAGACGCCATTTACCCGGATGGATCAACTCGAGACCGCGCGCGCGTTGGTGAAAGAGACGGGCCGCAAATACATGGTCTACTACTCGGAGCGGCTGCACGTGGAATGCGCGGAATTCGCCTGCCAACTCGTGCAAGACGGGGCCATCGGGCGCGTCCTGCAAGTCACCGGTCTGGGCCCGCACCGGTTGAATGCCCCCTCCCGTCCCTCGTGGTTCTTTGAAAAGAAACAGTATGGCGGAATTCTCTGCGACATTGGCAGCCATCAATTCGAGCAATTTCTGGCCTACGCGGGCGCGACCGATGCCCGCGTCAGTCACGCAGCAGTGGCAAATTTTGATCATAAAGAGTTCCCCGAGCTGGAGGATTTTGGGGAAGCCGCCCTGGTGGCGAATAACGGAGCGACTAACTACATTCGTGTTGATTGGTTTACGCCCGGCGGTTTGCGAGTCTGGGGGGACGGGCGCACTTTCATTCTCGGGACCAAGGGCTACATCGAACTACGGAAATACATCGACGTGGCCGCCACCTCCGCCGGCGGTGATCACTTGTTTTTGGTTAACGACTCCGGCGAGCAGCACCTGGAACTGGCCGGGAAGGTCGGCTTCCCATTTTTCGGCCGGCTCATCCTCGATTGCCTGAATCGGACAGAAAATGCCATGACCCAGGCGCATGCTTTCAAGGCGGCCGAGCTTTGCCTGCTGGCGCAAGCGGCCGCTTTGCGTCTAGAATGATCCGCTCAAACCCCCGGCACGCCTTATGAAAACAACACGAATCGGCATCGCAGGTCTGGGCACCATGGGGAGCAACTACGCCGATTGGTTGATCGCGGGAAAGGTTCCCCGGGCGACTCTGGCGGCCGTGTGCGATCCCGTGATCGATCTGACACGCTTCGCACCTGCTCACGCGTTCACTTCATCGGAGGCCATGATTCGGTCCGACGAGATCGACGCGATCATTGTTGCCACCCCGCACTATTTGCACACCACCGTCGGGATCGATGCGTTGCAGAACGGTTTGCACCTTCTGGTGGAGAAACCCATCTCCGTGCACAAGGCAGACTGCGAGCGGCTCCTCGCCGCCCACACCAATTCCAACAAAGTTTTTGCCGCCATGTTCAATCAGCGGACCGATCCGCGTTATCTCAAGATCCGCGACTTGATCCAGAGCGGCGAGCTTGGAGAGATTCGGCGGATTTGCTGGATTGTGACCAATTGGTTCCGCCCGCAGGTTTACTACGACTCGGGAGGCTGGCGAGCGACATGGGCCGGCGAAGGCGGCGGGGTCTTGCTCAATCAATGCCCCCACAATCTCGATCTCTTCCAGTGGCTCTTCGGGATGCCGGTTCGGGTGCGCGCGACCTGCCGGTTCGGCCATTACCACGATATCGAAGTAGAGGACGATGTGACGGCCGTGATGGAATTCAAGAACGGCGTGAGCGCCGTCTTCGTTACTTCCACCGGGGAAGCTCCGGGTACGAACCGACTCGAAATCACGGCCGAACGCGGTCGTGTTGTGCTGGAGGACGGCACCATTCGCTGGCTGCGCAATGAGATCCCCATGAGTGAATTCTCTCGCACAACCGCCTCTAAATTTGGATCTCCCTCGACCTGGACGGTCGATATACCCGTGAGCGGAACGGGCGAGCAGCACGTTGGCATTCTAAAGAACTTCGTGGCCGCCATTCTGGACGGGGCGCCCCTCATCGCACCTGCAGCCGAGGGCTTGCATTCGGTCGAACTGGCCAACGCCATGCTCATGTCCGCCTTCCTTGATCAGAGCATCGCGCTGCCGCTCGATGGCGCGGCTTACGAGAAGCTCCTGCAGGAAAAGATTTCGTCGTCAAAGCGAAAGAAAAAAGTCGTCGTCTCTCCTACGACGAGCGAGGATTTCGCGCGCTCATTCAAACCCTGACTCAGTCATACCTATGAAAATCGAACAAGTGGCCATCCAGCTCTACACCCTTCGGGAACACTGCAAAACCACCGGCGACTATGCCGAAACGCTCAAGAAAGTGCGCGCCATCGGCTACCAGGCGATTCAAATCAGCGGCACGGGGGATATCCCGGCGGCGGATCTGCGCTCCATCGCCGAGGGCGAGGGCCTCACGATTTGCGCCACGCATGAGCCGAGCGCGACCATTCTGAATGAGCCCCATCGCGTGGTGGAGCAACTGACCGCGCTGGGTTGTAAATATACCGCTTATCCCCATCCATCGGGCGTCGACTTCAGCGACGCCGCTCAGATCCAAAAGCTCATCAGCCAGTTGGAAGCGGCCGGGGCGATTCTGCGGAAGGCGGGGCAGGTGTTGACCTATCACAATCACGCCATCGAATTCATTCACTACGAGGGCAAACCTGTTCTGGAAAGCATCTACGCCAGGTCCAAGCCGGAGAATCTCCAGGGTGAAATCGACACCTATTGGGTCCAGTTCGGCGGGGGGGACCCCGTGGCGTGGTGCGCCAAGCTGAAGAATCGGCTCCCGCTCCTGCATTTGAAAGATTACGCGGTGAAAGCAAACGGTCAGCCTAACTACACCGAGATTGGCTCAGGCAATCTCGACTTCAAAGCGATCATCGCGGCCGCCGAGGGCTCAGGCTGCCAGTGGTTTATTGTTGAGCAGGATACGTGTCCGGGCGACCCCTTCGATTCCATCCGCAAAAGTTTTGAATACATCGGCTCCCACCTGGTGAGTTGAAGTTTGGAGAAGGCAGAGGTCAGAACTTAAGAGCCCGATTCGGCGGCGCCTAAACTTATGAATGACGAACGTTACTCTCTTGCGCGAGAAACTTACGCCGACTGCGGAGTAGACGCGGAGGCGGCACTGGCCAGGCTTGCCACGGTCCCCATCTCGCTGCACTGCTGGCAGGGAGACGACGTTGGCGGGTTCGAGCGTCCGGGCGCTTCGTTGAGCGGAGGCGGCATTCAGACCACCGGGAATTATCCGGGAAAAGCGCGAACCCTCGACGAGTTACGCAAGGATTTGGACGAGGTCTTTGCCCTCCTTCCGGGCAAGCACCGCTTAAATCTGCACGCCATGTACGGCGATTTTGGCGGCAAAAAAGTCGATAGGCCGGAGATAACGGCCGAGCATTTTGCCGGCTGGATCAGCTGGGCCAAAGAACGCGGCCTCGGACTCGATTTTAATCCCAGTTATTTCTCGCACCCCCTCGCTAACGACGGCGCCACGCTGACTCATCGCGATGAAAAGGTCCGGCAATTCTGGATAGATCATGGAATCGTCTGCCGAAGAATCGGCGCGCAGATGGGGCGGCAACTTGGCTCGCCGGCCGTGACAAACTTCTGGATCCCCGATGGTTCCAAGGACTCGCCGGTCGATCGCAAAGGACCACGGGAACTCCTGGCGCACTCGCTGGATGCAATTTTCGCGGAGCCCCTTGATCCGAAGCATAACCTTGATGCAGTCGAGGCGAAGCTGTTCGGCATCGGATCGGAATCGTACGTGCCGGGCTCACACGAATTTTACCTGGGATACGCGGTGACCCGCCAGAAATTACTCTGCCTCGATGCCGGACATTTTCATCCCACGGAAACACTGGCGGACAAGATTTCATCCACTTTGCAGTTCATCCCCGAAATAATCCTCCACGTCAGCCGCGGAGTGCGCTGGGATAGCGATCATGTCGTGCTCTTCGACGACGCAACTCGCGCCACCATGGAAGAAATTGTGCGAGGCAATTTCCTCCCGCGCACCCATATCGGCCTCGACTTCTTCGATGCGAGCATCAACCGCATTGCCGCATGGGTCATCGGCACCCGCGCCACGCAGAAGTGCGTCCTGGCGGCGCTGCTGGAACCCATCGAAAAGCTTCGGACGCTCGAAGTGGACGGCGACCACACGTCACGTCTCGCTCTCCTCGAGGAAAGCAAATCTCTCCCCCTCGGAGCCGTCTGGGACGAATACTGCCGCCGCCATAATGTGCCGGCCGGGCGAGACTGGCTGCAAGTGGTGAAAGAGTACGAAGCGCGCGTTCTGACGCAGCGAAGTTAGATCGGACAGGCACCGCCTGCATTGATGAAACGTCCTACTCCGGCCTGGCTGGTCAACGCTATTTTTTACGAGGTCTATCCACAGAGCTTTCTCGACACGAACGGCGATGGAGTTGGTGATTTGCCGGGGGTAATCCGAAAGCTCGATTACATCAAGTCCATCGGATGCGACGCCATCTGGCTGAACCCCTGCTTCGTCTCGCCCTTCGGCGACGCCGGTTATGATGTGAGCGATTTCTACAAGGTGGCGCCCCGTTACGGAACGAACGCCGACCTCAAGCGGCTCTTCCAGGAAGCCCATAAACGCGGCCTGCGCGTCTGTCTCGATCTGGTGGCCGGCCACACCTCGACGGAACATCCCTGGTTTAAGGAATCGGCCCGGGCGGAAAAGAGTAAATATTCCGATTGGTACATCTGGACGCGCAGCGTCTGGGATCGAGGCATTCCCTCACTCCGCACCGTAAACGGCTACGGCGACCGTGATGGAAATTACGTCACGAATTTCTTTTGGTTTCAGCCCGCGCTCAACTTCGGCTTCGCGCATCCCGATCCGGCCAAGCCATGGCAACTCCCCGTCACCCATCCGAGCGTCCGCGCCGTGCGTCGCGAGATGATGAAGATCATGCGCTTCTGGCTCGACCTCGGCGCGGATGGATTCCGCGTGGACATGGCCTCATCGCTCGTCAAAGGCGATACAGAACTCACGGAGACGATGGCCTTCTGGCGGGAAATTCGGGACGTTTACGATCGCGAATATCCGGAGGCGATTTTGATTTCGGAATGGTCGTTTCCCGCCCGCGCCATCGCCGCCGGGTTCCACGTCGACTTCATGATTCACTTTGGGACAAGGGCCTACACCACGCTCTTCCGGAATGAGCGCGAGCGGGACGTGCAACCCGGGCCCGGTTCCATCGTGGGAGACAGTTTTTTTGACAAGGCGGGCCGGGGCGACATCACGGAGTTTCTCGGTACTTATCTGGAACATTACGAACTCACGCGCGACCTCGGTTTCATCTCCGTGCCCAGCGGGAATCACGACATCTCGCGCATCGGCACCGGCCGAACGAAAGCAGAGCTGGAAGTTATTTTCGCTTTTCTCCTAACGATGCCCGGAGTCCCCTATCTCTACAGCGGGGACGAAATCGGGATGCGCCACGTGCCGGGTCTGGTCTCAAAAGAAGGCGGCTACGGACGGACTGGTTCGCGTACTCCGATGCAATGGTCGTCCGCCAAGAATGCCGGATTTTCCTCCGCATCCTCCGCGAAGCTGTATCTCCCGCTGGACGGTGCGAAAAGCCGCCCCACCGTGGAAGCGCAGGAGGCCGATCCACGCTCGTTGCTAAACTTTGTGCGCAAGCTCACCGCCTTGCGCCGTCAACACCCAGCGCTGGGAGGCAAAGGGGATTTTGCGCCCGTCTTTGCGGAGAAGAAACAGTATCCGTTTGTCTATTTACGGAAGCTGGATGGCGAGGCTGTCCTGGTCGCAGTCAATCCATCCCGGAAGGCGGTGTCTGCAAAATTCGAGCTACCGGCCATGACCGCTGAGTCTCCCAAAGCGTTGGCCACGCGCGGTGCAACGCTCAAACGGCAGAAGTCGCGCTTTCATCTACAGATGTCCGGCGTGTCCTACGCCATCTATAAATTGTAATGGGCGCTCTCCCTCGCTGATGTTGTGGAGAGGGCACTGCGCTGTCGGCGCCTCCCCCGGACACGACTGCGCGTGTTCCTCCAGTGGATTTCGTGTTACTTCGCTTCCGGAAGCGGCGTGGCATCCGCGATCTTCTGCAAGGCCGCCGCTTTTTCCGCCGGCAGATCGGCCAGCACCTTTCCTTTAAACTCCAGCCGGTTAGGCAACCCTTTGGAGGGCGCGTCGAAGAGAACCCGATAAAAGACGCAGGCCGCCAGATAGGAGCCGGCGGGGCTGGGGTGATGCTTGTCCGTGTCGTAGAGGACGTAAGCCGAATCATTTGAGCCAAGCGCGGTCTCCCATGCCGTTCCGACCGGAACGATTCGCGCCTTCGTTTGCCGAGCGAGCGCGGCGTAACTCTCGGCCAGTTGCGCGTAATCAGCCCGGGAACTTTCGCGAATCCAAGTCATAAAAAGCAAGGTGTGGGCCCCCGCTTTTCGAATCTCGGCGTCGAAAAGCGCGCCATGGGTTAGCATGGAGGGCGCTTCCTTTTTCGGAACCGCACTTCCCTCCTGCAGAACCACGTAGTCCCATTTCCCCTCTCGGATGCTGGCGAGCGCTTTGCCTTCCTCCCAATGACGTTTCAAGCTGGCTCCGCCGATGAGGCTGGAGGCGCAGGTCAATTCCCTGCCGGACGCCGAAGCCATGGCCGAGATCTCACCCGGCAGATTGTTGTGCGCGGTGAAACTGTTACCGATAAAAAGCACGCGCACCTTGGCCGGGGCCGGCCCCTCCGCCGGTGCGCCATACCCCGGTAGGACCGTGGCCAGGAGGACGAGGAAAAGCGTCTTCACTCCGTCGCTTCGCGCCGCACGACTGCGCACTCGATGCCAAGACATTGCGCAATCAATTCGACCTCTTTCGCGTGATGCCCGATGCCGAGGGCAAAGTGATGCGTTGGCCCTTCCTTTACCCAATCGATCAGGAATTTCCGCACGTTCTTTCCAAAACGTCCGTGCGTATTGGTATTGCCGGTCGGGGGGATGGGACGGCGCTCGGACATCCCTTCAGCGATGATAAACTTGAAAGTCCCCGCCCCCGTCTGCCCGATGCTCAACATCGTGATCGGTCCTTCCTTGATTTGAAACTCCACGCCTGCGCCGGAACCCGGTTTGCCGTGGTATTTCTTTAAACTACGAAGCACCGGCTTACCGGCGGCGATGTTGAGGTGATGTGGCCCATCATGGCCCACCAGCACCGTGTCCGCTTCAAAATCAACCGGGTGAAATTCGGCAAAGCTGCCGCCGATATCGAGCCGGTCGAAGATCAGCATGGCGATGCAATTCTTGATATCGAATTCGCCGCACATGGGAAAGCCGCCCGCCTGCAGGAGTGAGTTTCCGACGATGAGATTAGTCACCAGCGTCCGCAGCTCAGAGTTTGGATCGCCTTCATAGTAATAGGCGAGGCCGGTGAGATCTTTTTCGCGGATCAGTCCGTCCAGCGCGACGGCGCATTTCGCCGCGGTTTCCAGATCGGCATCGGTTAACTTTGTCGTGATCGGATCGCTCACCGGATCGGGCGTGTCGAAGAAGCCTAGAATTTGTTTTTTCTTGTCCGCCACTTTCACAGGGTCGGCCGCCGTGAAATGCCGCATGAGATCGTGCGGCTCAATCAGCGGGACGTGGCATCCGAAGGTCGCGGTGATGGCGGTGGGATCGCAATGCATGTCGAGCATCGACTCGAGCACGTGCCCCATTAATCCGACGCGCCCTTTGCGCAGCGAATGCAGCACCTTGGCGATCTGACACCAGTTCTTGAGTTCAAGTTCGGCCGCCGCGTCGCCATTTTCATGCCCAAGAATACAGAAAGGCGGCTTGCGTCCGAAGCGGATGGCCACTCCGAAGAACTCGGAGAAAGAACAGAAATCGTCGTTACAAAGCTGCATGTGCGTCGTGCCGCGCGGATAATCCATGGCCTTGAGAGGCTGAAGCGCGATGAGCACAATCGGTATCTGGATCTCGCGGCAAATGACGCCGAAGGTCGAGGACGTGGCGTAGGTGACCATGTCCACGAAGAGCACGTCGAGATCGGCCGCCTTGATTTTGGGAACGGCATCATAGGCAGTCTGGGCATTATCGACCAGGCCGAGCGGAAAGACTTCCACCCCGTGGGCGCGAGTGCGTTTTTCGAGCACACCCAGCTTGCGGTGCATCTCGTCGAGCAAGCCGTCAAATTGCGGCCAATAGGTGTGATGCCCGACTCCGATGATACCGATGCGGGCGGTGAGAGGTTTGATGCGTTCAATGTTCATAGTGCGTGACAAATTAATGGGCTCTCCGGTTGACCTGGACCAGAAGTTTTTTCCATATTGTTCGAAAATCCGCTATGTCTGCACTCTGATGAGCACTTCCACGCACCTCCATCACCCCCGCGCCGGCCTTCCTCAAGTCGTTACACCTCCCGGCTACGCCTTTCGCGACGTGCAGCTGGAGATGAGCCTGAAACCCTTTTACGACACCACACCGGAAACGCGCGACGCGGTCATTACGGAGATTTTTTACCAATGGCACGCCCTGACTCGTCACGCCGAATCGATCTCCATCATGTTTTGGATCGGTGATGGCTCCGAGATTCTTGAGTATGACGGCGACATGGCGCGGGAGTTTGAATGGGGCCGCTACCATGGCAGCGCTAACCCGCACAAGTGGAAGTTGCCCAACAAAAAGAAGGAGGATGATTCCGATCGCGCCGCCATCGGGGTAAATATCGAGGCGCGCGACCCGGAGAAAAAAGGGCTGCACTCGCGCTCGTATATCTACCGGGAAAATCCCGCGCGCTTTTCCTATAACTGGCTGCGGGACACCGTCGCCGCCTTCAAGAAAATCGGGCAACAGATCACCGGCAAGAAGATTTTGGTGGGGGAGACCTTCGACATCGGACCGGAGTTCGCTGTCTCGCGCTTCAAGTACGATTGGCACCGCGAGATTCTTTGCCAGGGCGGATTGTTCGCGGGGCAATTCATCACATGTGAAGCGGTGCTGGAACCGGATTCGCGGAAATATGCGGGCTTCCCAAGTGGCATTCCCGCCGGCACCACCATGGGCCGCTTCCTGGGGCGACAGACGCGACACCTGCTGGAGGATTGCGGCTTCGATTTTCTCTGGCTCTCGAACGGCTTCGGCTTTGCGCTCGAGCCGTGGGGACTGATCGGCAACGTCTTCGACGGCGCAAAATACTTTCCCGAAATGGCGGCCAAGACTTCCGAAAACATCCTGCGTTTCTGGCGCGAGATGCGCGAGGAACTGCCGTTGAAATATCGCATCCGCACGCGCGGCACGAACCTGAGCACCGGCGTCGATCTCGCATCCGATGCCTCGCCCCTCGCCGGCATCTACGATGGTAATTTCGGAGTGGACGCTCCGGTCAACTCCCCGTGGGCCGCGCTCGATGGCGATTTCGGAATCGAACTGGCCGGCTGGATGAGCCACATGTGTGTGCATCCGGGTGAGACGTTCCGGTTTCGGTATTACACGCACGATGCCTGGTGGATGAACAGTCCGTACCTCGATCGTTACGAGCGTAACCCGCACGACATTTATCTCCCACTCTCCGTCTCGCGCGTGACGGAATCGGGCGCGATCGAGATTCCACGCGACATCGCCTTCCTCTCCATCGACGACTCGCACGGCCAAATGCCGCTGGCCGTGCCTAACGAAGTTACCGCCCACATTCTGCGGGCCCGCGAGTTTGCGCCCGATACGGCCGGGCCCGTCATCTGGATTTATCCATTCAAGGAATATCACCGCATGGCCCTGGTGGCGAAGCAGCCCGAGTGGGTCATGCACGGCGATTGGTTTGTGCGCGGTGCCATCGCCAACGGCGTGCCGGTCAACACCGTGGCGGACGCGGACGTATTCGCCCAGGCCGTCCAGGCAGACCCGGCCATCACGCGCGGCCGTATCCTGCTCTCGCCCGTTCCGCAGCCCGGATCGGCGGACGAAAAGTTGCTCTTCGGATTGTTTGAAAAGGGCGCGAATCTTCTCCTCTACGGTCCCATAGCGGAAGGGTCGCGCTTCCTCGAACCGCTTGGCCTGAAGCTGGCCGAGCCGCTGGAAGGCGATTTCGAGTTACAACTCGAGCAAATTCCCGATGGCGAAACGGTGCATGGCCGCACCCTCCGCCACCTCAGTTTCATTTCGGGCGGGGCCTACCGCGAAGCCGCTTCCAGCGAAAAGGTCGTTCACAGCGCAATAGCCCGGCAAGGCGTTCACACGCGCGTCGCGGCGACCAGCGCGCAACACCCATCCGGAGGAAAACTCGCGTGGGTGCGCGGCTCCCTTGCCACCGATGAGTACGATCCGGAAGATCCATCCCCCATCAATGGCCCGCTCTTGCGCCCGATGGACCCAGAGAAGTTTTTTCCGAGCGAACGTCTCGCGCGGTTCATGCTCGAGAATTTCGGCTGGCGCATTTCCGTCACGACCGAGACGGCCGCGCAGCGCCGTCCCTACATGACGGCCCATCGCCATCGGAATGCTGTCATGCTCAGCGGATATAATCCCGACGAAGCAACGATCCTGCGCGTCCGCCATCCGTTAGGCGCCCCTCTTCTCCTCGGCCGTCACAACCGGATTGTGCACGGTGCCACCGAGATCAGCGGCGAGATTGCCTGGCAACGGGAGGTACGCGTCTTCGTGGAAAGCGGCGGAGACGCGGTTGTCCGCTGCAAGATCGACTGCCCCGTCATGCACGGCGTTTATCGCCGCATGACGATCTTCGGAACGACAAACTCTCGCGTAAATTTCCTGGTCGATCCCGGCTCGGACAAACCGATTCGCATTCTGCGCGACGCGCTCTTCCCTTACTTTCAAGGAAACTTTGTGGAACCGAAGATTACCCAAACGGAATGGGGCCCCGTCATCAGCGTGGATAACGTGACCGGCTGGACTCTCTTCGAGTGGTAGCCCGAGTAGATTTGCTGGAGGCTGGAGACCTGCACGCACTGCTCAAACCGCCCGCATGGTCAATGGAGGCGATCTCTTCGGCGATGAGTAGTGTCGATAGAAACCTTTAATCCCTTTTGAAGTGTGGCTGCAAGGAAGTTGGCCGTTCCTCGGTTTCATGATGGATCGTGCAAATCGGTGTGACTCGTTTCGCGCGCGAGGAGGACGCAAGCGATGGTGATCAACGCCATCGAAATAAGATAAATCGCAACGGGCCACGTCGCGTTGCCCGACCATCGCAGCAACCCCGACGCGACCAACGGCGCGATGCCGCCGGAAAAGGGCGCGGCGAGTTGATAGCCAAGCGAGGCGCCGGTGTAGCGGGTGCGCGTCCCGAACATCTCGGAGAAGAACGCGGCCTGCGGTCCATACATGGCGGCGTGACCGATCAGGCCGAGCACGATGGCGAGCCATACGCAGCCGGTCTCGCGCGTGGCCAGCAACCAGAAAAACGGGAACGTGAGCAGCATTAAAAAGACCGCGCCGCCGACATAGACCGGCCTGCGCCCCCATCGATCCGAGAGAGCACCGAAGGTCGGGATCGCGACCAATTGCACGGCCGAGCCGATCAGCACGCCATTGAGCAAAGTGCTCCGCGCCATGCCGAGCTGCTGCGTCGCGTAGCTCAGCACCCAGACGGTGAAGATGTAGAAGAACACATTCTCCGCGAGTCGCGCACCCATGGACAAAAGCACGCTGCGCTGGTGACGCCGCAGCACTTCGACGATCGGCAGTTTGTCTCTCGGCCGCTGCTTCTCCCGCTCGAAGACCGGACTCTCCACCACCGCCATGCGGATGAAAAAACCGAGCGCGGTCAGCACGATGCCGAGCAGGAAAGGCACGCGCCACCCCCAGCTCAGGAAGGCGGCTTCCGGGAGCAACGAGAAGAGCGAGAACACGCAGGTGGCGAGGAGCAAACCGGCCGGCACGCCGACTTGCACCCAACTGGCGAAGAACCCTCGGCGCTTGCTGTCCGAGTGCTCGGCGACCATCAGCACCGCCCCGCCCCACTCGCCACCCACTGCCACGCCCTGCACCAAACGCAGCACCACGAGCAACGCCGGCGCGAGCATTCCGGCCTGCTGATAGGTGGGCAGCACGCCGACGAGAAAGGTCGCCAGGCCCATCATCACCAGCGTGGTGACGAGCATCGACTTGCGCCCGATACGATCACCAAAGTGACCAAAAACAATGCCGCCCACCGGCCGCGCAAAGAAGCCCACCGAGTAGGTCGCGAACGCCGCCATCGTCCCGAGCAACGGACTCAGGGTGGGGAAGAACAGCTTGTTGAAGACCAGCGCCGCCGCCGTGCCATAGAGAAAGAAATCATACCATTCAATCGCCGTGCCGATGAAGCTCGCGACGACCGTGCGCTTCATCGCATTCAAACGCAGCGCCCACCATCCACTTCCATGCACACACCCGTAATGAACTCCGAAGCCGGATCCGCGAAAAAGAGCGCGGCATTCGCCACATCGGCAGGTTGGCACAAGCGGCCGAGCGGAATGCTGGCGAGGAATCGCGCCCGATTCTCCGGCGTATCAGCGGCGCCCATGAACGTGCTCAGGAGCGGTGTATCCGCGATGGCGGGATTGATACAGTTCGCGCGGATGTGGTCCGGCGCGAGCTCCACCGCCATGGATTTCGTGAGCAATTGCACCGCGCCCTTCGATCCGTTATACCACGACAAACCAGGGCGCGGCCTGACGCCGCCCGTGGACCCGATGTTGATGAAGCATCCGCCGCCCTGCCTGCGAAACACCGGCACGCAATGCACCGCCGACAAATACAGACTCTTCACATTCACCTCATACAAGCGGTCGAAGAACTCCTCAGTGATCTCGAGCATCGGTCGATTCGGATGACTCATGCCGGCGTTGTTCACCATCACATCGACGTGGCCAAATTTCGCCAGGGCCTCCTCCACCATGCGGCCCATCTCGGCCGACTGCGCGACATCGACACGCACAAAGATCGCTTCGTGGCCCGCTGCCACCAGGTCAGCCTTGACGCGCGTGCCGTTCTCCACATTGAAATCAGCGACGACAATCTTTCCGCCAGCCTCGGCGAAATGATGGCTGATGCTCTCTCCAAAACCCGATCCCCCGCCAGTGACGATCGAGACCTTCCCGTCCAGGCGCGTGTTGTTTTTCATGATGTGTTTGGTTGAGATTCAGCAACAATTCACTCGCCGACCGTTCATGTCGAGATTCCGTTAAACAATGCACCCCCCCGAGTTTTTATAGAGTTGCAGCCGCTTGGACAAGACTGACGGCGGATGTCGGCGTGAGCGAGGCGCTTTATCTGAGCGATTCCCGCGGCATATCTTGACAGGAAATTCGGGGGGACAAAAAGTCGGAATTGGCGCGCAGGAGAAAGTCCGATGTAATGGCTTTAATGGCATACCACGGTCAGCCAATTGTCGCGTCCCCGCCAGGCGCACCAAGCCCTGCAAATATCAACATCCTAACAAATAAAAAATGACTAATCGCACATTCCTCGCGGTGATCGCAGCCTGCCTGGCCTCTCCTGTTTTCGGGCAGGACCCGGAAGCAACCGCCCCCGGTTCAAAGCCTGCGCGCTCTGCCTATGCCTCGACCAAGCTCGAAACCCTGCCAAGAGATTCGAACGGTTTTCTCAAGCCGAAGGTCTGGGACATTATCCAGACCGAAGCCACCGCCAACCCGAATTCGAATGAGGCCAGCATCCTGAAAGAGCGTGATCTCTACAAAGCTTACTATGCTACTTACGCGCACTGGGTCGCACCGACTCCCCCGGCCCCGCCGGCAGGACGGCTGCGGAATCTTTCCGATACACCCAAGACATCCCGATTTCCCCTAACGGACAAAGTCTGGCCGGCCCGGCCCGGTGACGCTTCGGTTTGCCTCTGGGAAGATGACAAACTTGCCGCCATGAGTCTCGGCGTGGACGACAACTTCGCCTCAGACGTTCCTTATTGGAAGGAGCTCTCGAAGAAGTACGGCGGGCTCAACATCACGTGGAACCTCATCACCTGCAATATTGATGGAGCGATCTCGAAGGGACGCATCAGTTCGGCCGGGACATGGAATTTTTGGCAGCAAATGGGTAAGGATGGCTATCGCGTGACGTCGCATAGCATGACTCACAATCATGACCCGGTTCCCGCGGATGGCTGGCCGGGACCTGACTGGGAAGCGGCGGAGTCGCAGCACCAAATCGATTCTCATGTAGCGGGCCACCAGACGAAGACTTTCGTTTATCCCGGTTCGGGCGTGCATGTGTTCGGTATTCTGGGCGGCTACTATCCCAACAGTAATTGGCGACCTGCCCTTGTGAAATATTTCGCCGCGGCGCGAGGCGGAGGCGGGCAGGCCATCAGCGAAGCCAACCTGATCGATTACTTCAACATCCACGCTACGACCGGCGTCCTGAACGTGCTCAGCAGCAGCACCGATCCAAAGATCGCTGCTCTAAATCTCAACAACCTGTTCGCGGCCGACGCCAACAGTCCCCATCACAAGTATTACCGGGGCTGGGCCAACGTGTTTATTCATTTCATCAACAACGGGAAGGATTTTGAAACCGCTCCCTACACCATCGCCTACGGCAAGGTTCTCGATTTCTACAATCAGAACCGCGACAAACTCTGGACCGGGTTCTTCGACGACGTCGCGCTCTATGGGGAGGAGCGCGATACCGCCAGCATAACGACTAACGAATCGAGCGCCGCCCGGATTACCCTGACCCTGACCACCAAAATGGATCCGGCGGTGTTTGACTATCCCCTGACCGTGAAGGTCCGGCTTCCCGACGCGTGGAAAGGAGCGGGCGCCAGGCAAAAGGAGGCCAGTCTTGCAGTTCAGTTCATCGCCCACGAGGGAAAGCCGTATGCACTAGTGAAAATTGTGCCGGACCGCGGCCCAGTCACACTGATCGCGGGATCTGCGTCTCGATAATTGCGGTGTGGCATGGACTTTTGAGACGCGTTCCCCTCTAATCGGGCGTAGAAGCGTCTCCCCCCAAGGATCTCCTATGAAATCAAGCGCAGCCGTTCTCCTCGCACTTTTCCTTCTCGTTTTCACTTGGACCGGCCCGTTGCGGGCGGATGACGCCCTCTTCTTTGGGAACAGTTTTACCATGGGGGCAGGCGACCCGGCCGTCTCGAAGTCCGGCGGCGTGCCCAAGCTCGTCGAAGCCATCGCGACGTCGAAAGGGAAAAAGCTCACCACTGAAATGGTGGCCGTTGGAGGCAAAGATTTTGGCTTTCATCTGACGCAGCCCAAAACCGACGAAGCACTCGCGGCCAAACAATGGAAATGGGTTGTGCTTCAGGATTACAGCACGGAGCCAACCCACGCCGGCAATCTGGCGGAGCACGTTAAAAACGCCGAGACCTTCTACAAGCGCATCGAGGCGAAAGATCCCGGCGCGAAGATTGTCCTCTACCAGACGTGGGCCTACGCAAAGGGGAATCATATCTTCTCAGAGAAATCGACGAAAGGCTTCGCTAATCCGGCGGCGATGACGGCCGAGTTGCAGAACGGTTACGCGAAATCCGCAAAACGCCTTGAGGCACTGGAACCCGGTGAGCAGGTCTTGGTTGCGCCGGTTGGCACCGCGTTTGCCCGATGTGTGGAAAAGTATCCAGACATAACGCTGTATGCGGGTGACCTGAAGCATCCCAGTGGACCCGGCAGCTATCTCGCGGCGCTCGTAATTTACGCCACGATTTACGAGGACAATCCGCGCGGCGCCCCGCACGATTTCGGAAGCCTCGCCGTGAATGCCCAGGAGGCGGAAAAGCTTCAGGGGATCGCCGCTGAAGTCACGAATCGCCGCTGAGGCAGGCGATCTTTCCATGACCGTTCCGGCACCAAAAAAACGCTGGTATCGCGTTCTCTACATCCAGGTGCTGATCGGGGTCCTGCTCGGCATCGCCATCGGGTTTTTGTTTCCCGAGTTTGGCAAATCATTGAAGCCACTGGGCGACGGTTTTATCAAGCTGGTCAAGATGATCATCGCGCCGATCATTTTCTGCACGGTCGTGCACGGGATCGCCTCCATGGGCGATTTGAAGAAACTCGGGCGAATCGGCATTAAAACGCTCCTCTACTTCGAGGTCGTTTCGACCTTCGCGCTCATCATCGGACTGGTCGTGGTCAATATCTGGAAACCAGGCGTGGGTCTGCATGTCGATTTGGCCACGCTTGATCCAGGACTTGGTCAAAGCTACGCCGAGAAGGGCCACGCGCAGTC
>JBBRQE010000008.1:0-37622 GCA_038226905.1 Chthoniobacterales bacterium | reverse complement strand
GCGAAGAGCAGACCGCCGGCCGCAATCAACGTCGGAACGAGCA
The DNA here is from genome assembly GCA_038226905.1 of Chthoniobacterales bacterium. Classification (GTDB taxonomy): domain Bacteria; phylum Verrucomicrobiota; class Verrucomicrobiia; order Chthoniobacterales; family UBA10450; genus JBBRDU01. The sequence continues at coordinate 37,579 of JBBRQE010000008.1, read as the reverse complement.
TCTCAGCATCACCTTCCTAGTAATAACGGATTCCGCGCAAAGCGAAAGCCGCTTTCTCTTCACGCTCGCCCTGGGATGAGATCAGGATCACCCGGCGGATTTCCCCCAACTCTTCGGATAACTCGGATACATCCTCGCCCTCAAAACAAAGACCGCTCCGATCGCGACCAGAAAAAACGAAAAGAACTGGCCGCGCGTGAATCCGGCAATCAAGCCCGCATCCGGTTCCCGGAACGCCTCCAGCACAATCCGGAATACCGCATAAAGAATGAAAAACAATCCGGTCAGGACCCCGTTAGGCTGACGTAATCGCGTCCTCACAAAAAACAGAATCGAGAATAAAACGATCCCTTCGAAAAATGCCTCATAAAGCTGCGAGGGATGGCGCGGAGTGAGAACAGCGCGCAGCGCCTCCCGCACCGGGGCCGCATGGTGGGCCGCCGTCACGATCGCCTCCGCGGAATTGAGCGACGGATCGATGGGCGCACAGGCCGTGATGGCCTGCTGCGTTTCCCCGGGACTGTCCAGCAACTCCTTGGGGAACTGCACCGCCCACGCCAGGCGGGCGGCGCGCCCGTAGAGTTCACCGTTGATAAAATTTGCGCAGCGACCGAAGAACAATCCAATCGGTGCCGTCACCACCAGGTTATCACCCAGATTGGTCCAGGAAACCCGATGTCGCCGTGCGAAATAGAAGGTGAAGACCAGGATCCCGAAGATGCCGCCGTGGCTGGACATGCCCCCTTCCCAGACGCGCAGGATGGACACGGGATCGCGCAACATCTCGGGTTTGTAGAAAAAAACATAGCCCAGCCGGCCTCCCACGATCACTCCGAGCAAGGCACAACCGGTGATAAAATCACCCACTCGTTCCGGGGAAATATCAGCATAACCCCGTTTGGCCAGCAGGCGCAGAAGGGCGTAGCTGCAGACAAAGGCCAGGACATAGGCCATGCCGTACCAACGCGGGCCGATGTTTTCCGTTATATGGAAAATGAAGGGATCAAAATTGTGCAGATAATAGGCGAGCATGGGTGACGCGAGTGTTAGCGATACCATCGAACCCCACAACATAAACGCATTTCCCGCCCCCACCATTCAGGGCGGCACCCGAACGAAATCCGCGAGCGAGTGAATGACGACAGTGAACTTTGTGACTGACAAGACAGAGCGGCTGACCTATTCACCTCCAGGAGAAAGAAAGACCGATGGGAAATGGCCCTCACGTCCAAAACGTCCTACTGATTTGCCATATCGTTAGGCCATCCCGCCCTTGAATCACCAGATGCGCCGCTATTCTCCCGCTCATGCCATCGTCATCGGAGGAGCCGTTGCCGGAACCTGCGATATCACCTACGCGATTGTGTTCTCGCACTTTCGCGGAGTGCCCGCCACGCGCGTGCTTCAGTCCGTGGCCAGTGGCCTTCTCGGGGCCCCGGCTTTCCAGGGAGGGTTTCCCATCGCGGCCCTCGGGCTTTTTCTCCACTTTATGATCGCTCTTTCCGCGGCCGCTATTTTCTACCTGGCGAGCCGTCAGTTTCCTCTGCTTGTTCGTCGGGCCATCATGGCCGGGCTCCTCTACGGAATCGTCATCTACGCGGTCATGAACCTCGTGGTCCTTCCTTTGTCCGCCTTTCCTCGCAAAGTTACGTTCCCGCCCCTCGTTTTGGTTACCGGCTTACTCGTGCACATGTTCGGGATTGGTCTTCCCATCGCCCTGTTTGCTCGCCGGTCCTCGGAAGACCGAGCCTAGGCACATTCAGGGCTGGAACTCGTTTTTTAGAGTCGGCGCGAGTAACTCGCGCAGGAACGGAGCCGTCCGGCTCAACCGATTTTGGGCAACTTCTTCCGGTGTGCCGAAGGCGACGATCTGGCCCCCATCGGCGCCAGCCTCAGGTCCGATGTCGACGATGTAATCCGCTTCCGCAATGACACTCAGGTTGTGTTCGATAATCACGACGGTGTTCCCCTCATCGACCAGGGCGTGGACTACGTTGAGCAACAACTCAATGTCCGCCATGTGCAGGCCGATGGTGGGCTCTTCCAGAAGGCAGAGGGTCGAACCCGGCTTGCGCATCTTGCGGATCCGTTCGTTTTGGGCGCGGCCAATCCCGCGTTTCAACTGTGTCGCCAACTTCAGGCGCTGAGCTTCCCCGCCACTTAAGGTGGGACTGGGCTGGCCCAGTTTGAGATAACCGAGGCCCGTCTCGACCAACAAGGAGAGAGGCCGCGCCACCTTCTGATGCGTGGCAAAAAACAGAGCGGCTTCCTCGATGGTCATCTCCATGACGTCGCCAATCGACTTCTCGTGATAAAGCACTTCCAGGGTGGGCGGATTATATCTTTTACCCGCACAATCTTCGCACGGCACAAAACTGCTCGGCAAAAAACTCATCTCGAGCTTGATCACGCCCTGGCCCTTGCATGCTTCGCAACGACCTCCCTCCGTGTTGAAGGAGAAACGGCTGGAGGTATAACCACGCACCCGCGAAACCGGCAACTGGGCAAAGGCATTTCGAATTTCGTCGAACACCTTGATGTAAGTGGCGGGAGTGGAACGCGAAGTCTTGCCAATAGGCGATTGATCGACTTCGTAGGCCGCCTCGATTTTGGACAACCCCGTCACGGCCTTGAACAATTCGTCACTTCCGGCCTCCTTCTTTTGGTTGAGGGCATCGTGCACGGCCGGCCAGAGCACTTCATGCATGAGAGTCGATTTACCCGATCCGGAAATTCCGCTGATGACGGACAACCGGCCGATGGGAAACCGAACGTCCACATTTTTCAGATTATGGGCGCGCGCGCCCTCGATTTCGATCCAGTCCTTGACCTCGTCTAACGAGCGTCGCGTCTGGCGAATAGGATGAACGATCGGAACCCGCAGACAGCGGCCCGTCTCGGAGACCGTGGAACGAGCGATCTCTTGCATTGTTCCCTGCGCCACGACCTCGCCGCCGTGCAGACCAGCGCGCGGCCCCAGATCGATAATGTGATCGGCCCGCCGCATGGTTTCCTCGTCGTGCTCGACAATGACGAGCGAATTTCCCTTTTCGCGCAAGGCGGTCAGCGTGTCGAGCAGCTGCAAGTTGTCGCGCGGATGCAATCCGATGGTGGGCTCATCCAACACATAGAGGACGCCGCGCAGATTGGAACCAAGTTGCGCGGCCAGACGAATGCGCTGCGATTCCCCACCGCTCAGGGTCTTGGCCGAGCGTCCCAGGGCCAGATAGCCCAGCCCCACGTTATCCATGAAGTGCAGGCGCTGTTCTATTTCCGGCAAGAGTTCGGCGGCCACCGTTTTCTGGGTGCCGCGAAAACGTAATTTGGCGATCGACTCGCGCGCCTCGCTGGCGGCCTGGGCGGTGAAATGATCGATCGTAAAGCCCTGCACACGGACATGCCGGGCCACCGAGTTGAGGCGGGATCCGTGACAACTCGGGCAGGCGTGCGCCTCCCCCTGGTCGATCGACTCGGATTCACGCTCAGCCGCCATTTCGTTTTCGAGGACGGAATCGCCATTATCTTCCTTGCCCGTTTGCAGCGTTCTATTCCAAATTTCGCCAAACCCGCCGCACTCTTCGCAGGCGCCGTGCGGCGAGTTAAAGGAGAAGAGGCGCGGATCCAGTTCTTCAAAAGCGCGGCCGCAGCCCGGACAACTCATTTCCGTACTCATGACGGTGAGACGGTTTTTAGAATCGAGCAGATGGGCGGTGCCGCGACCAATATCGATGGCGCGCTGGGTCAGGTTACGCGCCTTGAGGATGCGGCGCGCGTCGATCGCGCCCACCACCACGTCAATGGTGTGTTCCTTAAAGCGCTCCAGTTTTCGGAAATGTCCGATCGGGACCAGCACGCCATCGACGTAGAGCGTTTCGAAACCCTGGCGCTCGGCCCAGCGAGCCACGTCCGTGTGAAAACCTTTACGCGCCTTGACCAGGGGGGCGAGAACCTTGAGCGGCCCTCGCCTGGCCGCCGCTTCCACTTGCCTAACGATCGCGGCGAGACTTTGCTTTTCCACGGGCAGATCGCAGTCCGGACAGAACTGGGTGCCGGTTTTGGCGAAGAGCAGACGAAGAAAATGATAAACCTCGGTCACGGTGGCCACGGTCGACTTGCCTCCCCCGCGCGTAACCCGTTGTTCGATGGCCACGGTGGCGGGAAGTCCTTCCACCAGATCCACGTCGGGTTTTTCCAACTGCTCCACGAATTGGCGGGCGTAGGGCGACATGCTGTCGAGGAATCGACGCTGCCCTTCCGCAAACAGAATATCGAAAGCTAGGGTCGACTTGCCCGACCCGCTCAGACCCGTGATGACGACCATTCGGTCACGCGGGATATTTACGGAAATATTTTTCAGGTTGTGCTCGCGGGCGCCGTAGACGGCGATGACGTTTGCCCGCGAGTCGTTCCCGTAGCGCGGCGGCTCCTCGGCGGCGAGCGCGATCTCCTCATCCTGGGGAGCGATAGAAGAACGTGGCAAGATGCCACGTTCAGTACGCTGGAAGGGTGCGCTCCCCAGAATTTCACGGAGAAAACGACCGGTATGCGACTCCTTCACTTTGGCCAGCTGCTGCGGTGTCCCCACCGCCACAATTTCGCCGCCCTCGTCCCCCGCTTCCGGGCCCAGGTCGATCACCCAGTCGGCACATTTGATGACTTCGAGGTTGTGCTCGATTACCAGGATGGAGTGACCGTGCTCGACTAGGCGCTGAAACAGTTGCACCAGAATGGCCACGTCGTCGAAATGCAGGCCGGTGGTCGGCTCGTCGAAAATGAAAAGGCTCCGGGAACCTGTCGATTGTCCGTTCGATTTTTCGGAGGAAGCCTCCGTTAAATGCCGGACCAACTTAAGTCGCTGTGATTCGCCGCCGGAAAGCGTGTTGAGCGGCTGACCGAGACGAAGATAACCGAGCCCGACTTCCTCAAGCACATCGAGCGGGCTGGAGAGTGTCTTTTGCTCGCCTATTTGAGCGAAGAATCGAATGGCTTCCGTGACGGTCAGATCGAGCACGTCATGGATGGACTTTCCGTGTAGCTGCACGCGCAGGACGTGCGGTTGAAAGCGGCGGCCTTCGCACTCGGCGCAGCGCACGTAAAGATCGCTGAGGAACTGCATCTCGATCTTTTCGAAACCCGTGCCCGAGCAGCGTTCACAGCGACCGCTCCCCGAATTGAAGGAGAAAGCGCTCGCCGTCAGTCCCTGCGACATGGCTTCGGGTTGAGCGGCGAACAACTCACGCACTCGATCGTAAAGGCCAAGGTAAAGAACCGGAGTAGAGCGCGGCGTGCGCGCGAGAGTCGATTGATCGACCATCACAATTTCACCGACGCGATGCGCGCCCGTGACTGATTTGCAGGCGCCCGGTTCCTGGTCGGAGGGCTGGCCCTTGGCGCGGAGCAGGTTCCGGTAGAGAACGTCGTGAATCAGGGTCGACTTGCCCGAACCCGACACACCCGTCACGCAGGTGAAAACACCGAGCGGTATTTCAACGTCGACGTTCTTTAAATTATGCGCGCGCGCCCCTGCGATCTTGATGAAGGAGGTCGATTTGCGACGCGACTTCGGGATGGGGATAGATTTCTCGCCCGAGAGATAAGCGCGGGTGAGGGATGGGGGAGCGGACGCATCCGGCGTACTTCTTTCGGTATCCGGCCGAAACGGTTTCCTCGGCAATGATGCCGCGGACTGCACGCTGGAAGCGTGCGCTCCCCACGATCCACCTAAGAGCTCACGCAAGCGCCCGCTGAAAACCAGTTCGCCTCCGCGCTCGCCGCGACCGGGGCCGATATCGAGCAGGTTATCGGCGCTGCGGATAATCGCTTCCTCGTGCTCCACCACGAGCAGCGTGTTGCCCTTGTCCCGCAGATTGTGCATGACTCTGATAAGGTGCCCGACATCGCGCGGATGAAGTCCAACACTCGGTTCGTCCATGACGAAGAGCGTGTTAACGAGCGACGCGCCGAGGCAAGTCGTTAGGTTGACCCGTTGCACCTCGCCTCCACTGAGCGTGCGGGTGGAACGATCCAGGGTGAGATAGCCCAGCCCGACTTCGCAAAGATAATTCAGCCGCGAACTGATCTCGTTGCGCAGCATCTCCGCGGTCGAATCGGCCCTGGAAATATCGAGCGAGTTCAAGACATCCCGCGCCTGCGAAATCGAGAGTGCATCAAACTGCGGGAGCGTGAGCGTCCGACCCTGTCTGGAGGGCGTTGCGCGCTCGGCGCCATTCCCCGGACGGGACGGCGCGCGTCCTTCCACTATCTGGTAGTACAGGGTAGCCGGCTGAAAACGTCCGCCCTGACAACTGGGACAGGTGGTGTAAGCGCGATAGCGGCTGAGCAGGACGCGCACATGCATCTTGTAGGTGTTGCTCTCCAGCCAGCGGAAAAACCCCCGCACCCCATACCACCGCGTGTCGTCCGCATATTCGTCGTCAGCCTCGTCCTCTCCCTTCTCTCCTTTGATGACAAAGTCCTGGTCGGCTTGGGGCAGCTCTTCGAAGGGAAGGTTAATATCGACTTCCTCGCGAGCGCAGGCGCGCAGCAAGTCTTTTTGCGATTCTCCGAATTCCTGGCCGCGGAATACGCGGACCGCTCCCTGCGCGATGCTGAGGCCCCGGTCTGGAATGGCTTTGGCCAAATCAATCGCAATGGTCCGGCCAAATCCGCGGCATTCCGGACAGGCGCCTAACGGATTATTAAAAGAGAAGAGACCGGGTGTGGGCGGACGAATATCGAGGTCGCAGTGGGCGCAGTGCCATCCCGTGGAAAATGGGATCTCGCGAATGCCCGCTTCTCGTTTTCCGCCTTTCCCCTGATCCGCCGGCAATATGACCACATTGATCCGGTCCTTCCCGAAACGGAGGGCAATTTCGATCGCTTCGGTCAGGCGCGAGCGGTTTTCCTCGTTAACCAGAATTCGGTCCTGAATCACCTGAATGCGCGCGCCCAGTTTTTTGATTTTTTCGTCGGTATCGACCCGCACGATTTTCTGGTCGATCCACATGCGCAGGTATCCCTGCTGCTGGAGGAAGCCGAAGAAAGCGCGCGGCTCGGTCTTGGCCGGGACCGCCACCCAAAAAGTGAGCAAGGCATTCTGTCCGAGACACGTTTCCATCACTTCGTCGGCAATGGATTGAGGCGATTCCGGTTTGATCTCGCGTCCACATCCCGGGCAGAAGGCACGAGCCACGCGCGGCCAGAGCAGCTTCAAATAATCATTGATCTCGGTCATCGTCCCCACGGTGGAGCGCGAACTTTTGACCGGGTTCGCCTGCTCGATCGCGATGGCCGGCGGAATTCCACGGATCTCATCGACGCGCGGTTTGTCCATGCGATCGAGGAACTGCCGCATGTAGGGGCTGAAGGTCTCGACGTAACGCCGCTGGCCTTCCGCGTAGATAGTGTCGAAGGCGAGACTTGATTTGCCGCTGCCGCTCGGGCCCGTGATGACGGTCAATTGGCCGAGAGGTAGATCGACGTCGATGCCCTTCAGATTGTTCTGCCGCGCCCCCCGAATCTCAATGCAAGCGCACTTTACCGGCGCCATCGCGCCTTCTTTTTCGACAACCTTTAAACCCACTGGAGAGTATCGGAGAACCGGACTCCATGCGCAAATTTTTGCGGGATTCTGCGGGCCCAGACTGTCGCTTCAGAAGAGTTCGCGGCCAGCTGCCTCCTCACTGCCTGCCCGGCAAGCCTCCCGAACGGGGTTACGTTTTTTCCTGAAAACGTGCGACCAGATTGTCGCGTTGCTCGAGCAATTCCTGCGGCACGACGCCGCCGAGCGATTCGAAAAAGGCTTTATGCCCGGCCAGTTCCTTTTGCCATTCGCCGTGGTCGACTCCGAGGAGCGCGATCAAGTCCTGATGCGGAACATCCAATCCCTGCAGATCGAGATCGTGCGGCCGCGGCAGCCAGCCGACCGGTGATTGAACGGCCGCGTCGCTGCCTTCGCACCGCTCAATGATCCACTTCAACACGCGCATATTATCGCCGAAGCCGGGCCAGAGAAAGTGGCCGTCTGCTCCTTTGCGGAACCAATTAACATTAAAAATGAGGGGCGCCCGGGTCAGACGCTTCCCCGTTTTGAGCCAGTGACTAAAATAATCACCGATGTTGTAGCCGCAGAAAGGCAGCATGGCCATGGGATCGCGCCGCACCTGGCCGACCGCGCCGGTGGCAGCCGCCGTGGTTTCCGACGCCATGGTCGCCCCGAGGTAAACCCCTTGATTCCAATCACGGGCCTGAAAAACGAGCGGCATGGTATCGCCGCGACGTCCTCCGAAAATGATCGCGCTGATCGGGACGCCCTCGCCTTTCTCCACCTCGGGATCGAGGGCCGGATTGTTGCGCATGGGCGTGGCGAAACGGCTGTTCGGTTGCGCCGCTTTTTCTTTTGCATCGGGAGTCCAATCATTCCCCTTCCAATCGATCGCATGTTTAGGCGGCGGACCATCCTTCCCCTCCCACCAGACATCGCCTTCGTCCGTCAGGGCCACATTCGTGTAGAGCGTGTCGTGCTCGATCGACTTCATGGCGTTCGGATTCGATTTGTAACTGGTCCCCGGGACTACTCCGAAGTAGCCGTTCTCGGGATTGACCGCGTAAAGGCGGCCGTCGCGAATCTGCATCCACGCGATGTCATCTCCCACCGTCGTAATTTTCCAGCCGGCGAAACGTTGCGGCGGGATGAGCATGGCGAAGTTTGTTTTTCCGCAGGCGCTCGGAAAGGCGGCGGCCACGTAATGTTTGCGGCCTTCCGGCGATTCCACCCCCATGATCAACATGTGCTCGGCCAGCCAGCCCTGCTTATTAGCCAAATAGGAGCCGATGCGCAGAGCCAGACATTTCTTGCTCAACAGAACGTTTCCGCCGTAACCGGAGCCGACCGATATGATGGCGTTGTCCTGCGGAAAATGGCAAATGAACCGCTCGGTCGGATCAACATTCAAGAGTGAATGCACGCCGCGATTCCACTCTGCTTTTGGATCGGCCCCGAGACGCTTGACCGCCACCTCTCCCATGCGCGTCATGATTCGCATGCTCAGAACGACATAAATCGAATCGGTGATCTCGAAGCCAACCTTGGCCAGGGGCGACTCCGGCGGACCCATGATGTAGGGAACGACAAACAGGGTCCGTCCGGCCATGGCGCCTTTGAGCAACGCGTGCAGTTTGGTGTAAGTCTCCGCGGGAGCGGACCAATTGTTGGTCGGGCCGGCCTCCGCCTTCGTGGGGGTGCAGATGAAAGTGAACTGCTCGACGCGCGCCACGTCGTTCGGGTTGGAACGATGCAGGTAGGAGCGCGGCACCTTCTGATCGTTCAACTTGATCAGGATGTTCTGACGACGGCCTTCCTCGATCAGGTAGGAGTTCTCGGCCTCGGATCCGTCACACCAAAAAATGTTCTCCGGCGTGGTGAGCTGAGCGACCTCCTGAACCCAATCCAGGACGGCTTGATTGGCTGGCTTGTGATCACCCATTCCGGCGGGCGGTGAAATAGCAGGAGCGATATCTTTCATGAAAGTGGTTCTAACTCCGGAGCGTCCGAAGAACTTACAATTTTGGCCGAGTCGGCGGCTTCTCCAAGAGATTTTTAGCCCGGCTGTTTGAAGTTGGCTTGCACGGAAGGAACGGCGGCTGTTCATTCCCACATGTTCGGAGTCACCACCTCGGATGACTACCGGCCAGTCACTTGGATCGGCCGCTACCCCGTTCGCGTGACGTCGATCCTGTGCGGGCTATTCATCATCGGCATGTTTGCCACCGTCATTATCGAGACGGTCCCCTGGAATATTTCGCCACTGGCCCTTCAGATTTACCCGTTCCTGCACGGCCGGCTGTGGCAACCGATCACCGCGCCTTTGATTCAGGACGCCAACTTCTTCTTCCTGTTTAGCATCCTCTTCTTCTACTGGTCCGGTAATCAGGTTGAGCAATACCTCGGGGTTCGACGCTATCTCGGTTTGATAGGCCTGCTCTTGCTCGCGCCGGTGATCGTTCTACTCCTCTGGGGTCCCACTGGAATTCCTTGGACTTACGTGGGGTCATACGAGCTGACCATCGGCATGTTCATAGCCTTCGCGGCGTTGTATCCAGACATGGAAGTCATGTCCTGGGTAAATCTCAAATGGCTGGCCTTCGCCGGCCTGGTCCTTGCCTCCATGCAGTACCTGCCCAAGCATCTTTGGGGAAACCTCACCATCATGTGGGCCATGTGCCTGACGTCCTTCGGATTCATCCGTTATGTTCAGGGCCGTATCCCGCTCGCTCCGTTGCCCAAATTCCATTGGTTTCGGCGCAGACCAAAGTTGCATATCGTTCAAAAATCCGCCGCGCGCCGCGTGATCGAGCCGGACGACCTCTCCAGTTCAGTCGACCCGATCCTCGATAAAATTTCCAAGTCCGGAATCGGCAGCCTGACCGATGCGGAGCGGCGTCAGCTGGACCGCGCCCGCAAACAGCTCTTGAAAAAATCCGAGTAGCGCCTAGTCGAAACGCGTCTCGTCCGGTGCGCGCAGGACATCCAGAAACTCCTTCGGACTGTTCGCCGCGAACAATCGCTGCCGCACCTCCGGATCTTTCAGGAGACGAGCCAGCGCACCCACGCTAACCAGGTAATCGCTGACCAAACGCTGCGGCACCCCTAGCAGAAAGATGAGCCGGGCTCGCTCGCCGGCCGGTCCGAAAGGAATCCCGGAATGGCTGCGGCCGATGCCCAGCACAATCTTATCGACCAGTTCGGTGCGGGCGTGCGGAAACGCTATGGCGTGTTCGAGCACCGTGGGATTGGACCGCTCCCGCGCCAGTACCTGCTCGAGAAAGTTCTCCGACTCGCGCACCTGCTCGTCGGCCGCCAGCAGCGCCACTAATTCTTGCAAAGCCGTCTCCATGGTGCGCCCGCGCAAATCAAGGTCCACCTGCTTTTCCTTCAGCAAGTCGGCAAGCACGAGAGACATGGGTGAGGATTTGTTGGATTCCGGCGGGAAAGCAGTTATCCAGTTAATCGAGTAGCCGTGGCAACAGAAAACATCACCCCCGCTTTGAACACCGAGGCAACCGTCTCGTTGCAGAGCAGCATTTACGATCCGAGTTACGTCAATGCCATGTCGCATTTTTATCGCGGCGAACTAAGCCGGATCATGGTCTGGCGACAGCGTCTCGATATCACGACCAACTGGGCCATCACCAGCAGCACGGCCATCATCACGATTGCCTTTGCCAATCGCGACGTGCCCCACATCATCTTCTTTTTTAATCTGGCCATCGTCTGGGTCATGCTTTGGATCGAGGCGCGGCGCTATCGCTTTTACGATGCGTTCCGCGCGCGCGTCCGCATGCTCGAGGCCCATTTCCTCGTTCCCATGGTGATGGAAAAAGGGGACATGTTGCAGGGCGAATGGAAGAAGCTGGTCTGCGAAGATTTGATCCTCCCTTCGTTCAAGATCAGCAAATTCGAAGCAGTGGGCCGCCGCCTGAAACGCAATTACGTATTCATTTTTGTCCTTATCATGGTGGCCTGGGTGACCAAGATTTTTTTGCACGCGCCCATGGCCATGGACAATCTGCCTTCCTTCTATCACGCCCTGCGCGTGGGACACATTCCCTCCTGGCTCGTCGCCTTCATTTTTGTCAGCACCCTCCTCAGCGTGATCGGTATCACCATTTATGTCGGGAGAAAGACGTCCGGCGAAATCTCCGAATTCCGCGCTCATCGCTCGCTCTGGCGTATCTGAAGCGATGGCCCGGGACGAACAGAAGATGGATGGTCAAGACATTCGGCCAGCGGAGCTGTTTCCCGGCACCGCTGAATTTTCCCGCCTGTGCGAACTCGTGGCGCTGTTGCGCGCCCCCGGCGGCTGTCCGTGGGACCGCGAGCAGACGCACCTTTCCATTCTGCCCCAGTTGATCGAGGAAACGTACGAAGTGGTGGAAGCGGCTCGCGCCCACGACACTCCGCATTTTCGCGAAGAATTGGGCGACCTGCTCCTCCATATCGTCATGCATGCCGAGATGGCGCGGGAAGCCGGTACTTTCGATATCCGGGAGGTCGCCGCCGGCATTTCCGAAAAGCTGATCCGCCGGCATCCTCACGTCTTTGGCGAGAGTAATGCGCGCGACACGGGGGCCGTGTTAAAACAATGGGAAGCGATCAAACGCGAAGAGAAGAAAGATACGCACTCCCACTATCTGGACAGCCTGCCCGTGGCGTTGCCCGCTTTGATGCGGGCGCAAAAGGCGCAAAAAAAAGCGTCCCGCGTAAACTTCGACTGGGAACATCTGCCTGAGGTCATGGCCAAAGTGGACGAAGAACTTGGCGAAACGAAGGAAGCCATGGCTTCCCGGAATGAAGCGGCCGTCGAAGAGGAAATGGGCGATCTCCTGTTCGCCGTGGTGAATCTGGCGCGAAAAAGCGGGCTCGATGCGGAGAGCACCTTACAGAAGGCGACGGATAAATTCGTTGCGCGTTTCAATCTGATGGAAGAACACCTGCAGGCGGCTGGTCATCAGTTGGGCGAAGTGGGTTTGGCCGAGTTGGACGCGATCTGGAACAAGATCAAAACGTCGTAGTATCTTATTGTGTAGAGACGGTGCCAGCTTCCCGGGACGGCAACCCGTGCGTTTCCCTGAGAATGAAAAGACGCTCCGATACGGCGGGGGCGGCTACAGGGACATTTGCGCGGCACTACATTGCAACCCTACCGTGAGATTCGTTCGGCGGTTGATTCTCGCCTCTCTTTCGCCATATTGGGCGTCCCCATGTCGATTCTCATCAATACTTTGCTCGTCGTCTGGATGGTTGTGGCACTGCTCATGATCCTTGTGATTTTGATGCAACGCCCTAAAAGCGAGGGACTTGGCGCCGCCTTTGGCGGAGGGGTCACGGAAAATATTTTCGGCGCCCAGACGACTAACGTGCTGGTCAAGTTCACTGGTTATCTGGCCGGATTCTTCTTCATCATAACGTTCGTCCTCTCCATTCTGTACGCGCACAAGTCTTCTGGAGATAGCGGACTCCGGCGGGAACTCATGAAAACACAAGCGGCGCCCTCCTCCTCCGTCGCACCCAATGGGCTTCACCCGACGGCACCTGCCTCGAGCGTGACACCACCGACCGCAGCGTCCGCCGTTCCCTCTGCGCCGGCCTCGAGCGTTCCCGCGCAGCCGTTGCCGAAGTCGACACCGTAGTACTCCGGGAAGCGCTCGCGAGCGCTATTCTTTTTGGAGGCGCCGCGCTGTCGGCGCTGAGGCCTCGGACGTGACGGCGCGCCTCCCTCCACTCATTCGTTAGGCAGCCTGGATTGTCGGAGATCTGCAGGGGAAGCCACTGGCTTCCCGGGACGACAACGTCTTCCCCCTGCAAAGAGGTCAGTACGCGATCACGAAGAGTTCACCTAATTGTCACATGGCCGTCATTCGATCGTAACAATGGCTTCCTAGAGTGCCGCCGTTCGCAAGGGATAACGATGAGCCACGGGCTCCCTCTGGCGAAGAATCCCTCAACCTCAAGGAGACACAACATGCTTGCCCGAAAATCGATATTGCTAGCCACTACCTTGCTCTTCGCGCTGGGTCCCATCATGGCTCGCGCCCAGGACGCGGGCGCGCTGCTCGACCTGCTCGTCCGTAAGAAAATCATCAACGATCAGGAGGCGGAGGAAGTCCGCGCCGAGTTGACCAAGGAAGTGGCCACCACCTCCGGCGGGAAGTGGAAACTCTCCGCGCCCATTACCGAGCTGGAACTCTACGGCGATGCCCGCATCCGTTATGAATATCGGGGCGGGCAAACCGATGCCATTGGGACGACGCACGACGATTGGCAGGAGCGTCAACGCGAACGCTATCGCTTGCGACTGGGGTTGCGCGGCACTCTGGCGGACGACTGGTTCTTCGGAATTCGCTTGGAAACCAGCGCCAGCCCGCGCTCTACCAATGTGACCCTGGCGGATGATACGTCGAGTTCCTCCGCAGGCGGCGGCGGACCCTTCGCCAAAGGCAGCGACGGCATCGCCGTGGGTCAGGCTTATCTGGGCTATCGAGGATTTCCCGACATCACGTTAACCGCCGGGAGAATGCCGCAACCACTCGTCACGACACTGATGGTGTGGGACGCCGACATCAACCCGGAGGGTGTGGCCGAACAATGGAAACATTCGTTCAATTTTAGTCTTGGAGGGGGCGGCGACGCGGTCGCAGCATCCTACAGCAAAGATGGGAAGAACGTGGCCGCAGGGGCAAGTCCCTCCGAGCCATTCAAGCTGAAGCTCGATCTGTTCGCCAATTTCGCCCAGTTCGTTTACGACGATTCAAATCCGGAAAATCCGCTGGGAGCACGCGCCGTTTCAGGCGGCAAACTGGTACCGAACACCGATGCATTCATGCTGGCCTGGCAGATCGGGGCCAAACTCAATTTCCCGAAGAACATTTACCTGCAGGTGGCCCCCACGCTCTACAATTACACGGGCAACGGCGACACCTTTAACACCCATTTCGTGGGCGGCTCGGTCACCGCGACCAACTCCAGTTCTCTGGCCCTCAATCAAACCGGCATAAACAGCCTGCTCGTCTTCGATGTGCCGATGGAAATCGGCTGGAAGCTCGGCGAATTGCCCATGCGAATCTTTGGAGATTTCGCGGTCAATCTCGAAGGCCAGGACCGGGCCAACGCTGCAGGTCATCCCACCAAGGGCGACCAGCGCTACGCCTATCAAGTCGGCCTGGGCATCGGCCAGTTGAAGGTCAAACACGACTGGCAGGTCAACGTCTTCTGGCAGCACACCGAGCAGTACGCATTGGATCCGAATCTGGTCGATTCGGATTTGTTCGACAGTCGCGTCAATATGCAGGGCGTCGCCGTGCAGGCGGGTTACGCTTTGAGCGACGCGGTCATCTTCAACATGACTTACGGCTACGGCTCGCGCAGCGACACCGACCTGGGAACGGGCGGCTCCGGCGATATCGGGATCAATCCGCTTGATCGTTATCAACTCTTCCAGGCTGACCTCAACGTAAAATTCTAAAACCGATCTCCACACTAAAAATT
Source organism: Chthoniobacterales bacterium (assembly GCA_038226905.1). GTDB lineage: Bacteria > Verrucomicrobiota > Verrucomicrobiia > Chthoniobacterales > UBA10450 > JBBRDU01. Next base: position 22,533 of record JBBRQE010000008.1, on the reverse strand, counting down.
ATGAACCTAAAAAATCTTCTTATCGCCCTTGTCCTCGGCCTCGGGCTCACCGCAGCCAGGGCGGATCGTCTGGTCATCAAGGGGTCGGACACCCTGGGGGCCAAGCTGGTCCCGCAGTTGGCCGAACAGTTCAAAGCGCAACACGGCGGCACTACCTTCGACATCGCCGCGGAAGGATCGACCACCGGGATCGCCGCCATCATTGACGGGACGGCCGACATTGGCATGGCCAGTCGACGAGCCAAATCTTCGGAAGTAGGCGCGGCGACCGCGAAAGGCCGGAATATGAAGCCGACCATCGTGGCTTACGACGGCATTGCCGTGATCGTGAATGCGAAGAATCCGATCAAGACACTGACAAGGAAGCAGGTCGAACAAATCTTCACCGGTGAGGTGAGCGACTGGAGCGCGATTGGTGGAGCGGGAGGGAAGATCTCGATTTACACGCGGAACACTTCTTCCGGCACCTACTCGGAGTTCAAGGAGCTGGCCATGAAGAAGCGCGACTATGCCGGCAGTTCCCAGAAGATGGCGGGGAACGAACAAATCGCTTCGGAAGTGGGCAAGAACGTGAACGGCGTTGGTTACGTGGGCATGGCTTACACCAAGGCATCCGGCCTGCGAGTCGTCTCTATCGACGGCGCGACGCCTTCGGTGAAGTCCGTGCAAGACCATTCCTACCCTTACTGGCGGCCCACCTTTTATTACACCAACGGAGAGCCGAGTGGCCTCGCCCGGCAATTCGTCGACTTCACCCTGAGCGCGGCCGGTCAGAAAATCGTGGCCCAAGTCGGATTTGTCCCCATCCGGTAAACCCACGTTAAGCGAAAGACCTAACGAACATGAAAACACTGGCAATCACCATCCTGGCTGTCTGCGCAATTCCTCTTGCGCTTCGGGCAGACAGTCTCGTCATCAAGGGGTCCGATACGCTGGGAGCTAAATTGGTCCCTCAGCTGGCGGAGGAATTCAAAGCGCAACATCCCGGGACCAGCTTTGATATCGCGGCCGAGGGCTCTACCACCGGATTCGCCGCGCTGATCGATAAAACGGCCGCCATCGGCATGGCGAGCCGGCCGGCCAAACCGGAAGAAATCAGCACGGGCGCCGGCAAGGGAGTTCAGCTCAAGCCAACCACCGTGGCCTACGATGGCATCGCCGTGATCGTCAATGCCGCCAATCCCCTGACCGGCCTAACCAAACGACAGGTTGAACAAATTTTTACGGGCGACGTGACGGACTGGAGTGCGGTGGGCGGCGCGGCCGGCAAGATTTCGACGTACACGCGCAATACATCATCCGGGACCCATGCCGAGTTCAAAGAGCTGGCCATGAAAAAGCGGGATTACGCAAAAGACTCGCAAAAACTGGCGGGCAACGAACAGATTGCATCGGAAGTCGCCAAGAACGCTAATGGCATTGGCTATGTTGGACTCGCCTACACCAAAGCGGCGGGCATCAAGGTTCTGGCCGTGGATGGCGCATCGCCCTCAAAAGAGAGCGTCCAGGCGAACAAATATCCCTACGCCCGGCCTACTTTCTTTTACACGGACGGCGACCCGGCCGGGGTGGCCAAAGAGTTTATCGATTTTACGGTCGGCGAGGGCGGACAGAAAATCGTCGAGCAAGTCGGGTTCGTTCCCATCAAATAATTTCCACTCGGTTAGGTTAAGTAAAACGGAAGCCCGTCGATTCCCGTCGGCGGGCTTTCGTTCTTCTGCGCAACGCTAAGAGAGCAACTCTCTGACGCAATTGATCAAGCCTTGCACCGGAAAAGGTTTGACCAGGTATTTCACGTCGTGCCCAGCCAGGAAACCACTGATATTCGGATCGGTCGCAAAACCGGTGATGAAAATAAAATGGTCCGCCAGGACAGGGCGCATCTCCCGCGCCTTCAGATAAAATTCATCACCCCGCAACTTCGGCATCATCAGATCGCAAATGACGGCGTCGTATTCATGCGCCTTCACTTTCAGGATCGCTTCCTCGCCGTCGAAAGCGATATCGACCAGAAAATTTTCGTCCGCCAAAATCCACTGCAAGGCGGAGGCGAGTTGCTGATCGTCATCCACCACCAGAATCGCCTTGAGGGAGAGTGTGTGGATCGGGCGGTCGGCATTCCCAGCCGGGGGTAGAGACTCCATATGGGCTGTGTTTTAGCAGTCGTAGTGCCAACCAATCGGGCTTGCCCCTGGTTGCGGCGCGGGGAACTACAGAAGTTTATAGATCCACATCTGGCTCTCCGGCAAGGCGTTCAGCAGCGTTAGGCCGGTGGTCTCTTCCGGAGTGAGAACACGCCGGAAGACGACATATTTGAGACCGGCCGCCCGCAAGGCCGGATCGGTCGGGCTGATAAAGAGGCGATAGGAATCGGGCGTGGACGACTCAAAATGCGGCCCGCTTTCGCCCGGGCGCGGAAGGCGGAAAACGATGTAGGCATATCGATTGTAAATCTCACGGCTCGCCCCGCTCACATCTATTTGCCGGAGCAGTTCCAGGGGAGGCACGATCTTCACGCCATTCAGAACATGTGCGCCGCTCGCCAGGACGAACTGCGGCAAAGTGCTGCGCTCGTAAGCCGCCCACCCCGCCTCGGGATCGGCTTGGTAAATCGCCGCGATCTTGCGAGCGGCGGCGCTCTCCAGCAGGCTGGGCAAACCTTGCGAGATGGGATTGACCAGGAAATTGTTATAGAGCAAGGCGGCGCAGAGGACGCATCCGAAAACACGGGCCGGAAGCAAGAGGTAGGAGACGCCCAGGCCGGTTGCCACGGAGGCCAGCAGGATCGAACGCGTGGTCGTTAGGAAGATCGGGTTGGCCGCCCGGCTGCCGACTACATAGACCGCCGCGGATAGAATGATCAAAACAGCCGCGCCGGCTCCGTACCAACTCCGCAGGAGAGGCTTTTCCTCGCGATGAAGAGAGAGAAACGCGAAGATCATACCGGCGATGCCGATGCCGATAAGACTGCGACTCTCCGTGGAGAATCCGAGGCCGGTAATTTGCGCCAACCATCCGGGAAATCCGAAGAGGGCATAGGTGCCCAGGAAAAGGATGAAGAAGCCCAAGGCCACCAGAAGAGAGGACGTGCGAGCCAGAGGAAGACCGATATCGCGACGGACGAAGCGCTTTTCCCAGGCGTTTAGCAACAGAACCATCATGGCCAGGATCCAAAGCGGGAGAAAATTCCCAGCTTCACTGGTGTTCGCGTACGCGTCGGCGTGCTCGCGTTCGCCATCGAAAAAATTCATAAGACCACCGAAAAACTGCGCGAACGACATCCCGCCCCCGTGATGACGGCGGGTCCCGGGATAACTGGTGTGCGCCAATATTTCCAGAGTGGAACGGCACTCGAGGAAGACCGGCCAGAGAAGTGCGACCGCCGCGAAGCCACAAGCGCCCGTCCAGATCCATCCCCGGTGCGTCGGGCTCCGGCGACTCGTCCAAAGAAACGCAGCGAAGAGGGCGGCCCCCAGATAGATGAGTGGAATCTCGAAGGGAGGATAGCAACACAGGACAAAGTTGATGACGCAGGCGACGAGGACGAGACTGGCTCCCATCTTTTTCCAAGCAGCCGCCGGCTGAAAGAGGATCCACCCGCAAACCAGGGCGACCGCCCATGAGGCCAGCATTTCCGGCAGCATGGGGGGACTGGAAAACCACCACTGCACGAAACTGGAATAGCTGATCGCAATGGAACCGAGGATGGCGATGTCAGAACGTCCGCGGGTCAAGACGAGAAGCAGGAGATAAAAAGCGGCCAGCAATCCGAATACTTTAAAATTCCAATACCAGGAAAACCCTCTTTCGGTATCGAGAAAAAAGAATCCCCACAATTGCGGCCGAGAGAGCATGGTGTAATGCCGGACGGGTAGACTCATCAGGAGAGGAGAGGTCCCGGCGCCTAACGAAGGATTTTCCACCGGCATGGAAGGATGGTGATGCAGCTGCGCGAGGATCGCCGGAGTCCAGACCATCCACTCATCGGACCGCGTTGGCTTGGGCGACCCCAGAAGAGCCCCCTGCGCATTCTTCAAGTCATGCAGATCGTAATACCAAAAGGTGGAGGAAGAGCCGTTGATCCGAAGGGCTACCAAAGCGACGAAAAGAACGAGCACGCCACCCAGCAGAGGGAGCCAGGGGTACGCGGTCTTCGTCCCGATTACCGTGACCACCGGACCTTTCCGGAATGCGCGACAGGTTTGAGCGGGGACAGTTTCACTTTGGCGGAAGGGTGGGCACGGGAGAAAACTATTCGTAGTCCCCTGGCGCACAAGAGGCGGCTTGCCACACAAACGTCACAATACTGCCGTTGCCGCAACCAGCGCCCCGTCGTTAGGTTCTCACCCACGCAATGGAGGCAACAGCCCTCCCGCGATTTTCCACGGAAATCTTGGGCGCTCAACCCGGCTCCGCTTGCCGTGTCCGCGCCATTTGGATTTCCGATGTGCACCTCGGCACGCGCGGGGCCCGGGCCGATCTGCTGCTTGGATTTTTGCGCGATTACGAGTGCAACATTCTTTATGTGGTGGGCGATCTGATCGATATCTGGCAATTGCGTCGTGGCATTTACTGGCCGCAGCAGCACAGCGACGTCATTCAGAAAATTTTGCGTAAGGCTCGCAAAGGAACACGGGTCGTCTACATCCCGGGAAATCATGACGAGATGGTCAGCCAATTCGAGGGAGTCTATGGCAACATCACGATCGAGAAGGAGGCCATTCACGTCACGGCCGATGGATGCAGGATTCTCGTTATGCACGGACACGAGCTGGACACCGTTGTGCAAAATGTGAAGTGGCTCGCTTTCCTGGGGGATATTTGCTATCAATTCCTGCTTTCGCTTAATCCGGCCATTAATTTCTTCCGACGGCGTTTCGGTCTCGGCTATTGGTCGCTGAGCGTTTACGCAAAAAAACGAGTGAAGGATGCGGTCAGCTTCATCGGGCGCTTCGAAGAGGAGGTAGTTCGTTATGCGAACAAGGATGCGGTCGATGCGGTCCTGTGCGGCCACATTCACAGCGCGGCCATCCGCCGGATCGGGCCGGTCACATACTACAACTGCGGCGATTGGGTTGAAACCTGCTCCGCGCTGGTTGAACGGGAGACCGGCGTGATTGAGATGGTCAATTATCCTCCCGTTGTTCCCACCGCGATGCTCGGTCTCGCGGATTTGATACCGCCAGAGATAACGCACCCGCCATACCTGTCGCGTCGATGAAGCGACGAAACCGCTACGAATTGTCGGCCATCATAGGCTTGGTTGTGCGAACCGCCCTTGGGGCTGCCCAGCCCTGGCGGGGGCGACCGGGCCGGAAGTCGTGGTAAGCATTCCGGACCAACAGCTGGCCTTGAAAGATCACAACAGGGTCATGGTATGCTATGCGGTTTCCACCTCGAAGTTCGGCACGGGCGACACCAACGGAAGTTACCGCACTCCGTTAGGCACACTCTTCGTCTCCGCCAAATTCGGCGATAGACTTCCTACCGGTTCGGTCATCAAGAACCGCGTCTCGACCGGCGAGTTTGTTGGCATGGATGCTCCCGGCCGCGATGCCATTGTCTCGCGTGTCATCTGGCTCCGCGGGATGGAAACACAAAACCGCGGAGCACACGACCGCTGCATTTACATTCATGGCACCCCCGAAGAACGACGGATTGGCAAGCCGGCCAGCTTCGGATGTATTCGTATGCGCTCCAAAGACGTAATCGCGCTTTACGATCGCCTGCATATCGGAATGCACGTCACCATCACGCAACGGCGAATGCTTGATGTGCTTCCCGCGGAACAGACCAGCTTGCTGGCCCGCTCGGATTGAATTCCTAAAACGAACTTAGGCTTCGACGGAAGAGGATCCATCGGGCTCGCGGATAAGGCGGCAGGCATACACGCCAAGGATCGCTCCGAGCACGGGAGCGCTGAGGTAAATCCAGAGACTCTGCAGATGCAGGCTAACCAGGGCTGGCCCGAGTGAGCGGGCCGGATTCATGGAGGCGCCGCAGATGGGTCCGGCGAACATCGCTTCCAGGGCGATAACCGCACCGACCACAATGCCGGCGGTGATCCCCTTCTCGCGGGCGCCCGTCGAGACGCCAAGGATAACGAACATGAGTAGCGCGGTGAGAATGAACTCAAGGACGAAGGATTGCAGAGACGCTCCCGCCGGAAGGGTCGCACCCAGCCCGATATGCTGCGGAAAAAGCAGCCGCAAAGTCAAACTGGCAGCGATCGCACCGAGGCACTGGGCGGCGATGTAGGGGATGACGTTTTTAAAAGGGAACCGGCCCGCGCAGGAGAAAGCGATGGTAACCGCGGGATTGATGTGGGCACCGGAGATGTCGCCCAGGGTATAAATCATGGCCAGGACGATGAGCCCGAAAGTCAGGGCGACGCCAACGTGGGTGATGGCGCCGCCACTCACTTCGTCAATGACAATGGCTCCCGTGCCGGCAAAGACGAGGGCGAACGTCCCCAAAAATTCGGCGATCAATTTTTGCCGCATGGTCTCAGGCGCCGGCCACGTCGGAGGAGCGGACCTCCGCGCACCAGCTCTCCACGCGGGCGCGAATTTGATCTCTGATTTGACGAACCTGCTCAAGCTTTTGCTCCGACGAACCCGTAACGGCCGAGGGATCGGGAAAACTCCAATGGAGGCGCCGGCCGGGTCCGGGGAAGATCGGACACTTCTCCGCGCTCGTTTCATCACATACGGTGACTACGAAGGCGAAAAGCTGGCCCGATTTAAATACGTCAAAGACAGCCTGCGTTGCCTTGTGCGAGATATCGATACCGACTTCCTGCATCACCTCGACGGCCTGAGGATTCAAGGTACCCGGTTCGAGCCCGGCGCTTTGGGCGAGGAAGGTCTCTCCACAAAGTTCGTTAAGCCACGCTTCTGCCATCTGGCTCCGCGCACTGTTATGGATGCAAATGAAAAGCACTTTCCGTTTCATGGACAATCGATCTTAGGGTTTATGGCGATGTCGGCAAAGTGACGTTTTCGTTGCTTCGGGACGGGGAGTATTGCGAGGTCGGACCAACGGGCGAGCGACCTGAGATCCCGTTTGAAAACCGGATCATTCTGAACGTAATCCTGCAAACATTTCAGGTTTATCTCCAGTTCGGGGCTAAATGTTCGCGTTAAGGTGGCTTACTCGCCCGGAATTTTTTGACGGGCCGACACTGCCGGCGACGCATCGTCGGCCCGTACTTCCTCGGACGCGCGATAGACGGCCTTGTTCGGCGTCTGACGGACTTCTTCCGTCGACGGACCCGGCAGAACGCCACAGGCGGGCAAAAATTGGAGGAGCATGGCCGCCGGGCAAATGATGAGCGCCTTCTTCACGACAACAATTTGCAGGATTCGACGACATCTGGCAATCGGTCCAGTCCGCCCGGGACCCCTTCAACTTGCCGCCACGAAAGGCTGATGACGAATGTCCTCGGCCGCCGCGGCATAGACCGCGTCCTCCGCGATGTTGGTCGCGTGATCGCCTACTCTTTCCAGGCAACGCGCCACAAAAATCAAATTCAGGTAACCACGCAACTGTTCCGGATCATGGGCCATGCACTCGATCAATTGTCGCTGCACCGTCGCGTTCATTTCGTCGAGTTCGTCGTCGCGCGGAATAATGGCCATGGCCAACGGCACGTCTTCTTTTACATAGGCATCGATGGCGTCCTTAAACATGGACATGGCCAGAGCGTAGAGCGGTTCGATCAACTCCGTTTCGACCAGGGCGGGGTGACGATTTAATTTCCGGGCGCGGCGCGCCACCGTGGTGGCCTGGTCTCCCACCCGTTCGATGTTCGGACTCAGTTTCATGGCGGCGACCACGCGACGCAGGTCGGAGGCAACCGGCTGAAAGCGGAGAAGCAAATCAACTCCCTCCTTGTCCACCAGCTTTTCCAGCTGATCGATCTCTTCGTCGTCCGCGATAGCGTTGGCGCAAAGATCATCGTTCCGTTCGAGCAGGCCGCGCATGGCCCGATCAAAAGTTCGCTCGGTCAGGCCGGCCATCATGAGCACGTTGTTGCGCAGGGAAGTGAGAGCTTCGTCAAAGGTTCCAAGAATATGGCGTGGTGCGATCATCTGGAGCGAGGGATTCAACCGAAGCGACCGGTGATGTAGTCTTCGGTTTTGCGTTGTCGTGGATTACTAAAGATGAGGCCGGTGTCACCGAATTCGACCAGGCGCCCTAGATAGAAGAAAGCAGTGTGATCGGAACAGCGTCCAGCCTGCTGCATATTGTGTGTCACGATGACGATGGTGTAGTCGTTCTTCAATTGGTGGATTAATTCTTCCACCTTGGCCGTGGCGATGGGATCGAGCGCGGAACAAGGTTCATCCATCAGGATGATTTCCGGTTCGACGGCCAGAGCGCGGGCGATGCACAAGCGCTGTTGCTGTCCGCCCGACAGACTGAGCGCGTTGCTCTCGAGGCGATCCTTCACTTCCTCCCAGAGCGCGGCGGAGCGCAGACTCTTCTCGACTGCCTCGTTGATGTGCGAGCGCTTGTTCACGCCGGCGATGCGCAGGCCGTAGGAAATATTTTCGTAGATCGATTTGGGAAATGGATTCGATTTCTGAAAAACCATGCCGACGCGCCGGCGCAGATCAACCACGTCCACGTCGGGCGCATTGATATCAATCCCGTCGAGGCGAATGGCCCCGCCCGTCAGGCGAGCGTGGTCGATCAGATCGTTCATCCGATTGATACACCGCAAAAGGGTCGTCTTGCCGCAGCCGGATGGCCCGATGAAGGCGGTCACGGCGCGGGGCGGGATAGGAAGAGTGACGTCGAAGAGGACCTGATGACTGCCGTAGGCAAAATCGACAGCCGCGATATCAATCATGGGAGCCGGGGGGGAGGGCGGCAAAGCGAGGTCCCGTGCGCGTTCGACTGGATCCGGCTGATGGTGGGCGAGGGTTTCTGTCATTTCGTCAATTAAACTTACCATGATAAGCGACTCCTTCTTCGTTCCCGGAGCAGGATGGAGGTTAAAGCGATGAGCATCACGAGGACGAGGAAGACAAAGGCGGTCCCGTATTGGACGCGCTCCGTGTATTCGTTCTGGGGAATTTTGGAACTGACCACATAAATGTGATAAGGCAGCGCCATGACCGCTTGGAAAAAGAAATCGGTCCAATGTTTTACATGCCAGGGCATTTCATCGCGCATGACATAGGCGGCGGTGAACATAATGGGCGCAGTCTCGCCGGCGACCCGCGCAATTCCGAGGATGGACGAAGTCAGAATGCCGGGCAGCGCGTAAGGCAGAACGTTTTTCCGAATGGTCTGCCACTTGGTGGCGCCCAGGGCGAGCGATCCTTCGCGCAGGCCCTGCGGAACGGCCCGGAGCGACTCTTCGCTCGCCGTGATAATGGCGGGTAGAATCATCAGGCCGAGGGTAAACCAGCCGGCCAAGAGCGAGACGTTCCAACCAAAGAAAATAACGAACAAGCCAAAGCCAAAAAGTCCAAAGACGATGGAGGGCACACCGGCCAGATTGAGAATGGCGACGCGGACCAGCCGGATAAAGGTGCCGTTGCGGCTGTACTCACTCAGGTAAATGGCACTACTCACGCCCACAAAAAGGGCCAGGGTCATGGATCCCACCACGAGCAGGGCGGTGCCCACGATGCAGGGCCAGATTCCCCCCGCCGAATGCGCGATGCTCTCCGCGTTGACCTCCTCCTTGTGTGTGATTTTCCAGGCGCGAAATTGGCGGTCGCTCAATTCCATCTTCTCCCCGTGATAGTCGAAGACGTAGAGCGTCTGGGGCGGCTCCGTCAAAAAAGGAATATTGATGAAGGGCGGGGTGGATCGAAAAACGGTGCGCCCGCCCTTAATGCCGATATCGAGAAAGATATAAGTGGCACAGGCGAGGACGAAATAAGTGGCGAGCCGGAAGCTCCAGAAAGCCAGGTGCTGCACGATGCGTGTCCGCCGCTTGTTGGAAGAAAGTGGAGGCATATCATCCGAGCTTAAGGCGGTAACGAGTGACGATTCTTTGCGCCAGGTAATTAATTCCGAGCGTGAGAATGAAAAGGACGAGGCCCACCATAAAGAGCGCCCGGTAGTGAATACTTCCCCGCACCACCTCCCCCATTTCCTGGGCAATAATACCGGTCATGGTGTGGACGGGCTGGAAGATGGAGCCGAGACCCAGGCCTTCCGTAAAATCGGGAATGGCGATGCGATTCCCCGCACAGAGCAACACCACCATGGTTTCACCAATGACCCGGCCCAATCCGAGCAGAATGGCCGAGATGATTCCCGACAACGCGGTCGGGATGAGCACGCGGACAATGGTCTGCAGACGATTCGCTCCCAAGGCGTAGGAAGCTTCCTTGAAACCCCGCGGAACATTGCGCAGGGCGTCTTCCGAAAGAGTGAAAATAGTCGGCACCGCCATGAGGGCGAGAAGACTGCCCGCCGTAAAAACATTAAGCCGTTCGCTGATGGGAAAGAACGGTACCCATTTCATAAAACTGGCCTGGGAGAGCGCGCGGACGGCCTGGCCAACCACCGCAATTCCAAAAAAACCAAGCACCACGGACGGAATGGCCGAAATAAATTCTATATACGGTTTGATCAGTCGCTTCTCCGTGCGGGTCGCGACTTCACTCACATAAATGGCAGCGGACACTCCCAAAGGCACAGCCAGGAGCAAGGCGACGGCGGCCACCATGATGGATCCTACGAGCAACGGGATTATTCCATACCAGTCCTGCCAGAAGCTGGCCGTGACCCATTCTGGCCCGAAAAGAAAGGAAGTCATGGCACGATAAGCCGGGGTCGGACGGTGCGGGTCCCAGGCGCGCAGGCGTTGGGAAATCTCGGGAAAACGAGCCAGATAATCGCGCAGATGAGCGGTCCATTGAGTGAAGGACCGGCGCGCCTTTGCATCGGCCAGGGCCGGCGGCCTCGCCAACAACGCTTCGATTTTCGTCTTCATCAATTGCGAGACAGGTTCGAAGCGAGCTCCGCTTGATCGAAGCGCGACCATTCCCTGATCCGCACCCACTAACGAAACGGAATTAGCCGCCGTGCCGGAAAGCGAAGCCGTGACAGACGGATCGACCTGACTGGCCTGGAGCAGGGTATCGCGCAAGGCCAGCGCCTGATCGTTGGCGTCGGAGACCAGCCCGTTCAAGTCCTCGGCGGCGTCACTGAAGCCGTTGGAGAACTGATCGAAACCCTGCAGGGCGGCGGCGTCCGGATGGGACCGGAGTTCTTCCAGCCGGAGCGTGTTCAGCTGACGCGAAAGCTCGCTGTGACGTTCGGCGGCGCCGCGCATGATATCGACGAACTCGAGTCCGGCCCGGCGGTAGACGCGGAGATTGGTCAGGTTTTGCCCGAAGAAACCAGACCCCTCGCGAAACAAAAAAATAGTGATAAGCGCCAGGACAACCACCGCGACTACCGCATTGCTGCCGAAGAAGGCCTTGATCGCGTATTCCGCCGTGACGCGCCGGCGACGAGCCGATTGCTTGCCGCGAAAAAGAGAGGCAGTCGGGGCAAGTACTTCCACGGCGAAACGATGCGAACTGCGCTCGCCCCCGGCAAACTAATTAGTGTGACGATTCGGTGACGACCGGGTCGGGCGGGCCTTGGATCGGCAGGAGGACGCGGATGGTGGTGCCGCGCCGCAGGACGCTTTCGGCCTCGACCTGACCGCCGTGCATCTGAGCTATGTGCTTTACGATGGAAAGTCCAAGGCCGGTCCCCCCGAATTCGCGGCTGCGCGCCTTATCCGCGCGATAAAACCGTTCAAAGATGCGCGGCAGATCCGCCTCGGGAATGCCCACCCCGGTGTCGCTGACACTGAGGGCCACCTCTTTCCCTCGCCTTTCCGCCTGCAGGCGAATTTTCCCGCCGGGCGCCGTGTATTTCAAAGCATTGTCCAACAAGTTATAAATAATTTCCTGCAAACGCGTCTCGTCCGCGCGAATGAGAGAACAATCGGGGGCGCTCCCCACCTCGAGACTGAGCCTTTTCTCCGTGAATTTTTTTCCCCAGTCGCGCACGATGGCGGCAAAGAGTTCCGTTAGACGCACATCCGACAACTGAAGATTTGGATTACTCGATTCCAGCTGGGCCAGCGTGAGCAGGTCGTCGACGAGCAAGCCAAGGCGGTTCGAGTGCCGATTCATAACTTCCAGAATGCGGACCAGTTCGTCGAGTGAAGTGCTGGGATCATCCAGCAACGTCTCGATGTAGCCGCGTAGAATCGAGAGAGGCGTGCGTAACTCGTGGGAAACATTCGCCACAAAATCCCGGCGAATCTCATCGGTCTGCTTGAGCTGCGTGATGTCATGAAAAAGCATGACGGCTCCGGTCGTTAGGCCGGCTTCGTTTTTCACGACCACGGCGCTGAGTTGCAGACAGAGGGGTTGCTGGTGCGCGGCGGTCACGGCCAGTTCCCCTCTCTGGGGAGCGCCTGAAGCGAGGGTCTCGCCGATAAGCCGGTCGACCGCCGGATCGCGAATCACTTCCAGGAGGGGCCGGCCCAGGTCGTCGGTCCGCGCTCCAAAAAGCGTTTCGAAACTTCGATTAACCAGGGTGAGGCGGTGACCCGTGTCGACCACGAGCAGGCCGTCCTGCAAAGCGTTAAAGACGGTGCTCGCACCGGAAGCACTCTCGGTGATCCGGCGATCAAGTTGCGTCTGACGATCAAAAAACTGTTCGAGGGCGAGGGCCACGTTTCTCGGACCGGCCGCACCCTCCAGCAAAAATGTGCGAGGTCGTTCCCCGCGGGCCATATGCGCAAGTATCTGCTCGATTCCGCGCCATGGGACGATCCACTTTTGCCGGAGGCGCACGAGCGCCACGATCAGTCCAAGAACAATACCGAAACAGAGCCAGGTCATCCGCCCTGCGTCTCCGTGAAACGGTAGCCGTAGCCCCGCACCGTTTCGATGGCGTCCCCGGCCTTGCCCAACTTGTCGCGCAGTCTCCGCACATGCGTGTCGACCGTGCGGGTATCGATGATGCTCTCGTAACCCCACACATCATTGAGCAAGCGATCGCGTTCCTGCACCCGGCCGCGGCGCTCCAGTAAAGTCTTGAGCAGCTTAAACTCGATACTCGTTAGGTGGACCGTCTTGCCCGCGACGGATACCTGGTGCCGATCCGAGTCCATCGAAATCAAGCCCGCGATCAATCGCCCGTCAGCGCCTTCACCCTGGCCGCGGCGCAGGATCGCCTGGATGCGCAAAATCACCTCGCGGGGACTGAACGGCTTTGTCACATAATCATCGGCTCCGAATTCCAGGCCCACGATGCGATCGATCTCCTCCGCCCTGGCCGTCAGCATCATGATGGGAATGTGCCGGGTGTCCGGATCGCTCTTTAGAATCTTGCACACCTCAAGGCCCGGCATTTTGGGCAGCATCAGGTCCAAAATGATGAAGGCCGGCTTGTCCGCGCGAGCCTTTTCCAGGCCGGCGGGGCCATCGGCCGCGGTCGTGACGATAAACTTACCCGTCTTGCGCAGATTGAGCGTCAGAAGATCGATGACATCGCGTTCGTCTTCGACGATCAGAATATTCCTGCCTGCTGCCGTTACTGTTTCGGCCATAAGCGTCAGGCAAGCAGTATCATTTCGCGGTCAGTGGCAAGCCACAGTTGCGTGACTTAGTGAAGAGAAAGTCTCCGACCCTGCCGCCAATGCGACACGAATTTGGCGCAAGTCCCATTCAGGTGGCCTGGCTATTTGCGGAGGGGACGCCGCAGCGCAGTCGTCCTACCCTCCGCCGAGTCCTTCCGGTCTGGAACCGGCTTTCTCGTTCAGGGCCTGGGTAAATTCCTGGAGGCTGGTCACAATGGTTGGCGCCTTGGCCAGCACGGTGGTGGCCAGTTTTTCGGCATAATCGGGGCGGCGTTGCGACATCTCGGACAAGGCCATCATAACGGCGAGGGCGTTGTTTATCGAGTGCTTGATCTCGCTAAACTTTTTCTGCAACTGGACGAGCTCTTCGGCGGTCACAACGGTCACTGGATCACTCATGTTCGGGCGAATTTCGCTGGAGAAAGAAGGCGGTTATGCTTGACTGACAGGTTCGAGATTCTTCGTTCCCGATGCCTGCGCAAGTTATCAAGATCAGTGGTGCGCGCCAGCACAATTTAAAGAACCTCCATGTGGAGATTCCGCGGGACAAACTTGTCGTCATAACCGGACTGAGCGGCTCGGGAAAGTCTTCCCTCGCCTTTGACACGCTCTACGCGGAGGGCCAGCGGCGCTACGTGGAGAGTCTCTCGGCCTATGCACGACAGTTTCTTGATCAAATGGAGAAGCCCGATGTCGATTTTATCGAGGGGCTTTCGCCTGCCATCGCCATAGAACAACGGGGTGCCGGTGCCAATCCCCGTTCCACTATCGCCACCACCACCGAGATTTACGATTATCTCCGTGTCCTCTTTTCCGCGGTGGGCCAACCCCATGACCCGGTCACCGGGCAGCCCGTCTTTCGGCAAACACCTCAACAAATCGTCGACCAGATCCTGGCTTATCCAACCGATACAAAAATTATCCTGCTCGCGCCGCTCGTGCGTAATGAGACGGGCGAATTTCGCGACATCATCGAAAAGGCGCGTCGGGAAGGCTTCGTACGCATCCGAGTCGATGGAGAAATTTTCGAGCTGAGCCAGGCCGAGCCGATTCGTCTGAAGAAGACGCGGAAACACACGATCGAAGCAGTGGTGGACCGGCTGGTGGTGCGGGAGGGAATCCGCGTGCGATTGACGGATTCCATCGAGACGGCGCTGAAATGGGGGAACGGGCGAGTGGCGGTGTTGCGCGAGAAATACCGCGATGGGGAGGGGGCCGCGCCGTCGGCGCCACTCGACAAGAAGGACGCGACCGCGAGCGTCCCTCCGGGGGATTGGGAGGAGGCGCGCTACAGCACTAATTACGGGAACGCGGAGAGCGGCTTCACTTTGGCCGAGCTAACGCCGAAGCATTTCTCCTTTAATAGTCATCTTGGAGCTTGTCCGGCGTGTCACGGTCTCGGGACGGAATTGGTGTGCGACCCGGAGCTCATGATCTCGGACCAGGCCAAAACTCTGGCCCAAGGCGCGATCACGCCCTGGCGACGAGGGACGAAACGCATGCAGGCGTATTATCGGCACCTGCAAAGTGCGCTGGTCAGGCATTTTAAGGTGAACGACAACATGCCGTTCGCCGAACTGCCGGATTCCTTCAAGGAAGCGCTTTACTTCGGGACGGGTGAAGAACCGGTCGAGATGATGGCCGGCGCTAACGGGAAGAGTAAGAAAAATGCGAAGCCCTTCGAAGGCCTGGTCCCCCAGATGGAGCGCCTTTATGTGGAGACGGAGAGCGAATTCACCCGTAACCGTATTCGTTCGTTCATGCGTAAGGAGCCCTGCAAAGTCTGCGGAGGGGCGCGTCTCAAGCCGGAGATTCTGGCGGTCACGATTAAAAATCGGAGCGGTGTTGAGTTGAACATCCACCGGTTCAGCGAGCAAACGATCGAGGCGGCTGCGCACTATGTAGAGCAATTGGAGCTATCGGCCCAGCAACACACAATCGTAACCGAAGTGGTGCGCGAAGTGCGGTCGCGCCTCAGATTTCTCCTCGAAGTCGGCCTCGGTTATCTCACGCTGGATCGGGAGAGCGGCACCCTCTCCGGAGGCGAAGCGCAACGGATCCGGCTGGCCACCCAAATTGGCTCCGGGCTCGCGGGTGTTCTCTACGTGCTCGATGAACCGAGCATCGGCTTGCATCAACGCGACAACGCGCGCCTTCTCGGCACTCTCAAACAACTGCGCGACCTCGGGAACTCGGTCATCGTGGTGGAACACGACGAAGAAACCATCCGGGCGGCCGATTACGTGATCGATCTGGGACCGGGGGCCGGCCCTCGCGGTGGCGAAATAGTCGCCCAAGGCACCATCGAGGAAGTCTTGCGGGCGAAGGATTCCCTCACCGCAGATTACTTGTCCGGACGCGCCAGGATAGCTATTCCGCGAAAGCGTGTGCAGCCCGGCACCCTCAGTCCGAGGGACGCGCACACCAGGGAGGTTTCCGGTTGGTTAACCATCGTGGATGCGTCCGAAAACAATCTAAAAAATATTACGGTCTCGCTTCCCCTCGGCTGCTTCACCTGTGTCACGGGAGTATCGGGCAGCGGAAAATCGACGCTGATCGACGACATTCTGCGGCGTGCCTTGTTCCGTCATTTCTACAACTCTAAGGAAAAACCCGGGAAATTCCGGGCCTTGCATGGGCTCGATCAGATCGATAAATCCATCGTGATCGATCAAACAGCCATCGGCCGCACGCCGCGGTCGAATCCCATCACGTACACGGGCGCCTTCACCCCCATTCGCGAACTCTTCGCCCAACTGCCGGCTGCGCGCGTGCGAGGCTATGACGCGGGAAGATTCAGCTTTAATGTTAAAGGCGGCCGCTGCGAAAACTGTGAGGGTGGCGGACTGATCAAGATCGAGATGCACTTTTTGCCCGACGTTTACGTAGAGTGCGAGGTCTGTCACGGCCAGCGTTATAATCGAGAGACGCTCGAGATCACTTTCAAAGGCAAGAACGTGGCGGACGTGCTGAATATGACAGTGGACGAGGGTGTCCGCTTTTTCCGGAATGTGCCGGGCGTGTCGGATAAGCTGACGGCCCTGCTCGACGTGGGTCTTGGCTATCTGCGCCTCGGACAGGCTGGCACCACTTTATCGGGAGGGGAAGCGCAACGCGTAAAATTAGCCACCGAACTGGCCAAGAGAGCGACGGGCCGAACCGTCTATATTCTCGATGAACCGACGACCGGTTTGCACTTCGCCGACATCGAGAAATTGTTACAAGTGCTCATGAAACTGCGCGATGCCGGAAACACTCTGGTCGTGATCGAGCACAACTTGGAGATGATCAAGTGTGCCGATTGGATCGTCGATCTGGGACCGGAAGGCGGCCAGCATGGCGGAGAAGTGTTAGGAGTCGGCCCGCCGGAGGAAATTGCCGAGTTGGCCCATAGTTTCACGGCGCAATTCTTGAAACCTTTGCTGCAACAATGATGAACCGTGGCTTTTTCGTTCTCCGGTCTGGCCACACCCTGGTCGCCTCAGGTCTTGCCTTATGGCTTTGCGTCGCCTTATTGAGAGCGGCTACCGTCGTCGTACCGTCCGAGGTAACGGAGGCCGCGCAACCCGCCAACGAGGGAGTGCCGGAAGTCTCGGCCGCGCGCTTGCGCGGTTTTCTCAAGAACGCCCATGAAGATTGGACGGCTATCGCCCAGCAACTGGTGCCGGTCCTGATCGGAACGCAGGAACCCGCCGCCGCCCTCGCCCTCCTCGACGATGCCCGCATGCGAAGTGTCCCCTCCTGGAATTTCTGGCGCGGCCAGGCGCTCGCTGCCCTCCAGCGTTGGGACGAGGCGCTCCCTTTTTTCGAGGCAGCCGCGAGCGAAGCCGACTCTCCGAACAAAGCGGACGCAGTCTTCGGCGTGGCCGAGACGTTACGAGCGATGGGAAAAGTGGATGAGGCCCTGCGCAGCCTGCGCACGCTCGTGGACAACCCCCAATGGAGCGTTCGCGCTCGTCTGCGCTCCGCCGACTTGTTACTCGAGCGGTCGGATTGGGCCGGTGCTCAGAGCCTTCTCGACGAAATGAATCCGACCTCGGCGGGTGAACGAAAAGAACGCCGATTCCTGCGTGGCCGGGTCGAATTGGTTAGGCACCGTCCCGAGCGCGCCATTCCTACTTTCGAGTCATTGGTCAAGAAACCGGACGCGGCCAGCCATGCGCTCGTTCTGGCCGCACTCTTTGGCATGGCGGACGCCCACCTGCAATTGAAGACACCGGAAGCGGGCGACGATTTCCTGGAGGACTTTATCGATCGTCATCCGCACGATAAAAATTTGCCCGAGCTCTTTGCCAAGCTGGACGAACTCTACCGGGCGGAGCGCAAGCCGGCCCGCTCCGAGTTGGAGAAATGGACGCGCGAACCGGAGCAGCCACGCCGCTCCCTCGCCCAATGGTACCGCGCGCGGATCGAGTTGCGGGCCGGTCACATCGATCGCGCACTGCAAGTATTCGGCGATCTGCGCAAAGGCGTTGCCAAAACCCCGGGTTTGGCCGCGGCCTTCCTCGAGTTCGCCCAACTCACGGCTGACGAGGGACACGCCGACGAAGCGATTGCCATCCTGGAAGAGGCACGCGCGATGAAACCCGAGAGTTCCCTGCTTGATCGCATCAACCTCCTGGAAGGCGAACTGCACTACGCCTCGAGCCGGTTCGAAATCGCGGCGACTCGATTCGAGGAGGCGGCCCGGCCCTCTTCTCCCGTGGCCGCGGCCGCCAGATTCAATGCCTCGCTCGGATGGCTTCAGCTGGGAGATAACGCCCGGTTCCTGGCTGACTCCCGGACACTCGAAAAAACGGGAACCGATCGAAGCTCGTTAGTTGAACTGCGCTTGGACGAAGGCCTGGTCGAGGCGGCCAAAGGGGACAAGACGGCCAGCGATTCTTTGCAAAAGTTTGTGCACGATTACCCGGACAGTCCTCGCCTTTCCGAGGCGTGGGTCGCACTGGCTGAACGCGCTTTTCACGCAACCCCGCCCAGGATCGAAGAAGCGCGCAAGGATCTGCAACGCGCGCTCAGCTCAAACCCGACTCCCACTGCGATCGAGCGCGCCGATTACCTCTCCATTTGGGCGGATGACGCGCTTCCTGGAAACGAGGTGAATGTGATTGAGGGCGCCCGCCGGTTTCTCGCGCAGCACGGTACCTCTCCTTTCGCCACCGACGTGCGCATGAAGCTGGCGGAGATTTACTATCGTCGCCAGGATTTCGCCAACGCCCAGACGCAGTTCGAAACGCTGTCGGAACAGAATCCAACCGGAGCAACGGCCGAGAAAGCGCTGTTCTTTGCGGCCGAATCGGCCATGTCGACCATGGGAGCACGCTCGCTTGATCGCGCCGTCGAACTGTTGGACCGGGTCGTCCAGATGAAAGGCGATCTTCGCTGGCCGGCCCGCAACGAGCAGGCTGTGATCGAGCGACGGCTGGGCAAGCCGCAGGATGCCCTTCTGCTTTATGAAGAAGTCTTAAAGAGCGAGGCCAAGCCTAACGAAAAACGCGAAGCGCTTTGCGGCAAAGGCGATATTTTTCTCGAGATGGGCGCGGAGGACGCAAAGAACTTTGATCGCGCCATCGCCAGCTACGATCAATTGGCAGCCGAAAGTAATCAACCGGGTCATTGGTATAACCAGGCTCTCTTCAAGAAGGGAGTCTGCCTCGAAAAGAAGGCGGATCCAGACGGCGCTTTGTCGGCCTTTTACAAGGTGATGGAAGGACAGGCGCGACCGGATCGTCCACCCGAGTTTTTTTGGTTTTACAAGGCGGGCTTCAATGCGGCCCGTCTTTTGGAAGATGCCTCCAAATGGAATTCGGCGGCCACGGTTTACGAGAAACTGGTGGCGGCGGGCGGCACCCGGAGCGAGGAAGCGCAGGCGCGCCTGAGCCGCCTGCGCCTGGAGCATTTCCTGTGGAACGATTAGAGCGCGTTAGTTAACGGCGGGGGCGGAACCGGCCACCGAGCGAAGACGTGTGACCTCCGCGAGGGCGACTCGGGCTTCGCGCGTACGTCCCGCTTTATCGAGAAGATCTGATAACAAAAGATACTGCTGCGGTTGATCAGGCTGGCGCCGGACGGCCTGGCGCTGCACTTGCACCGCGTCATCCAAGCGGTTTTGGCGCATCCGGATCATGGCCATCAAATTGAGTGCCTCCGTCTCACGGAGATCAAGCCAGGTGGCGTGACCGAGGGCCGCCATGGCGGTGGCGTTATCACCTTTCTGCGCGTATAAACGGCCCAGCGCCAACCAGGCGTTGTAGTGCCACCAGTTCTTTCCCGCAAACGCCTGCACGATGTTCAGAGATCTGTCCACCTGATCGGCGCGTCTGAGCAGTTCTGTTTCGGAGCTAATCAGGTCCCAGGTATCAGGATAATCGAGGCGCGCTTTGTCCAGCACAGCGATGGCCTGCGCATCCTTGTTCTCCGTGTGATCGACATGCGCGACGTTGAGCGCTGCGATCCAGGTCCGTGGATAATCTTTTCTGCTCTCCCCGGCCATCTTGGCGGATTCAAGGAAAAGCGATTGCGCCTCCTTCTCCTTGCCCAAATGAAGCAGAGCATGCGCAAGGTTGTTTCGGGCGAGGGGGTATTCGGGGCAAAGCTGGACGGCTTTCCGTAAAAGGCGCTCGGCTCCCGCGTAATCCTCCCGGTTCGAGTAAACCTGGGCGAGCAGGAGAGCGACACGAATAGTTAGGCCACCAGACGCGATGGTCTGGCGGGCGAACACTTCGTTCGATTCCCAATCGCGGCTCCGCAAGTTGCTCCGAATCCCCAAAGCGGCCACGGCCACGGTGGCGAAGACCAGCCCGACGCGGCGCCAGGTCAAAGGAAGGTCGAACAGGCATCCGGCCAGGAATATGAGAAACCCGACGCTCGGGAGGTAGAGCCAGTGTTCGGCCACGGTCGCGTTCAATTCCACAATGTTGGACGTAGGAAGATAGGCGACGATGAACCAGGCGGCGCCGAAGACGCGCAGGCGTTGGCCGGGCCCGCGGCGCAACGAAAGAGCAATCAGCGCAGCCAGAACGACGAGGCCAAGGATGGAGAGATACTCAAATTCAATAAAGTGCTGCCGAGCTGCTCCGTTCTCCACGGCCGCCCCGCTAAAGACCGATCTTTCCATGTGCAGATTGCCCGGGAAAATCATGAGCCGCCCGTAATCTCCCAGAGCGCGCACCATGAGGACGGCACGCATGGACGGCGACCAGTTTGAGGATGGACCGGGGACCGACTGGCTGGGCGGCAGGTGTCTTAGGAAGATATAGACCGCGAAGAGGGCGAGACAGCCGGCAATAGTCGCCACGCGCCGTCCCGGATTTTTCGCGCGGTCGAAAACCAGAAGATAAATTAGGAATAACAACGGCCAAAGACAGGCGCTCTCGCGCGAGCAAAGCGCAAGTAATCCGACGAACCAGGCGCCGCCATACAGAAGAACGCGCGGGACCCGGCTTTGCGCGGATCGCGCTCGCAGATAAAGAAGCCAGCCTCCCGCGCCAAACAGGGCCGCCAGGCTATCGGCCCGCCCGGACACGTAATCGACCGCCGCGCTGTGCACGGGATGGACGACCCAGAGAAGTGCGACCAGAAAAGCGATCCAGGAAATCAGCGGCTTCTTCTCAACGCGGGTGTTATCCCCCGCTTCGCCGGCCTGGCCAATGACCAATGCCTCGAAGAGACGCAGCAAGAGCAGGTACAGGAAAATTCCGGCGAGGAGATGAAAGAGAATACTGGAAAGGTGATAGCCGTAAAAATTTCCGTTCCACAAAAGATAATCGGCCATGTACGAAATATTCTGGACCGGCCGGTAATGCCCCGAATACGACTCCGGGAAGAGGCGCTGCCGGAAAACCTCCAGCACGAAAATGGGGCTCTTGATGAATGGATTGCCCCGGGTCAGAAAATCATCGTCCCAGACCCGCTGCCCGCTCAAGGCGGGGATGCGGGCGAGGAATCCGATAAGGGCGAGAAGCAGGCAGCGGATCCAATGCTTGTCCAAGAGGAGACGGACGCGCGCATAAATGCGCACGGCCACGGAGCGGGTCGCAGAAACTGGGTTGTTCACTTTGTGGGTTGAAAGCAAAGAGCGGAAGAAGGCTGCCCTTCTTCCGCTCCTGTATAGCGATTCACGTGCCGCGCTCGAAAGCGCCGCGCGGAAGGTTAAAAGTGGTCGTAGGGCGACCAGAAGGTCGTGTCCGCCACATCCGACAAAGTTGTCCAGGCGGCCGCAGGGGCCTTGGGCAGCGAGTCGACCGTCTGTGGGCCGTAGTCATCTCCAAACAGATCAGCGCCGGTGTGGTAGATGATACTGTCTTTCTTGACGTAGTTGGTCCAGTCGACCGTATTGATCGGGTCGCCTGACTTCTTGCTGGTTTCGATGGCGTATTGATCGACCGCTGAGTCAATCATGCGCAGATCGTTCAGGATCTTCGAAGCTTGAGAGCGTTTGCGTGAGCGCAGGAATCCAGGAACGGCGATGGCGGCGAGCAATGCGATGATTGCCACCACAATCATGATTTCAACGAGGGTAAAGCCCCCGCGTTTGGTTGTAAGTTTCTTAAGCATTAGTGCGGTATCTTTCTATTTTGATTGCGTTGGAGAAGCGATGAAACCGGCATTTGCCCGGATCTCGCAACTCATTCCCTGCCACTCCCGCAGAGCGCGGGAATGACAGGCGAATGAATCGCGGAGATTCTTATTTGTAAGGCGACCAGAAGCTGGTGTCGGCTACGTCCGACAGAGAGGCTTTGGTGCTGGTCGGGACACTCGGGAGAGAGTCAACCGTTTGCACGCCGTAAGGCTGACCGAAGAGATCGGCGCCCGTATTATACAGAACCGAGCCCTTCTTCAGGTAATTGGTCCAGTCCACCGTGTTGACGGTGTTGCTGCTCGCCTTGTTCGTTTCGATCGCATACTGGTCCACT
>JBBRQE010000007.1:0-38491 GCA_038226905.1 Chthoniobacterales bacterium | reverse complement strand
CGTTCTGAGCCAGAATCAAACTCTCCGTAAAAATTTGGAGCCGGTGTCATTGCTGCCACCGGACAAAGTTTGCGCACAACCCCGCTAAAGGGTTGGCAAATATCTGACCATTCTAAACTGATCGCCACTCGTAAGTGGCGGCCAGTGTTCGTCCGATCTTTTATCCTAAATAAGATCCTCTTCGCCCCGAAGGGTTCCGAGAAAATGTTTTAATCAAAGAAATGTTTTCCCCCGGATCGCTCCAGGTTCCAACACCCCGAATTGCTTCGGGGCTCGACGTATAACGCACAATTCAATTTTCGCTGACTTATCGCATTCTGAATTCTGTTTCCTCGGTTTCATCACGCGCTCAACCCTTTCAGGCGAAAACGGACAATTCCTCAGTCGTGCAACAGAATCAAAACCAAACTATCAAAGATCAACCGTTCAAACACCAGTACACGGCAATAACCGACCTGTCTTAACTCGACCAGTTCGGCCCGCCCATGGGCCAGAGAAGAACATCCGGGAGACTCCCGAACCGCTTAGCAGCGGACGTTCAAAATAGGCGGTCTCTAAAGGCTGTCAAACAAGATTGTGTGTTTTTCCCGGAATCTTATCTCAATTTGCGCCAACTGTAATGGCGGCCGTGCCGGCAGAGTCTCTGCAGTGCTGTAGCCGCCGCGCTCTGTCCCTTTCCCCCCGCGGCGCCCGGGAAGTATTCCTCAGAACATTCGTGCTCACGGTATGATCAACTGCGGTTTCGTTGATCACACTGTCGCTCACCCGAGCGAACTGGCTTTGCGTTATTGCTCTGCCAGTTCCGTTCTTGCGGAGATGCGAGCCGCGCCCGTATTGCCAGAGCGTCCCCTTCGGCGAATAATAGGGGAATGAAGAGAGCGCCAACGAAGACCAAACGGTCGCGTCCACCAAAGGCGGATTCACCCAAGGATACTGGTCCTGAAGTTCATTACAACGTCTCGCAAGAAGATCTCGCGCGCTACGACTGGCAGAAGGTGGTCTCACAAGCTAAAGAGCGCGACTGCCATCATTTTATGACCGTTTTGTTCGCGGAAGCGAACGCACTCCACGAGGCGGGCGATGTCCTCGGTCAGCGGGTCTTCCGTTTTCTTGGCAGCTTAGCCTCACTCCATCTGATACCTGACAATAAAGAGGAGCCATTTGGGCCGATGATCCAAACGTCGACCGGGCGGAGTGCTATCGTCGACGATTATTCCGATGACGACCTACAGACGTTGGCAAAGGTTCTGCCTGATATCAAGGATGCGGATTTCCGCGCGCGTGTTGCAGACGTCATTTGGCTTCGACGGCGAGCCCGCGAGTATGCAGAGGCTGCGGTTGAGGCTTATCTCCGCTCGTCGGAAATCTTGCAGGATGCGGAAATGTGGCCGCGTTTTATGCCGCAACTTGAACGCGCGGTTGCCGTGGCCGCGGCACTCGGCCGTCAACAACCCTTCTTCGTAAAGGCGATTTCCACGGTCGAAAATCTCCTCAGCAAGTACTTCGAGACTGACGCAGGTCTTCTCTCATCAAGATTGATGCAGATTCTTCTTGAGCACAATCAAGGTGATAGTGCTGCGCTAGCTGAGAAGGCGGAGACCCTCGCTCTCCGTGCCGAAGCTAATAAGAACTGGTTGTTTGCGCGCACGTATTGGGACTTGAGCAACAAGTGGCACCGGAAAGCAAACAACGTTGCTCGTTCAAAGAGTGCCAGTATCCGAGGCGCTGAGACGTTCATCGGTGAAGCCGAGGCCGCCTTGCAACGCGACCCGCCAACGTATCTCGTCGCTGCTCATTTCCTTTCCCTTTCAGTCGAAGCTTTGCGTCGCGCAGGCGCGGCGCCTGAGCGAATCGAAGAAATCCACAAGCGCCTCATCGCCTCAAATGAGAAATCCACATCGGAAATTGGAACGATCCGCGGACCAGAAGTTGATATCAGCGAGTTAGTAAAGGGTGCTGAGGAGCTGGTGGAGGGTCTTAGTTTCTCTGACGCTGTATTCCGACTCGCGATGGCGCATTCTACGATCAACCGCGAAGAATTGCGTAAGGAAGTGCTACGGAACGCTAACGAATTCCCTTTCCAGCACCTCATGTCGAGTGCTGCGATAAATGCTCAGGGAAAAGTTATCGCGCAGCGTCCTTCGTTGCTGACAAATGACCCGCAACAACTCGAAGCGGCGATCCGAGCCGAGATGTTTCATCAAGCTCACCTCCGGTGGAGCTTTGCTACTCAGGTCTTCATCGATCCGGTTCGGAGAAAAATTCAGCGCCAGCATCAACCGCGTATCGCTGACTTGGAATTCCTCGTCGCTAACAATCCGTTTACTCCACCCGGAAGTGAGAATTTATTCGCGCGCGGTCTTCACGCCGGGTTTACGGGCGATCTGATGCTGTTCGGCGCGCTGGTGATCCCGCAAATTGAGAACTCATTGCGCCATGTGCTCAGCACAAGCGGCGTCATTACATCGACTTTAACTTCGCGCCTAATTCAGGAGGAGCGCGATTTGAATGTTCTCCTACGCTTGCCGGAAGTGGCTGAAATATTTGGCGAAGACATGGTGTTCGAAATGCAGGGTTTGTTCGTCGAGCGTTTCGGCGCCAATCTGAGGAATCGCGTCGCCCATGGCTTAGTTAGGGATAACAGCTTCTATTCCAACGAGGTACTTTACGCGTGGTGGCTGGTACTGCGCCTGTTGTGTATCCCAGTAATCCATCGTGCAAAGGTCTCCCAGTCGAGCACAGGCGTTGACGCAAAACTTAACGCGGCTCCGACCGTTTCGACTTACGGCGAGCATCCTCAGCGCTCGGCTCAACAAAGTGAGCTGAACCGTGTTTCCGAGGGTCGAGCCCAAGCCGAAACGTTAGAAGATGGGCTCGACTGCTTCACGGAAGAGTCGTGATCATCGGTGAAGTCGAGCCGCATGTACTCGATACTAGCGCAGTCGTGAAGTTGATCAGAGCGCATTCGACGGCGCTGCCAAACGCTTGCGTTAGCTATGTCACAATCGGCGAGCTCCGGTTCGGTGCCGAGCACAGTAACGATCCTCCTCGCGAGCACGCGCGAATAGATGCCGCTATTGGAGCGGCGCGCGTCTTGCAACTTTCAGAAGAAACCCTCACCACTTACGCCCGAATCTCTGCGCAGCTCGCGCGCTCGGGTAAACGAATAGGAGACAATGACGTCTGGACGGCGGCAGTCGCAATAGAATTTGGATTGCCATTGTACGCGCACGACAAACATTTCGAATGGATCGAAGGACTGACTTACATTTGCTGTTAGACTGGGTCAGCAAATTGGGGTCGGTCAACAAATCTTGACAGACAGATATTGCAGCCGGTTCATAGCAGGAATGGCTAAAAGAATTCGGATCGTCCTCGCATTGTCGCTTGCGCTTTCTTGCGGAAGCAGCGTCTGCCATGCCGGGGATGGCTTTGAGTCTCTTCGCTGTGGATCCGATATTCGTGAGGCTCTTGTCGGCCGGAAAGTGTCGAATGAAAGAGTGGTGGTCATTGAGGAGAGGCACAAGAAGATTGGACTGAAAGATCTCGGCGCGTCGGAGATCACTGATCGTCTTTCGTCAGTCTCGTGGATGATCTGTGGCGAGGAATACGTTCTTCTCGAGGATCGGGATATCGTCAAAGATGTGCTGAAGTTGCCTAACCATTCCAAGCAGGCACCCCAGTTTCTCGGGACGGGCCAGGTGAACGGGCACGATCTGCCGGGAATCATCCTCGCTATCCTTAAAAATGAAGAAGGAGCGGACAAACTCACGGCCACGGTCGCATGGAAGATCGACGAAAAGCAGAAGAAATTCGTCGTGCTCCCAACCGAAGGACTGCGTTGTCCGCGTGACGGGATCATCACCGCCGATGGTGGACGGTGAGCATGTGAAGAAGGTTGATAGTTGAGAGAACGCTTCGCTGCGATGGCTTTAGTTGATAGACGGAGAATGTGGCAGCCTGGAAATCGAATCCTTCGCGGCATCGGTAATCTCAAGAATGCTGCTATCTCGGTTTGATAGCGTCGGTCTCCGCTCTCCGTCACGGTCTTCTTAACCCGATCGGGAACTTTAAACGCCGGAGCCGATGGGAATGAGATCCGGGGTCACTCCGGATACGGGCCGCTCGTCGAATCGATTGTCAGGTGACCGCAGATAATTCCGTTAGGCGTCCGGCAACAGGAGACACACCAATTAAAAAGACAAATCTCAACGCAAGTGATCACGGTGATCCCTCTCTGGCTCTGCGCCTGCGCCATGAACGTCTTCACTGGAAGAGGAAAACGCATCAATTCTTTAGCCCGGCCGATCTTCTTGTGGGCCGATTCCACTAAACGCTTTAGATCGGCCGGCAAGGGCGGCGCTTTCTTTTTAGGTGTGCAAGGTTCCACCACCACCCCCGTGACTTTCCCGTCGCGCACCATGGCACGCACGATTTGCTCGCAGCAGCTGGTCTTGATCAAACCGAGCTCCACTTCGGCCCGTTTGGCCGCGGCCAGTTTTGTAATGTCGAGATTGCGCAGAGAAGAAAAATATTTGATCGGCAACTGCCGAACACGCACTTCGACCGGGTGAGTGAAGCGGATCTCTTTATCCTTGGTTCGTGAGGAAGCCATAAAGGCGATAGTTGCGAAGCCGGCGCCGGGCTTCAAGACAAAATGCGGAAGCGCCAGGCGTGTAGGCGTTGGGGATCAGCAAATGGGGTCAGTGAACAAATCTTGACAGAGGCATGGCCGCGATAACCGACAAAATTCGATTTAGAGTGATGGCACGTTAGAACTCTTACGCGGCCCGGTGGGCGTGATTGGTCGGTGCGACCTTACGCAGCGACCAGCTCGATTTTGACCTTGCGTCCCAGGCATCCGGCAGCCCGATTGAGTGTGCCCAGCGTGACCGACGTGTTTTCTGGGTCAAGGAGCCGATGAACTGCCGCGCGTGACGTTCGCATACGCCTGGCCATTGCGCTCTTGTTGATCCGCTTTTGTTTCATCAGATCGGCCATTTTTGAGGCGACGACACGCTTCAGCGCAGCCGCGTACACTTCCTCGTGCAAACCCTGTTTCTTGAGAAAATTCTCAAAGCTACTTCCGCGATGTTTGTTCTTACTGCTTGCTGCTTTTGATGTAGGCATTCTTACGTTGCAGAGCCAGAGCCCTGTCCTCCGTTGGAGTTTTCTTGGTTTTCTTAATGAAGCCGTGCAAAAGAACGATCTCGCTTTTGTGCACCAAAAATAAAATACGCGCAATCCGCGTCGGCAACGTGCTCCTGACCTCGTAGATGCCGGCGCCAATCGGACGGACCAACGGCATGCCAAGCGGCCAGCGAAACTGCACCGTCATGATATCGATCCCGATCATTCTGCGCTCCGCTTTAGGCAAATCCTGTAGCCATTCGCGCACGGGCTCGTTCCCAGTGTCCGTTTGAAAGAAAACCGCCGGCAGCATTCGTGGCACATGGATGAGTGTATCATTTCTGATACGTTCGCCAAGCACAATTTGAGCCATGGAGAAAGGCATGGCTTCGCCACGCCCACTCGAATCGCGGACTACGCGGATTCAGAATCAAATCTGTTTCATCCGCGTAATCCGCGGTAAATCACGGGGGTCAGAGCTTACTGGCCGCTTACTATCGACACTGAGGCGGAGCGAAATCATCGAATCCGATTTCGCTCACTGTTCACCGTGCCAGCAATCAGCATGTCTGCTACGGAAAGCGAGACGATAGAAGTGCTCAAGAAAGTTGATGGTTAAGAGAACCCCGAAGGTTCCGGGGCCGTCCGTCGGCAGGCGCCGGTCTGCGCTGGCTTTGGTTGAGAGATAAAGGCAACGAGGCCCTGTGCCCTCGGGAACTCCAGGCGCAGCATCTGGCAAAGAACTGACCCACCTTTTGTGTCCAACGACAGTCCGTCACTGTGCCTTCTTTAAGGCCTCGACGAGTGCTTCGGTGCTGGCGCGTTCTTTGTAGCCCCCCAGAAAAAGTTTGGCCCGGATGGTGCCGTCGGCTCCGATGATAAAGGTGCCGGGGTAAGGGATGCCGTTGGTGCGTCCGGTCGCTTCTTTGTTACGAATGCCATAAGCATCGATCGTCTTGCTCCCGGCGTCGGAGAGCAAAGGGTAGGTGATCGACCTTTTGGCCGCGAACCGCTGGAGAATATCCGCGGAATCGTAGCTGACCGCCACAAGCTGCGCGCCGTGGGCCTGAATCTCGTTCAGATCTGATTGCAGTTGAACCAACTGCTTCTGGCAGAAGGGTCACCAATCGGCCGAACGGAAAAAGACGAGCGCGACCGGGCCTTTTTTGAGCAGCGCAGCCAGGGAGACATCGCGGGCACTCTGGTCTTTGAGCGTAAAATCAGGAGCCTTTTGACCGACCGCCACACCGTTTTTTTCCGATGGAGCGGGTTCGGCGCCGCCGGCGACTAACGCCAGCTGGAGAGAGCAAGCGGCGACGCTTCCGACGAGGCAAGTCCATTTCATGCCAGGAACGTTAGCGCTCGCGGCGCGCCTTGTCACATCGCATTCCTGCGCGATTTGTTCCCGGGAAAAAGGAAACGAAGAAGAATGGGTTCAGAGCATACTATCCACCCGATGAAAACAGCGTCTGCCGTGCCGCTGACGGCTTGAGCCGGTGCTGAAGGTTAGAAAGTGAGTCAGATCTCACTATCGACACTTCAATCAGAAGCAGTCGGTTTCCTTCCAAATAGCCTTGGCTGCGTTTGCTGTAGTCTGGTAGAACAACTTGCCCGTCGCCGAGTGGGTTTCGGCGAGACCACATGAATCGATACCTTTACGCTACGCTGGCCATACCGATTCTGGTCGTCTCCGCAACTTTGCGCGCGCAGGACGACGCGCAGTTTGTGGCGGAGAACTTGAAGTTTAGTCGGGAGTTCTATTCGAACATTCATTTTGTCGCGATCGCCAAGGCGCCCGCGTCGTTTGCTTACGATCGTTACCCGGCGGCGGAGTCGGAGCGGATTCGATGCGACGACGGGACCTACGCGCGGCAGCGCGGCAAGCCCTGGCTGAAATCACAAGACTGGGCGGAAACCGGCACACCGGCCGATGCCAAGACGGTTCGAAAGCTGGAGGGCTGGATTAAGCTGATCAACGACGCGATGAACGTTGCGCCGGATGCGGTCAAACTCATCGGCAAGTCACAGGAGGACGGTCGCAACCAATGGTTGTTCGACGTCCCCGTGAAAGGGGAAAAGACCAAGCCGGTGCGACTGCGCTTCGCCAAACCGCTCTACGAAAATGACGAAGATGTGCTCTTGCACGGAATATCCGGCTCAACGCATCTCGACGGTGAGAAAGGCGGCGGAGTAAAGCCGGTGGAACTGAGTTTCGGCTATCTCATCCAAGCACAGAACGACTACGAATTGTCGGAACGCGCGTGGGAAGATATGAACAGACCGAAAGCCGGTGCGCCTTTGCCAGCGCCCGCGCCCAAACCCAAGGATGCGCTGGCCTACGATGAGCGCGGCAAAGCGAGAGCCATGAAAGGAGATATGGCAGGCGCGATCGTCGACTTCGGCCGGGCGATCACCCTCGATCCAAAACTTTCCGCAGCGTATTATGAGCGCGCGGTCGCGCGCCGTACGGTGGGCGACCTGGAGGGCGCCCTGGGCGATTTCGACAGGGCGATCGAGCTCGCTCCCAATGATGGCGATATTTACAACGAGCGCGGCATTGCCAGACGTCGCAAAGGCAATCTCGACGGCGCCATTGCCGATTATTCGCGTGCAATCGAACTCAATCCGAAGGCGGGCGAGATGTCTTACTACAATCGGGCCCTGGCCAGGGAGGTGAAAAACGACGGGACCGGAGCGCTGGCTGATTACACCAGCGTTCTCGAGTTGAATCCGAAGAACGCGAATGCCTACAAGAATCGTGGCGACCTGAAGCAGAAGGCTAACGATCTCGACGGAGCCATCAGTGACTTCACCAAAGCCATCGAGCTTAATCCGAACCTGGCGAGCGCGTATCAGAACCGCGGTAAAGCCCATCAGGCAAAAGGCGATGCCGCCGCTGCTACGGCCGACCTCAAACACGCTACGGAGCTGCAGTCCGGGCATTGATTCCACGAACCTGAGCAGGCCGCACGGCGTGTTCAAGATGCGCCAATACCGATTTCACTGGCCGGATGTGGCCTAGCGAAAGCTCAAACCTGAAGACCTGACCCATTTGCTGCCGGAAGCTACGCGCGTCTCTGGGATCGCTGACACTGCGCGAAATGGCATTCCGTCCGACGAAGTACCGCAGAGAGCGCAGAGGCCGCAGAGGCCGCAGAGGCCGCAGAGGAAATGGCAGTTTATTAAGTCTTGCTAACAGGTCAGTGGCTTTCCACAATCCGGGCGTAGCGATTAGGGCTACCTCCTCAAGCGCCGTGGGCCAGTAGCATGGAGCAACAGTTTCAAAGCAAAAGCAAAGACAACCAACCTAACAACAACTCAATCTGAAAAAAATATCTGGGCTTATTTAATAGTTTAATGTCGAAGATATTTGGCCATGCCACACCCGCCGCGTCTCAGACCGGCGCCGGCACAACGGCAGCGGCCGGCACTTCTTCGGGCGCGGGAGCCGCGGCCGGGACGCCTCCCGCAGCGCCGGTGGACGTCGCTGCCATTCTCAACGACTTGGCGGCGAAGAATTCAGAAAAGCTCGATTGGAAACATTCGATTGTCGATTTGATGAAGCTTGTCGGCATGGATAGCAGTCTGGCCGCGCGAAAAGAGCTGGCTCAGGATCTCAAGTACACGGGGGATACGAACGATTCGGCTACCATGAACATGTGGCTGCATAAGGAAGTGCTGCGAAAGTTATCCGAGAACGGCGGCAAAGTGCCGCAGGAACTACTGGCTTAGCGATGGAATCATCACGGCCGGCGGTGGACGATGAAGAATAGGAAAGTTTTGTAACCGCGGATTACCCGGATAGGGATCGGGGGGGGAAGCGAGACGGGCTGCCTCAAAGCCTTCTATTTCGAAGGCGAGGCGGCCGGGCTGGGAGCCCCGTCGGGCGGGAACATCCTGGCGATCACCCTGCGAAAGCGCGGCTCTTCCCGCAGCGAATCGAAAAGCGGATCCACTTTCATCCAGCCGGTGTCCGGCGTTTCGCTTCCTTCACGGGCTTTCTCCAGATAATCGAGGGCGGTCTTCTTGTCCCCGAGGCCCGTATAAATAATCATATAAACATAATTGCGGACATATTGATGTTGCCCGGCCTCCTTTAGCTTTTGCAGGATCTCCAACGCCTTCTCTTTTCTGCCCGTTTCAGCATAAGCTCGTCCGAGCAAGGCCAGCACTTCGGGATCATCGTCCAAAGCCAACGCCTTCTCGTACTCTACAATGGCCGCGTCTAAGTCGCCTTTCAGATAGAGCGCTTCTCCCAGGTTCCAGTGGGCATAGGCAAATTTGTTGTCGAGGGCCAAAGTCCGGCGCAGTTGCGTGATCGCCTCATCGTAGCGGCGGGCGATCATCAGGGTACCACCGAGATCGGCGTTGATAATCAGCGAGAGCGGATCCAGTTCGACGCCGCGTTCCCCCTCCTTGATTGCTTCGTCGAAACGCCCCGTCGCGACCAGCAGACTGTTTCCAAACCAGTGGTGCGCCGTCGCATAGTTTGGATTCGATTGGATGGCGCGGTTGAACTCCGCTTCAGCTTCGGCAAACTTGAAATCAAACACCAGTAGCATGGCCAGGGCGGCGTGGCCTTCCGCCGAAGCCGCATCCAGGGCGATGGCTCTTCGGGCCGCGCTCTCCGCCTTGGGGAAAAAATCCGGAGGACGGCCCGCGCCAAAAACCGGAATCAAAAGGTCCGCCTGGGCCAGACCGGCATAGGCACCGGCGTAGCTCGGGTCGGCCGCGATGGCCCGACGAAAAAGGTCGGCCGCCGTTTTCAAATCGTCGCCTGTCCGTTTGTTCCAGAAAAATCTGCCCTTCAGATAGAGCTGGTAAGCCTCGGCGTTATCCGTTGGATGCGAAGCGAGGGCCGCCTTCTCCGAACCGGTCAACTCGGCCTGAAGTTTTTCCGCGATGTTCTTCGCGATCTCGCTTTCCACGGCAAAGATGTCGGTCATCTTGCGATCGTAAATATCGGCCCAGAGATGCGCATCGGTCGCCGCCTTGATCAGCTGCACATTGACGCGCACCTGATCCGCGGAACGCTGCACGCTGCCTTCCAGAATGTTCGCGACCCCAAGCTGTTTCGCAATCTGCGGCAGGTTGTCCGGCGAACTTTTGAAATGCTGGGTGGAGGTGCGCGAAATGACTTTCAGATCCGACACCTTGGCCAGCCGGGTCAAAACTTCGTCCTGGATGCCTTCCGCGAAATAGGCGTTTTCCGGGTCGCGACTAAGATTGTCGAAGGGAAGGACGGCGATGGATTTCTCCGACACAGCCTGGGAAAGGGCAGAGGGAGGAGCCGCGCCGGTCAGCCCGCTTGGGGCCGCGGTCAGGCGGGAATGCAGCAGTTGATAGACGAGCAGGCCGGCCGCGACAATGGCCACGGCCACGGTGATCCCAACCAGTTTGCGACCGGTGTGCGCGGTAATCGAGTCGTTAGGCTCAACTTCGCTCTCGCGTTTGATCCCATCCGGTGTGATCTCAAAAGCCCAGGAAAGAGCCAGGGCCACCGGAAATCCCACGATCAAAACGAGCACGACCAGGCGCACGGCCCAGTTCGGAATCTCAAAGAAGGGAAAGACCTGGGTGGCGATCTGGATGAGCAGCCATGCCACCACGGCATAAGCTACGGCCACCTTGTAAACATTGCGCCGCTTCAGCTCGTCGAGGAAGTTGCGCGGGTTCATCACAGATTTCCCGAAAGGAAACGCGCGAGGAGCTTCTGAAAACGCGGGTCAAGCCGGTTATCAACTGCGAGGCTGCCGAACAGCCCTTGGAGCAGGATGCAGCGTTCGTCGAAGCTTTTCTCCAGTAAGCGCAGCGCTTCTTCTTTTTCGCCGAGAGCAAGATGAGCGATCGCCAGCGGGTAGGCTGCGACATATCTCTGGTGGGACAGGTTCGTCATGTCCTCCAGAATCTTACGCGCTTCCGCCTTTTTGTCGGCCTTAGCATACACATGGGCGAGCATGGCAAGACTTGAAGGCATGGGATTTAGTTGTCGCACCTTTTCATACTCAGCGGTTGCCTCGTCTATTTTTCCTGCGTTTTCCAAAATCTGACCAAGCATCGAGTGTGCAGGCACGAAGGAAGGATCGAGCTCGAGCGTCTTGCGCAATTGCTCGATTGCTTCCTTGGTCTGTCCGGCTCCGCCTAAAGCCATCCCATAAGACGCATTGATAATAAGCGATAGCGGGTCAAGCTCGTGCGCTCGCTGCAGCTCGGCTATGGCCTCAGTGAAGCGACCTTCCCCGAAAAGGCATTCTCCGAACCATTGATGCGCCGTGGCGTAGTTAGGATTCAATTCAATCGCCCGGCGAAATTCTGGTTCCGATTGGGGAAGCTGGACATTCATGACCAGCGAATTGGCCAGACAGGTGTGCGCTTCGGCGAGGCTGTCATCCAGCTCAACCGCTTTGTGCGCGGCGGCGAGTGCTTTTGGAATGTCATCCTTCGGCGGCGTTCCGGCGTAAATTGGCAGAATAGCATGCGCCTCCGAGCCCGGCATAGGCCAGCGCATAGCTCGGGTCCTGGACGATCGCTTGTTGAAAGAAATCGATTGCCTTCCTCAGGTTTTCAGTGCTGCGTTTGTTCCAGAAATAGCGTCCCTTCAAATAGAGTTGGTGCGCCTCCGGGTTTTCGGTTGGGCGGGATGCGAGCACATGTTCCGCCGCTCCGGTGAGTTTTGCCTGGAGCGTTTCTGTCACGGTCCGCGCAATCTCACTTTCGACGGAAAAAATATCGTTAAGCTTTCGATCATAGGTATCGGCCCAAAGATGCGCGTCCGTCGTGGCTTTGATCAGCTGGACTTGATCGCCCGCTTTTTGCACGCTGCCTTCGAGAATATTGGCGACGCCGAGTTGCCGGGCGATCTGCGGAAGGTCGTTAGGCGTGCTTTTGAAGCGCTGCGTGGAAGTGCGGGAGATGACCTTGAGATCGGGCACTTTGGCCAGGCGCGTGAGGATTTCGTCCTGGATGCCTTCACTGAAGTAGGCGTTGTCCGGGTCATGACTGAGGTTATCGAACGGCAGGACCGCGATGCTTTTTTCCGGGATGAAAGCGGGAGATGCTGAATTCGAGGGGGCGGGTGCTTCCGCTACAACCTGGCGGTGTGCCTTCGGGCGGGTCAGTTGCCACGCCATCAGACCTGCCGCGAGGACGGCGAGGACAACGGTTAACCCAATAATCTTGCGGCCGGTGTGTTGCGCAATCGATCGATTGGGATCGATATAAGATTCCCTTTTCAGTCCTTCCGGGGTGATTTTAAAAGCCCACGAGAAGGCCAGGGCGATGGGGAATCCGATGACAAGGAGAACGACAAGGATCTTCATGGCCGAGGGCGGCGCATCGAAGGTCGGAAAAAGTATGGAAGCCGCCTGAAGCAAAAGCCACGCAACGACCGCGTAGGCGACCGCGACCTTATAAACATTGCGCCGCTTCAGTTCGACCAAGAAGTTTTGCGGGTTCATTGGTCGCAATCGCGATTCTTCTGGCCGGGTCGTCAGACTGACGCGAGCGCTTCGCTCAGAGATTGGGTCAACGCGGGAGCAGCCGCGCGCAATTTTGCGTCCTCAGTCACGAGCCGGCTACCGAGTTGATCGGCTAGAGCGAGGAAGCGCGCATCATACGCCGTCACCCGATATTGCACGGCGAGCGAGAGCACGGAATCATGCGGGATTGATGTCAGCTTGCTGTGCAAAAGCGACGTCGCGTCCGCAAGGAATCGTTGCGCGAGCACCAAGTTCATCCGTCTCGCCGCAATTGAGGCGGTCAAGACATTCACGAATTCGACCATGATGAACGCTTCGCTGCGCCAATCGTCGTCACGACGATGAAGCGACCGAGCGGCAGCAGTGTAGTCGCCTTCGATCAACAGGTAGGCGACGACATTCGTGTCGACGATAAGCACGCTCTATTCGCGACCCCAGGCGATTGCGGCTTCAATTTCTTCTGTCGTCAACGGACCGCCGCGCAGCTTGACTGGCTTCGGCAGTTTCGGGCGCGTGGACTTCGACACAGCGATCCCTTGGCGGATCAATTCCGCGATCGCATCCTTCAGTTTCTTGTGTTCGTGCACGGCGCGAATTTTCACTTCGTGCATCAACTCGTCGGGTAAATCCAAGGTAGTCTTCATAAAGCCATATTCCCAGAAAGCTGGTTTACTGTCAATTATTCGCCCGGCCGCAATTGCGCCGCGATCACAACGGCTGGGTCAGCGGCAGGCTTCCACCCAGCTCGGGCGAGACGCCCGCAAATCGCAAAGGAATCCACTTCCAATCCCGGGGAAGAGCGCGAGAATCAGAAGCTCTGTGCCGTTCATGCGCCGCGCGCCGAAATCCGAAAATAAGGAGGAGGACGACGAGCCGCACGGCCCAGTTGGGAATCTCAAAGAACGGGAAGACCTGGGTGGCCACCTGAATGAGCAGCCACGCCACGACCGCGTAGGCCACGGCAATCTTGTAGACGTTGCGCCTCTTCAGTTCGGCAAAAAAGGAGGGCTTCTCGCTCATGGCATCTCAGCGCGAAAGTCTCAAGCGCAGCGCCTGCCTCGTCGAGCGCAAATACCTAAGGCCTCGCCCTGCAATGCTTTGTCCATAAATCATCGCCTTCGGAGAGGTCGATCCACCTCACATTCGCATGGATGGAACGTGCTCTCCCAGCGCGCTTTTTAACCGAGTCCCAATTTAACGCCATACAACCGAAGCCGCCGCGTAACACGAAGCAAAAGAAGATATTATGACTAAACCGATCCTCTGCGCCATTTTTGTCGCCTCCTTCCTCGGTGGGAACGTTCACGCGCAAACTTCCCTCGGTACCACGACCACGACAACGACGGCCAGTTCCGAAGCGACCGGCACGATCAAGGAGTACACGCCAGGCAGTCTGCTCGTCCTGGAGACGCTCGCTCCCAACGAACCGATGCAGTTCAAGTTGAGCAAGACCGTGGCCTACGCGGACACGGACGGAAAGACGGTGGAAGCCGCCGGGCTCGCCACCAATCGCAGAGTCCGCGTCCACTTCACACGGGTGGGCGGCGATAACGTAGCGGACAAAATTACCCTGATCGGCAACTAGCGGTTGCTCCAGGGGCTGAGTCGGGGCGAGAGTACTCCTGCATTTTTTTTCCTGAGTTCCTGCCTTCCTGTTTCGCCTCAGCGGTGATCGTTTACGGATTCTGTCCGTCGATGCGATAAAAGTAGGAGCGATCCTCGATCAGGATGCAGCCGGTGTGGTTGGCAAACTCGATATTTTCGCGCGCCTCCGGGTCGTTCATCAGCTTTTTCCGGTATTCCTCGTAAGCGGCCAGACTTTCGAATCCAATCAGGGCCATGGCGATGTTATCCGCGCCGCCGTAGCCTTTCTTCGGTAAAAAATAGCCTAACGGCTCTCCGCCGCAGCGTCGGATAATCCCACCCTCCATCCAGCGGCGGGAGTAGGTTTCAAAGTCAGCCAGCTTGTGGGAGTCGATCGTGTAGCGAATGCAATGGTAGATCATGCGGGGAAAACTAGCGGTGGACGGCGTTCCGCACAATTCCATCCAGCACGCAGGATGGACGTGCCCGGCCCTCAGATACTAAAGGCAAAGAAGGCGATTTTGGCGATGGACACGACGGAGCGTGTCCCTCCAGAGGTTGGAAGCAAATTGGAGAGCGCCATGCGGGGGGAACTCAGATCCACCGGCGCACATCCCGCTTGAGGGCGAGGTAGGGTTCCCCAAATTTTGCCTCAAGGTATCTTTCTTCTCTCAGGATGACCCCATAATGCAGCACGAGGGCCAAAGGGATGGCTAACAAAAGTGTGACCCAATCATTGAGAAAAAAACCGAGCGCCACTTGCAACAAACAAAGCGCCAGATACATCGGATTGCGGGTCAACCGGTAGGGCCCGGTGCGGACAATCGTGAGGGCAGCTTTCCCCGGGTCAACGTTGGTCCCGGCCGCCTTCATCACGCGAAAAGCCCAGACGACTAAAGAGGGGCCGGCCATCGCCAGAGCGATCCCGAACGCAAGGGCAAGGCCATGCCTCAGCAGCAACACGCGGCCCGGAAACATAAAGTGTATGAACCCGCTCAATACCGCGCATCCCAGCCAAATGAATGGGGGAAAGGCGATGACTCCCGGATGATCTTCGTTGGCAGTCGATTGCAAATCGTAATTTGTAAAATTAGAGCCTAACGGATCATGCTATTCCTGGTCGAGTCACTCCCGTCGTACGCCTCAAGTTCACCGAGGCAGTTTTTATTGCCGCGGTTCTCGTGCAGATCAAGGCGAAACAATTTCACCCGTTCCTGTATTGGAACGCTAACGCTCCAACGTCTCAACGTCTCACGGCGCGATCAGGTCGATTCCGGAAATCAGCACCGGTGTTTTCCGAGTGGTGTTTGTTCCGTCACCGATCTGGCCGCGGTAGTTGTACCCCACCATGTAGAGAGAGCCGTCCGGCTTCACCTGAAAGCCGTGGTAAAGCCCGGAAGCAATATCCACCACACCGGTAAGCGAGGTGATCTGCACCGGCGTGCTCTTGTCCACCGTGGTGTTGTCACCCAACTGGCCCTGCGCATTGGAACCCCAGCCCCAGACATTTCCGGTGGCGGTGAGCAGCTTGGTGTAATAGAGGCCGCCGACCATTTTTTTGGCGTCGGCGAACCCACTGATGGCGACCGGACTCAATTTATTGATCAAAGTCCCATCGCCGATCTGCCCGTTGCTGTTGCTGCCCCACATATAGACCGTGCCGGAACTGGTAACGGCGCCCGAATGAAAGCCGCCGGTTCCGACGGACACCACATTACTCAGGCTCGTGACTTGTATGGGGGCGTTGTGACCGGTGGTGGTCCCGTCGCCCAGTTCACCCAGGCTATTGCCGCCCCAGGCCCAGACGGTGCCGTCCGACTTGACGGCCAGGGAGTGAGTCCGGCCGCCAGCGAGCGATACTACCGAGGTAAGGGTGGTGATCTGCTGTGGAGTTGTCTTATTGCCGGAGACGCCCAGACCGAGCTGGCCGTAGGTGCCCTGTCCCCATGTCCAGAGCGTGCCGTCCGTCTTCAAGGCGAAGTTGTGTTGTTCGCCGGAATAAACGGAGGCAACGCTGGTCAATCCGGAGACCTGCGCGGGCACGCTGGAATTGGTGGTGGTGCCATTCCCCAATTGACCAAAGTCATTCCGGCCCCAACCCCAGACGGTGCCATCGGTCTTGAGCGCGATGGCGTGCTGGCCACCCACGGCGATGGCTTTCACGCCCGTTAGGCCAGTGACCTGCACGGGCGCGTTGGTATTGGTCGTGTTGCCGGTTCCGAGCTGGCCATACTCATTGCGGCCCCAACTCCAGACCGTTCCGTTGAACTGGAGAACAACCGAGTGCCCTTCGCCGCCTCCCATAAGGCCGGAAAAGGTCGCCTGATATTCATAAGCGCCAATATCGAAGGGGGTCGTGCGCGTCCGGCCTAAAATATCAATGGTCGGCGCATCGGTATCCAATCCCGTGTCCCGGGCCGGCGAAGTGGCGCTCAGATCGAAATTGAAATTAACGTAATCCTTGAAGTAGGTCGTGTAGGCCGTGGTGTTGACGTTATGATCGGCCACTCCGCCGCCTGCTATGACCGTGGCTCCCTTGGCCGTGATATTATTGCGCACGATGTTGCCGGAAGAAGGCACCGGCCAGGGTGTGCCGTTGGCCTGGTCCTTGTGACTGGTGACGAGAATCCAGGGCCGTAAACTGCTCGAGACATCGAGCGGATTCTCGATGACCGTGTTATTGATTATTTTGCAGTTGATCGCGCCATAGAACGAGATGCCGTGATAGGTCTTGCTCGCGATGACATTATTTTCCACCACCCAATCCTGAAACATGCCGTCAAACAACCCGGCTCCCTGGGGCTGGGCGACGAGGGGTTGCGCAGGATCGGTGTATCCGAGGAAAGTATTACCGCGCAGGGTGACCCGATAGACCGTCCCGGCTCCGACTGTTCCGGCGGCATCGGTCGACCAGCTTTGAAAAAAATCGTCGTGGTTCGAATCCGCTACGTAACTGTTCTGGACAAGGTTGTATTCAAAGACGCAATCGTCGGCCAGACCGCGCATGGCATCGTTGTAAAAGTTGGTGATGGTGTTGCCCGAGACCAGTGAAAACACGGCCGTTTTGCCCAAAACAATGCCGAAGCTCGCGTTAAACACGTCATTATCCAGAATCGTGCTGTGGGCCGCGTTGACGTTGATCGCGTTGCTCGTTTTGGTGAGCTTGGTCTGCCAGTCCGTGACCGTCCATCCGGTGATGTCCGAGGCCGGCCGGATCAGGCAATTCTTGACCGTGATATAACTACAGGTGCTCTGCACATCGACCAGGGAACCGGTGTCGTAGATGCCGGCTCCGGCGTTCTGAGGGCAAATGTCGAGGTCCGTGGCGACCCATTGCGAACCGCTTTTGAAAGTGAGCTTCTTTAGTTTGGGAACCGCGCCCGTGTCCGGCTGGATCGTGACTATTCCGCTGTTGTTGCCTTTGACCGAAGGGGCGCCGTGATAGCCGTTGCGCAGGCGAAGGGTGTCGCCGGCCACAAATGTTTTGTTGGCGGTGAACACCGCCTCCAGCGTGCTCCAGGGAAGAGCGCTGGTCCCGGGATTGGACATGTTACCGGTGGCCGGATCAACGTAATAATCAGTCGCTCGCAGCGTCGCGATGCTGGAGAATCCTGTCACGATCAGTCCGAGAATGATCGTGAGGTGAAGCCTAACGACACGCAGGGCGGGGGATATCGGTTGGTTTGTCTTCATTGTTTTGGGGCCTTCTAATTAATGGCGGTTTAGCTGCTCACATAAGAATGCGTCTGGTTATCGACGTGACATGATGGGAACCGGGGGAGACGGGCGAAGACTCGAATAGTCAAGCGTGGGCAAACCCGGTTCAAGACAAAAAAAATGCCTCAGAGTTTTTTTTGTCCGAATCGAAAAATGTGGGGACGCTTGCGATTTCCGGCAAACCCCCAACGCTCCAACGCTCGAACGGATTCGATGACGCCCTGCTTCTCCGGCAGACGCGTCAATCGTTCAACTTCTCACCCTTCCCCAATCGTCATCCCGATCAGCTTGTCGCCCTGCTTAATCGCATCGACCACTTCCTGGCCCTTGAGAACCTTGCCAAAGACCGTGTGCTTGCCATCGAGCCAGTTGGTCGCGACGTGGGTAATGAAAAACTGGCTGCCGTTGGTGTTCGGACCGGCGTTGGCCATCGACAGGCTGCCCACCTGATGTTTTTGCGGATTTCCTTTGAACTCGTCGTCGAAACTATAGCCAGGACCGCCCCGGCCCGTCCCGGTTGGATCGCCCCCCTGCACCATGAAATCGGCCAGGACCCGATGAAACAGGGTGCCGTCATAGAATTTGTCGCGCGCCAGGAAAATGAAATTATTTACCGTCTTGGGCGCGTCTTTGGCGAAAAGTTCGCAGACGATTTCGCCACGCGCGGTGTTGAAGGTCGCGTTGTATTTCTTGGTCGGATCGATTGTTAGCGGAGGCGGAGCGGAATATTTGTTGGACATGCGGAAGCATCTTAACCAGACAGGACCAACTCACAAATTTGAATTAGGAACGCAGGAAAATAGGAAATGAAAGCGATCCCTTGCTAAGGTTCTTTGGCCGATCCTCTCAACCGATTTTACGCTTCAACATTCCAATGAAAGATCTCACCGAAGGATCCGTCGTCCGCCATCTCATTCACATGGCCTCCTTCATGATCGTGAGCATGATGGCTCAGACTCTTTACTTGCTGGCCGATCTTTACTGGGTCGGGCGCCTCGGGAAGGAAGCGATCGCAGCCGTTGGTGTAGCGGGAAATCTGATGATGATCGTCCTCGCCCTGACGCAAATGCTGGGTGTTGGAACGACCACTCTCATCGCGCAGGCGGCCGGACGAAAGGATCAGCCGCACGCGGAGAGCGCCTTCAACCAATCGCTCGTCATGTCCATCCTGATCGGGTTCGGATTCTGTGGCCTCGGCTTCTGCGTACGCAATGCTTATTGCAATTCGCTCAGTGCGGACCTCGGAACCGCCGCCCTCGCCAGAGATTATATGAACTGGTTCATTCCGGCCCTGGCCTTGCAGTTTCCGCTCGTCACGCTCGGCTCGGCCCTGCGGGCCACCGGCGCGATCAAGCCCTCCGTCGCCTTACAGGTATTTAGTGTGGTGATGAACGGTGTGCTGGCCCCATTTCTCATTTTCGGGATCGGCCCCTTCCCGCGCCTGGGGGTGAGCGGTGCGGCCCTGGCCACCTTCGTTTCCGTGCTCCTCGCCGATATCGGTACCGTCATTTATTTCGAGAAAAAATATCATTACCTGCGTTTCCGCGTGTCGCAGTGGAGGCCGCAATTCAGGATTTGGTGGACCATGTTGAAGATAGGTCTGCCGGCCGGGTTCGAGTTCGTGCTGCTCGCGGTTTATATCGGAATTGTTTACGCCATCATCCGGCAATTCGGCGCGGCCGCGCAGGCTGGCTTCGGGGTGGGCGCGCGCGTCATGCAGGCCATGTTTCTGCCCGTGGTAGCGTTGAGCTTCGCCGTCGGGCCGGTGGTGGGACAAAATTTCGGCGGACGCAAGGCGGACCGGGTACGTCACACCGTCATGATTTCGCTTGGCCTGACCGTGGCCATGATGCTGGTGCTTACCCTCGCCACCTGGCTGACGGCGCCGAGGTTGATTCGAATATTCTCCTATGATCCTAAAGTGATCGCGTTCGGAAGCGAATATCTCACGATCGTGGCGTTCAACTTCATCGCGGCCGGGATCGTGTTCAGCAGCTCGAGCATCTTTCAGGGCATCGGGAACACCCTGCCGCCCCTGATCAGCTCAGCCTCGCGGCTGCTGCTCTTTGCCCTGCCAGCCTGGTGGGTCTCGCGCACGCCTGGTTTTAACATTCGATATGTCTGGTACGTGTCCGTCTTCTCGCAAATCGTGCAGGCGGGTTTGATTCTGCTCCTGCTTAAGCGCGAGCTGAGACACAAGTTGAACTTTACCGAACCGGTCATGAGCGAAGTGCCGGCCTTGTAGGAGGAACCTCTCTTTGCCGTTTTGCGAGACGAGCGCGCTACCCGGAACGGACCACCGGATGGAATATCTCTTGTTGGCGAATTTGCCCGTGCGCTGCTTTAGTTCGGAATGGCACTTCGGACTCGCGGACAGGGACTCGCATGAAGACACGGCCATTCCATGGGACTGAGGCCAGGGTTTCCGAGATTGGGCTTGGTTGCTGGCAACTGGGAGGAACGGATTGGGGCGATCTCGATGAGCCGCGCGCTTTCGAGATTCTTCGCGCTGCCGTCGAATCCGGGATCACCTTCTTTGATACGGCAGATGTCTACGGAAGCGGTCGCAGCGAGTCGCTCATCGGCCAATTTTTGAAGGACTCTTCGGAACGCATTTTTGTCGCGACCAAGCTCGGCCGCACGTCCGCTCTCTATCCCGATCGATACACTGAAGAGGGTGTGCGCGCGGCGACGGAGGCGTCGTTGCAAAGACTGGGCGTCGATGCGCTCGACCTGACTCAATTACACTGCGTGCCTTTCGAAGTTCTGCGTCGGGGCCAGATTTTCGAGTGGCTGCGAAACCTCCAAGCGGAAGGCACGATCAAAAATTTCGGGGCCAGCGTGGAATCGATGGAGGAAGCGCTCTGCTGTGTGGAAACAGAGGGACTCGCCTCGCTGCAAATTATTTTCAATGTGTTTCGACAAAAACCAATCGACTCTCTCTTTGCCAAAGCGAAGGAGAAAAACGTAGCCATTATTGTGCGTCTGCCTTTGGCCAGCGGTTTACTCGGCGGCAAGCTGACCAAAGAAACGCGATTTCCGGAGAACGATCATCGTAATTACAACCGTGACGGTCAGGCCTTCAGCGTGGGTGAAACCTTCGCCGGTCTGCCTTATGAACGGGGCCTCGAGCTGGTCGAGGAG
Source organism: Chthoniobacterales bacterium (assembly GCA_038226905.1). Classification (GTDB taxonomy): domain Bacteria; phylum Verrucomicrobiota; class Verrucomicrobiia; order Chthoniobacterales; family UBA10450; genus JBBRDU01. The sequence continues at coordinate 17,438 of JBBRQE010000007.1, read as the reverse complement.
CTCAACGCTTTCGCGCCGGCCGGGATGAGCATGGCGCAAATGGCGCAACGTTGGATTTTGGATTTCGACGCGGTCACCACCGTGATCACCGGCGCGAGTAAACCGGAGCAGGCCCGGGCCAATGCAGCCGTCTCGCAGTTACCTCCTCTTACTCCGCAGCTACACGATCGACTGGAGGGGTTCTACCAGGAAAAGGTGACTGGTTTGATTCGCGGCCCGTATTAATTAGAGCGGTCAAGTCCTCGTAGGCACGTTGCTTTCCGCCTTCTCCACCGCCCCCTGCGCTTTTTGCACCATCACCACCGCGGCCATCAGAACGATACCAGCAATCATCTGGGATGTGCGGAGAACGGCGTGGAAAAAGCCCCACGTGATGCAGACCGCTGCCAGTGTCTGGAGCATTTCAAAATAGCCCGCCGTGGATGCACGAGTCAGGCGCAGCCCCTCGAAGTAGATAAGCAGCGGGATGCCCCCGGAAATCGTGGAGAGCAAAACGAGTGCGCCGATCGCTGTCCCCGGGTGGGCTTGCGCCGCGGCCGGCCAGAGCGCCGCACCATGCATTTGTCCGTATATAATAAGAACAAGCGTCATGCAGACGAGTCCCACGACCACCCGCAGGCTGGCCGCGAGGCGGAGCGGCATCCCCATCATGACGCCACGTCCGGCCACGGTGGAGAGTCCCCAGCAGAGGGCGCAGATCAAGGCGTAGCCGGTGCCGAGGTTTAACCCGGCTTGCGCGAACGAAACACCAATCAAGCCGGGATATTCCACCGACAGGAAAATACCGGCGAGGATGGCGATGCCCGCGTAAAGAAAAAAGCGCGGGGTGAGGCGGTCCCCAAAAAGCAAAAAGGCGCCGAGGGTCGAGATGACCGGTTGAATATTCAAGACCACGTTAACGACAGTTGGGTTGCCGTTTTTTAGAGCGAGGGTAAAAAAAATCGTGCCTACGGCCGAACCGGCAAACCCGGAGAAGAGAAGGTAGCCCCAGGTAGGCGCATTAATTTTGCGCAATTGGCCGAGCTGCGGCAGGAGGATGGGTAGGAACAGGATGAGGATGAAGACGTGCTCCCAAAACACGATGACCCGCGCGTCAAACAGATCGTTCAGCGGAATGCGCCAGGCGCTTTCCGTCCCCCAAAGGGCGGCACCGAGCCCCACCAGCCAGGGACCGTAACTTGGGTACGGCGCGTTACTTGTCTTCACGCGATCCGTCTTATCGTTCGCCCGTCGCGGCGTCAACGCCACGCACCCAGGAACGTGCTGCCTTCCTTCGCCACTGGCCTAATTGCGAAGCGCGTCCTGCACCGGCGCGGGTAATTTGCCCGCATTGCGCAACAGCAGGCTGACCTGCCAGATCTCGGTGTCGGTAAGCTTGCCTTCGAAGGATGGCATGGCACTGAAACGAATACCGTTTTTCACGACCCAGTGAGTTACTCCCATGGGATCGTCGGTCACACCACCCGAGGGAGGAAGGAGTGGAGGTATGTTTGGGTAAACGCGCTTTGCCATGGTCGAAGCTGGCTTATCCATCCCGCCGTGGCATCCGGCACAGCCGTTATGCTGGTAGATGGTCGCTCCGGCCAGAAGGTTTGTCTCGTCAGCCGGCAAAGGCGATTCATCCTGAGCGCTGTGACCAATCGAGACCGCCAGCGCCTTATGCGCGAGGGACCGTTCCAGAGGCAAGGACCCTCCCGCGGTCGCCATCGACAAACCGCCAGACGTTAAAAGTAGATAACCGGCCAGAGGCAGAAGGCAGATTCCGACGATGATGCCAAAAAGGAATTTGATCATAATTGGGCGGCAGGTAGCGCGGATGCAGTCTCCGGCAAAACTCGCGCCTTGGCGACTGAATTGAGTCGAGCCTGGAACGCCCCGCCTTTGCCAGCCGCGGGGCGTTGGCCAGACCCCGCTGCTCTATTGTCCGAAGACCTTTTTCACGTCCCCGATTTTTTTCTCCACTTTTCCATCGACCTTTTCGGCTGTGCCGCGGTCGCGCAGATCGGGGTTGCCGATCGCCTTGCCGGTCTCCTCTTTGATCTTGCCCGCAACTTCTTTGACGCTGCCTTCCACTTTATCCTTGGTGCTTGAGTTCATATCTTGGAATCGGTTCTCCACGGGCGCCCGGTTTGAACGAACTGGAAATATTTTAGGCCGGAGTGGCCTGCGCCTATCTTTGGATCAGATCATCGCTGGTCCACATCTTGTGGTCGGGGCCAGCCGAACGGATTTCCGTTTGGTGAGCGGAGAGTTGATGGAAAAAGTAAGGCGTGCCCCAGGGGTCGAGCAGCTCGCCCTCGGCGTTGAGGCGCCGCTGTTCGGCGCGCAGAAAGAGAACGCCCTTGGGATTGCGTCCGTCGAGTGCCCGGGTGATTTCCGCATTGGTTCCCTCAGGATTCCCTCCGAAACGGTTGCCATAATCGCGAATGGATCGGCCGACGGCTTCCACTTGAATAGCGGAGGCTGCGTCCGGGCCCGCGACACGGCCCGCATTGGGCAACTGCGTGGGAGAAGCGCTGGTCCGCGGCGATTCAGCGGCCACTGAGGCGTGTTCCGCGCGGGATGAAGTCGATTCTACGGAAGGCCGATCTATCGCAGGAGGCTCAACGCGGGAACCGCTGTTGGAACGTTGTGCCGGTGGTGGAACGGAACTGCTTTGCCCGGATTTTTTCGGAGCAGCCGTCAGGCCGTAAAAATAGATCAATGCAACGGCAGCACCCGCAATGATCAAGGCCGCGAACCAGCGCTGACGTTTCACAAAACGAACGGCCTTAGCTCATGAAGCCGAGATCAGCATTGGTGAAGCGGCCGATGTTAGGGAAGACCGTCGAGAGATCGCTGCTGCTGACGCCAAACCATTTGGCGAGCGTCGCGGAGTATTGATCGACCGATGTGCTGGGAATCCAGCGGCCGGTGCTGGTGTCGTCGGGGCCGTTCACTGCGAGGATGGGGAAGGATCCGTAGGTGCGCTGGCCGCGCGCGGCGCCGCCGATAACGACTTGATGACCGCCCCAGCCGTGGTCGCTGCCCTGCCCGTTGGTGGTCAGGGTTCGTCCGAAGTCACTGGCGGTGAATTGCGTCACGTTATTGGAAAGCCCCAGCTGCTCCATGGCGCGCTGGAAGGCGAACATACATTGGCTGATTTCGTTGAGCAGATTGGCGTGCGCCCCGGTGAGCGTGTCGCCGGTAGTCGTTTGTGCAGTGTGCGTATCGTAGCCGCCCACCGAGGAGAAAAATATCTGGCGCTTCATACTCAGAGAATCTTTGGCGGCGATGAGCCGGGCCACCATCTTGAGCTGCGTGCCGAGGGTGGTGTTGGGAAAACCGCCGGGCGTGCCGTTGCTGTAAATGCCGGTCAGCCCGGTTTGCCAGCGCCACGGGGTGTTGAAATTCTGGTTGGTGTAGCTGACGTCGGTTGGGTCGAGGGTAGCGGCAATGGAGGTATTGAGCAGGTCGCCCGTGGCGATGGCGCGGTTGGTGATACCGGCATAGGCATTGCGTTGCAGGTTGACGTGATTGAGCGCGAGGATGTCTTTGACGGCCTGTAGCCGATTGCCGGTCACGCCGGACATCACGACGGCGCCGGCCGTGGAAACGGAATACTGCTGGACGACGCGCCCGACTTCGAAGGTGTTCGAACCGTTCAATGAAACGCTCAGCGAGATTTTTGCATCGGGCTGCACCGAGTTCAGCAGATCGGCGCAGCGACCGCCCCAGCCGGTGACGGCCGGCTGATCCGGAATGGACGTCTGCCATTGTGTGACTTGATCGCTGTGCGAGAAGAGCTGCGGCGGCAGGTAAGTGCCGGCGAGGTACTGGGCGCGCGTGACGGGCTGCACGAGCGTGCCGACGTTAAAAAGCGCCGCGAGTTTTCCTTCCTGGAACAAGGTCTGAAACTCAGGACAGGCCGGATGAAAGCCGTAGGTGCGCCCGTCGCTATTGAGCGGCGTGATTCCCAGCAAGGAAGACTTGGGCAGCGCCAGAACCTGGCGAATGGCCGCGTAGTCGTCGTAATCCACCGTGGAGGTGGGAACGATCAGATTGTTTGAGTCGTTTCCACCGGCCAGAAAGATGCAGACAAGCGCCTTGTAATCGAGAGGGGCACCTTGGGCCATGGCCGCGTTGATGATGCGCAAATCGCTGATCGTGTTGGTCAGCGCGAAGGTTCCCAGCGCGGCGCAGGCCGCCTGGCGAATAAATTCACGGCGTGTCCGGAGATGCGCGTATTTTGGGCGTTCCATAAACGTAATTATCTCTGAATGGTGAAGTCCGGTGAAGTAACGAGGAGCTGCACGATGGCCCGGACGCGGTCCCTTTTCTGTGTTTCGGTGGGGGTAGGACTTGTCATCGGGAAATTCTTCGTGCCGGTGGGCGGCCCGGTGATGTAGTTCACGATGATCGTCTTCATGGCGGCCGGAATCTGGCCGCCGGTCAGAAGAGTGCCGAGCTCATCGGCCAGCGCGGGAATGCTGGCGTCGGCCGTTTTCGACATCCAGGGACCAAGATCCATGACGAGCGCATCGCTTCCCTGTTTGAAGCTGCTCAACCCGGTCGTGTTGCCCGTGGGATAGAGAATGCCGTTGGTTAACAGATTCGTCTGGCGCATGACGTTGGTGTCGGAGGTGAGTTGAAATTCCGGTGTCGTTAGGCCGGCCGAGGCGAGCGCGCCGGGGAAGCGGAAGTCAGGGAAGAAGAAGTTAAAGACGGTGGTGGACGATAACGGGGTCTGCGCGAGATCGGTGTCTGTGCTGCCCATGTTCCAGGTGCTGCCTTTGATGGTGACGTTGCCCGAACGGGTGATGGGCGGAGGGGAGAGGGAGGCGATGGCGATGGAGTTGTCCGACTGGGTCTTGGAAGTAAGCGCGGTGACGGTGAAGTGATCTTCGTCCAGCACGCTCGCCACCTGGTAAACGCCGTCCGGGTTGGTGCCGGAAGCGAAATCGATATAAACCGAATCGGACGCGCTCAAATAATGATTAGACGGCGTGCTCACCGTAATCGCGGTGCCGGTCTGGATGTATCCTCCGCCCTTGGCGGAGAAGGCGAGGAGAACGTTGCCACTGCGCGAGGCGGAATCGGAAGCGGTCACGGTGAAAGTGGAGGAAGTAGGCACGGTGGCGACAACGTATTGTTTGTTGCCGGCGCCGCCGCTGGTGAAATCGAGGTAAACCGGATTCCCCGCAGAGAGGCCGTGGCTGGTGCAAGTGACCGTGATGGTTTGAGCGCTCTGCGCGTAAGTGCCGGCGAGCAAGCCGTCGGCGTTGATCGTGAAGGTGTTCGCGCCGGTCACGCTGGTGGTGTAACTGGCCGTGGTCGGCGCCGGCGCGCCGGAAGTGAATTGAAGCGGAACGATCGAGTTGTTGGCCAGGCGATGTGCGGACGGCGTGGTGACCGTGATGGTTCGACTTCCGTTCTGATCGTACGTCCCGGTCAGGGGCGGCGGCGCAGGAAACGCGCGCACGGCGGCCGTCACGCGGAGTAACGGCTCACGTTGTTTGCCGAATCGCGGTTCGCCCACCAGCGCGGAACTGCGCGCCTCGTAATCAAGCAGGATCGCCTTGATGACCGCTTTCATGTCGCCGCGCACTCCGGCGCCGTTGTCGTTAAACTTCTGCACGACGCGATAAACGTAGGCGGGCGACGGGTTGCTCGTGACCAAACGCTGGATCAACTGCCGGCAAAGAAACGGGCCGGCGTTCGCATGGTTAAACAGCGCATCGTGCGCGGCGCCGAGTTCCACGGACGGCAGGGCCTGGTAGCTTGGGTCTTGAATCTGAGAGGTTGTATGGGCCGCGTAGGGATCGAGGGGTTGACCCGCTACGGTAGGCAAGCCCGGCAACACCACGTGATCGAGGATCGTCTTTTGCCCGGTGAAGTAGTGGCTCGGCACCTCTTTCATCGGCGTCACCCAATCTGCTGACGGGGCGAAGTTGGTCGGCAAATAAGAGCCGGAATTCGGTTGATTGTAGGTCCAGCCGGTGAAGACACGCGCCATTCCGATGATTGTATTCTGGTCGTAAGTCGGAACGGGCACGTCCTTCGAAGTGAGCATGAGCGAGCCGTCCGGCCACATGCGGTAGAGTCCGATCGAAAAAAGCTGCATGATCTCGCGCGCGTAATTTTCGTTCGGATGTCGTCCCGAAGCGAGGTCGGGCTTGTCGTTACCCAGCATGTCCAGATAGCGGCCCATGCCGGGCGAAAGCGTCACGTCTTTGAGCAGGTTGCGCGCATTGCCAAAGGCGTTGGTCAGCAGTCGATCGTAGAAAAAGGAGAGGGCCAGACCATTGTCGTTAAGGGGACCGGCATTGGAAACGACGAGCGTCTCACTGAGCGCAAACGCCACGCGCTGGCGCAATTGATCGGGGGCTGAAATCGTCGTCTGCCACCATGTGTTGAAGAGCAGGGGACCGGAATAAGGATTGGTCGGATCGGTGCCGACGTTACTCAGCATGGCTGGCAGAAATGCGGTGACCGGAAGGGTCGGCACGGTCTGGTTGTCGATCCAAGCCTCATAGCTGGGCATCGCCTGCAGCGCCGCGATATCCGCCTGACTGGGGCCGAACGTCGCCTGCGTCAGGAAACGGGAAGCGGCGTTGGCGTCGCCATGATCATCCGTAAAGACGGGCGGCGCGGGCGGTCGCGTGAACTTTCGGGAACCCTCGGCCAGGGTAAAATTGCCCCGGATTTCTCCGGACGGATAAGCGGCTGTGTGAAGGTTAATGTAAGCCGCACCTTGTTTGATGATGTCCACGATGTCGGCGGCCGAGAGCGTGCCCACCGGCGCGATACTCCAGATGTAGGTGCCGTCCGGTTGCAAAGGCGTCTGATCGATATCGAAAATAATCTGGCTTGGCTGTGATTTATACGGATCGGCATGAATGTGTTCACCCGTTAGGGGCCCACTCAGGTTGGCATAGGTACGCGTGAGGATGGCCTGAGTTTCATCCGCACTGAGGCGCAGCGTGGCGTTCCCCACACCGCGCGTTTGCGCGACGCCTTGTGCGACCATGGTCGAGACGTAGAGCGTGCCTGGAGTCGAGGCGGCCGGTGGTTCGACGTAAGGGGAGAGAACGTAGCCCGGCACCACTTCGCTCGGCGCTGTTCCGGCCTGGGCGGGCTTCAGCCAGCCGACCGCCAGATTGTGGGCGCCGTCGCCTGTGTTGTGCAGAATCTCGGCGTAATATTTTTGACCCGCGACGAGCGCCAGCCACGGCGATTTTTGGTTCGCCTCCTTCGTCCATTCCAAGGCGGCTGTTCCGCTCACGACGGAGGCCCGCCTCACCTTGCTCACCGGTTCGCTGTCATTGGAAATCCAGAGTTCCGCCGTGTTGCTGCCCGCTATCCAGAAGTAATAATTGCCCGTGACCGGCGCAGTGATGTAACCGCGGATGCGTGTGCCGTAGGCCGTGCTGCTGTCGGCGATTTCCTGCAGAGAGGAAAGCTGCGATGTGCTATCGGGCGACGTCTCCACGGGGATGAAGCTCACGCCCGTTCCCGTGACCGTGTTCCAGACATCTCGCGTGATCCTGCTGCCCGTATCTTCCACGTGAATAGTCAGAACCGTCGTGCCGGTCACCCCATTTTTCGTGGCGCGAATGGTTATTTGATAATCGCCGGGAACGGTCGGCACGCCCGTAATCAGACCGGTGACCGGATCAAAGACCAGGCCGGGCGGCAGCGTGTTTCCATTGGCATCGGGCGGGCCACCGCCGGGCGTGGATAAAACGAAGGTCGTTAGGCCAGTCCCCGCCGTGATGCCGAAACTAAAGGGACCGCCCAGCACCGCGCTCGCTTCGGTCGGGCTGGTGATCAGGACAGGCGCGGCTGGCGCCCCTGTGGGATAAAGGCGTTCGGAGGGAATGATCTGCGTCGACTGGCTCAGACTGTACCAGGAGAGGTGTACTTCGGCGCGGTATGTGTTCTCCGCATACTCAAGTTTGATGTCGTAACGCTCGCCCGCTTGCAGCGTGATCTTTCCACTCTGGTCGGTCACGCTCTGCAGCCCCCACTTGTCGATGATCAACTGACCGTTCACCCAAAGCTTGGCCCCTTCATCGCTCCGCACCACGAAAGTGTATTCCTCGGAGAACTCCGGCTGCACCTGGCCTGTCCAGCGGATGGTAAATGTATCCGGACCGATCGACGGATCCGGCGTGCCCGCATACCAATCGTAGTAAACGGCCGTCTCACCGGTGGCGGTCTTCACGGGTGCCCCGCTCAGTGTAGTATTATTGTAGTAGCTCGCGTTCCAGCCGTCGCCGGACGTGGCGACGCTCCCGGGCTGGAAAACATTCGCCTTCGGCAGGCTCACGAAAGTAGTGGTACCGGGAGGCTTCCACCGAAGATGCACCGACGCTATGTCAGTGTTCTCGTAGTACTCGACGCGGATCGGCACACGATGAGCGGAGTCCTGCGGGACGGGCTTGGTGAGGGTGATCGGAGCGCTCACCAAGGGAACGGCGGTGGACGATCCGGCCGCCCATCCGTCGATCACCAGCACATTATTTACGTAAAGCCGCGCCCCGTCATCGGCTTGCAAATCAAAAGCGTAGGCGCCGGTAGTGGAGGGCGCCAGTTCGCCCAGCCATTGACCGGAGAAATTGTCCACATTGACGATGCCCGTATAGGGAGTGCCGGTGTGCCACAGGAAATCGATCGTCGGATCGATGCGCGTGACCTTTAACCCCGTGAAATTGGCGGCGTTCGTGTAGTTCGAGCTCTCGTTGTCGTAATATAGGCCTAACAATCCCGTGCCCGATGGCGTCAACTGGTCATTGATCACGACCGTGGCCGAAGCGAACCGGTCCAGCGCATAGGTTGTCGGGCTGGAGCCCGGCGGCACCGTGAGCGTAACAATGACCGACTCGCCGCCTTCGATCGCGGTATCAGGCACCGGAGTCACCAGGACCGTGGCGCTATTCACCCCGACCCCCAGCCTAACCGATCCGCTCAGCGGCACGTAATCCTGCCCAGGAGTGGCCGTGCCCGAGACCGTGTAGTTCACCGTCAGTGCGTTCAGATTCCCCGAGCGCGTGATGGTGAATGTTCCGGGCGTTGTGCTTTGCTCGGACACAAAGACGTTGGTCGCCCGGATGCTCACGACGTTCTGCGCGCCGAGCGCCGCAGCCACGAAATCATAGTCCGTCACGCCGTTCCCGCGGCTGTCCGTGAGGTTCGGGTTGAGCCCCAGCGCCAGCTCTTCGGCGTCCGACAGACCATCGCCGTCGGAATCCACGTCCGATACGACCACGCGGTAAAAACTGACGGTCCCCGGATCGAGAGACGTGGTGAGATTCAAACCGTTTCCGATCAAAGCGGTGCCGGCGTTCGTCCAACTTCCATCCGGCGCCGGCGCGATCTGTACCTGGTAATGCTTTCCGCGGACACTGAGCCACGTCAGCGTGACGTTTGTCCCGGAGACGTTGGTGGTGCTGACCGCGAAGCGCGAATTGCCATCCAGCGGATTGGTCCCCGCGAGGCTTTCATTGAGGTTCGAGACGCCGTCGCCATCCGCATCGCCGCTCGCAGGCAGGCCTTGCGCGTTGTAAATCAGCGCCCAGATATCGCTCTGCCCATTTCCGTCCAGGTCGATGATGGCAAATGCGCCCGGCGCGCAAGCCGAGAAAATCGCGGCGACGAAAAAGAGGCGCCGGATTAGTGAGAAGAAGGGGGGGACGCTCACAGTGGAAGGTTTTCGGCTAAAAGCGGCCGCGCGAAGGAGGAGCCACGGAGCGGCGGGGTGGATCGATCATGCAGGTTTGAAGAGTTGCGGAACCATCGAGCAAAAAAGTATGCAACACCGAATCCAGACTTTTTACCGTTAACCGAGACGACCAAGTTGCCGGGCGAACCTACTCTTGATAGTCTGGGAGGGGCGGTGCCCTTAGCTTGCACCGGAAGAGGGCACTTGGCCACACAAATCGGCTCGTTAACAAAAAAGCCGCTGCGCGTCTCGCGCAGCGGCTTTTTGTTTATTGTTTAGATATCTCTTAGCTCATGCCGAGCGATTCCAAGGTCGGCTCGTCCATGGCGGCCGTTGCCTCAAGACCCTGGGATTGCTGGTAGTCGGCGAGAGCGGCGCGGGTCAGAGGGCCGAGGAGGCCGTCGACTTCGCCTTTGTAATAGCCCTGCTCCTGCAGGCTCGACTGCACATCGGCGATGATGTGATCGGGGGGCGTCGGGTTATGGCCAACGTAGATAGGCCCGTCATAAGGATAATAGGCTTCCGAGTCGTTATAGCCCCACGCTGGATACCAATAGCCCGTGTTCCAATAGTACCATCCGCCGCCGACCAACACGATGTGGTCGTGGTGCGAGTGCCACCAGCCCTGGTCGTGCCATTGAGGGTGATAGTTTTTGAAGACGATGTACTTCGGGCCCTTCCAGTTCTGGCTCCCCTGGATCTTGAAGTTCTTGTTGAACTTTACGCTGGCGATCGACTGGTTTTGCTGGGCTTTGAAGTTCGCATGCTGAGCGTGAATGCTCTGAAACTTCTGCTGCTTCGCTTTGAACTCAGGGCTGTTCTTGGCCAGATGTTTGTTCCCCTTGTTGTTGTTGACGTTATTGGCCTGATTAACGTTATTAGCGTTATTGTTCATCGCGGCGTTGTTGGCGTTCTTACCACCCTTGTGGTTTTTGCCGCCTGTCGCGTTAGCGCCCGCGTTCGCATTGCCCTGCACGCCGGTATTGCCTTGCGCGCCGGCGTTGCCCTGTACGTTGGCATTGCCGTGATGCTTGCCACCCTGGCCCTGACCTTGCCCCTGGCCCTGATGTTGTCCCATGCCCTGGCCCTGATGTTGCCCTTGGCCCTGACCCTGATGTTGTCCCATGCCCTGGCCCTGATGTTGCCCTTGGCCTTGGCCCTGATGTTGTCCCTGACCTTGGCCTTGGTGTTGACCCTGACCTTGGACTTTTTGTTGTCCCTGGTTCTGATGTTGGCCTTGACCCTGTCCCTGTTTTTTCTTGTTTGGGTCGTTCCCGTTATCCTGCGCGCGAACACTCATGACGAGCGACAGCGAGCAGGCCGTTAAGATAGTGATTAATTGTTTCATATATTGGTTTCCGTTTAATTGGACTATTAAGGAGCAAACTCTATTCAATCAGTTCTGGCAAGCTCAGTCAGGATCATTAAGGCCGCTCGCTGAGGAATATAGGGGGAGAGACCCAGCCTAACCAGCGCCGGCCGGACTCTTTCGCGGGCGCGCGTGCCAGCGGCGGTGCAGCGGCCGCAGAACGGCCAGCACCAGATAGATTCCGCCGCTCCATCCCACATAACGAAAAGGCAAAGTCAGCGCCAGGAGGGCGGACGCCAGCCCCACCGCCGCGGGAATACTCCATCCCGTTAGCTCCGCGCGCGTCGAAGATTTCTCGTGATCGTTCAGTCGCAACGCCTCCCGCAACCTCCAAGCGCGCAGGTTGAGCAGAAGAATTTCCGCGGCGATGGCGCTGAAACCGAAACCGTAGATGGCGAGAAGGGTTCGCACCTGACCCTGGGTCTGCGCCACAAGCACCTGGCCGACTCCCCGATTAGTCAGAAAGTAGAACATCGCTCCGAATAATACCTTCAGCGGATAAACATAGATCAGGATCGTCACCAGCATGGCCCAGCTAACCAGGATGGAGACGCCATCTTCGAGACCGAAGCGCCGGCTCCAGAGCCAATGGCCCCGCCAGAAAATGCTGAGGACAGCGATGCTGGCGACAAAAGCTGGAACGTTTTTGAAGGCCACGAGGAGCGCCTCGAGATTGTCCGGCACCTGGCCACTGGAGATGACCAGCATGGTTACGGCGAAGGCGAAGGCGGCGTCGATGAAGGTCTCCAGCCGCGTCATCCCGATTCCGCGCAGTCGGAATCCTTTTAGTCGCGGGAGCGCGTCGAGCTCGGCTGGAAGCGACGACGATATTTCTTCTTCGAGTTGATTCACGTGATCAGTTTAGGCAGGCGCCCGCGGTCCTGGGAGCATCTTTTTGTTCAAAGACGGCGGAGAGCGTGGCGGGGCCCTTTGGTCTCGAAATGGTTTGAGTGCGAGGCCCGGCTCGCTTTTGATAGGACTCAATTAGTCATCCCCACCAAATATATATGCACCTCGCAGTTCTCCTCCTTCCCGATGCGCCATGGGTCCCGTGGGTCATCGGCCTAACGATTCTCTTACTCATCTGGTTTCTCCCGCGCCTGATTGGAATCGTTTACATTCCCCATACCCAGGTCGGCATCATAGAAAAAATCTGGAGTGGCAAGGGTTCACTTAAAGAAGGGCAGATCGTGGCCCGGACGGGCGAGGCCGGCTTCCAATCGCGTTTCCTGCGCGGCGGCATTCATGTTGGTCTCTATCCGTGGCAATACCGTATTCACAGGGAATCGCTCGTGGTGGTTTCGGAGGGGAAGATGGCCTACGTCTATGCGCGCGACGGTATCCCGCTGGAACCGACGCAAACGCTCGGACGCAACGTCGATTCCAACCATTACCAGGATGCCGGCCGCTTTTTGGAAGCCGGGGGGCAACGCGGACGGCAGCGCGGGATTCTGCGCGAAGGTGTTTACGCTATTAACCTCGCGCTTTTCGTGGTGATCAGCGACGAACGCGTTTTCTCCGGACCGATCAAGGAGAGCGCAGATCGTTATGAATCGTGGAGAGCGCAACTGGCTTCCCTGCGCGCGTTCGATCCGGTGGTGATCGGGTCGGCCGCCGGCGGGCAAGGCCATATTCGATCCAATTTGCCCGACAGCAGCGCGAGCGAGGGCGGGTCGAGACAACCATTGGCCGTGGCCATGGTCGATTTCGATCCGAGTACGGACACGGTCGGAGTGGTCAGTATTCAGGACGGGCCCACCATCCCGTCGGGCGAGATTATCGCGCCCGAGGTGAAGTCGACGGATGGTCGCCGCGATCATAATTACTTCCAGGATCCGGAAGCGTTTCTCGAGCTGGGGGGCCGGCGCGGCAAGCAATTGCAGGTGTTGACCGACGGAACGTTTTTCATCAACCGCTGGTTTGGCACAGTCGAGACAAAAGCCAAGACGCTGATCCCCATCGGATATGTCGGCGTGGTCGTTTCGTATCATGGGTTGGCCGGAAGCGATACGACGGGTGATTCGTTTCGCTACGGAGAACAGGTCGAAGCAGGCCAGCGCGGTGTCTGGCGGTCGGCTTTAACGCCCGGCAAATACGCGCTCAATCCCTACGCCGTGAAGGTCGAACTCGTGCCCACCATCAATTTCGTGCTGCGCTGGATCAGCGGTCAGAGCGAAGATCACCATTACGATGAAGACCTGACCAGTATTGATCTGATCACAGCGGACGGTTATGAGCCGCGTCTTCCTTTGTCGCTCGTGCTGCACATCGACTATCAAAAAGCGCCCTCCGTGGTGCAGCGTTTCGGCGATGTGAAGAGGCTGATCACGCAAACGCTCGATCCAATTTTGACGGCTTATTTCCGGGACGTGGCCCAGACCTCGCACATGCTCGATTTGTTGACCAAGAGGCAAGAGATTCAAAACCATGCAACGGAAGAACTGGGAGAGCGGTTCAAGAAATACGATATTAATGTGGTGGCCGTGTTAATCGGCCGGCCGGAATCGCGCGACCTCGCGGCGGGCAAGGCCGATCCGATCGAGACGCTCTTTGATCAGTTGCGCATTCGGCGCCTGGCGGACGAACGCATTGCGACTTTTATCAAACAGGAAGAAGCAGCGCAGCAGGAGGTGATGCTGAACCAAGCGCAAGCGAAGGCGCAGCGACAGACGGAACTGACGCAGAGCGCCATTGCCATCGAAATCGCGGCTAACAAAGGGCAGGCCGAATTCGCGGAGGCGGAGCAGTTGGCCAAGAAACAGGTGACGCTGGCCCAGGGTGAGGCGCGTTCTCAGGAATTGATCGGCCGGGGTGAATCGTCGCGCATCGCGCAAGTGGGTCTGGCGGAAGCGGCCGTTACCTTGCAAAAGGTCAGTGCGTATCGCGATCCGCGGCTCTATGCCCTGAACATTTTCGCCGAGCAGTTTTCGCGCAGCTCGCAGCCGCTCGTGCCCGATCGCTTGTTCGTCAGCGGCGGGGGCGGCAAAGATGGGGAGAGCCAAACGGGTGGGAGCGTGCTCGAAACGCTCTTGAACCTGCTGCTCAGCGAGAAGGCCGGCCTCAACATTCAGGAAAACGCGGCCGCGTCGCGCCCGCTTGAGGATTTTATCCGGCAATTCACGGGGGCCGCATCGCCTAACGAGCCCACAGGCAAGACGGCGGCGACTCCGGAGAGCGGGAAGAAAACAAACGCCTAGTGGGCTAAAAGGCTCCCCAGAGTCGCCTCGGCACGCGAATCACACCGATATCGAACAGGACCGCCCCAAACAGGACGGGAGTGGCGGCGCGACGGACGTGTGCTTAAGATGCGCCCATGGCTTCCCGTTGGAAACGCGCGCGTTACCGGCTTGAATGGCTGGGGCTCGTCCTGGCTGCGAAGGTCGTGCCGTGGCTCTCGCGCGCCGCCTGCTTTCAGCTGGCTCAGATTTTGGGCGCGATCATTTTTGTGCTCGATCGTCACGGCCGTCGAGTTGCTTTGAGCAATCTGGAAGTTGTCTTTGGCTCGCAATGGCCGGAAGCGACGCGGAAGAAGATCGCGCGCGAATCCTTCCAGCATTTTGCCCGCACCATGCTGGATCTTCTTTGGAGTCCACGCCTGACCCGCGAAAACGTTTCGCGCTACGTGGAATTCGAAAATTTCGAGGAGGTGGGCCGCGCGACCGGCCCCGAGCGGAGCTTCATCATGGCCTGCTATCACTACAGTAACTTCGAATGGCTTAGCCTGGCCGGCGGTTATGCCGGGATCGTCGGAACGATTATCTCGCAGGAATTTAAGAACGGGTTGCTCGACTCGATCTTTAAAAAAATCCGGGAACAGCCGGGCCACGAGTTCGTGCCGCGAGAGCGCGGGATGCTTCGACTTTACAAGGCTCTTCGACGCAAACGCACGACCGCCCTGTTGGTCGACCTAACGATTCCACCGAGGCAAGGCGCGGTGGCGATCGACTGCTTTGGCCTTAAAACCAGCGTGACATCGGCGCCGGCCTGGCTGCATGAGCGCACCGGTGCCCCGATCATCCCGGCACACTGCGAACCATTACCGGAAGGTCGTTACCGCGTGGTTTTTCACCCGCACATCGAGACGGCCGGCCTGACCCAGTTGCAGATCGCGCAAGCCTGCTGGGACTGTTTCGAGCCCTATGTGCGGAAAAATCCTGCGCCGTGGCTTTGGATGTATAAACACTGGAGGTATCGACCGGTGGACGCTGATCGACCCTACCCGAGTTACGCGCATGTCCTGACGCGTTTCGATAAACTTCTGGCCCGGCAAAGCGCGGAAGTTTCGACGGGGAACGAGGAAGGCTTGGGCGGGTGAACGGACACGGCAACAGAGTGCCGTGGCTACAGGAGATTGCGCTGTAGCCGCCTCGCTTTGTCGAGGCGTCTTTGGTAACCGGATATGCGGGATTGTCCTTTCCCCGGGGCTCGCCAATGTTGACAAAGTCGCTCCTCGCCCGTCCAATAGACGCTATGGCAACTGTTTCCCGATTTCTTTGTCTCAGCGGCGCTCTGCTGCTTCCATTTCTGACGAGCTGCTCGACCGGACCCATGGCGTCCCTGGGCGGCGGAAGTTATCACGTCACGGCCTACCGACCGAATAACCCGGCGAACGTGCGGGTCAAAGTTTCACTTTCGAAACAGAATATTTACGTAATGGAAGGCGACCGCTGCCTGATGGCGGTGGCCTGTTCGGTGGGCATCCCGGCCAAGCCTACGCCACGCGGTAATTTTACGATTTATTCCAAGCAGGAGCATAAGCGTTCCGGTTCCTATGGATTCAGCGTTTCCGGGAACAGGGTTGTCCCCACGGAAGGGTCGGGCGGGTCCGGGCGTTACGTGGGATACCCCATGGGTTACTGGTGCGAGTTCGCACCGGCTTACGGATTCCACCAGGGATTTGTCCATCCGGTCCCGCGGAGTCACGGTTGCATCCGCATGCACGGAGAAGCGGCTCCGAAATTTTTCGCGCTGGTCCATAACGGCACTTCGGTCAACATCGCTACGACCCAACCGGAAGATAGCACGCTCGGACCCAAGGTGGTGCGGGTTGACGATTCGCGCGCGCCGGATCCGGACCCGCGTTTCATGGTCACGGAGGCCGCCTTTACCAGACCGAGCGGTCAATTGTTGCAGTAGCGGGAGCGGCGGCCCGCCCGGGCATTTCATTTGAGCACGAATCTTATCTCCAGCGGAACGACGGCGCGCGAGAAGGTAAACTTGCGCACGCCCGACGTGATGGCGGCGGTGCAGCAGCAGGTGGAAGCACACTACCGCAGTGACATTGTCGACAAGGTGCGGCGGGCCGGCGGCGTTATTTCAGTAGGCAACACCACGGTGCGCCTGGCCAAGCAGTTTGGATTTTGCTACGGGGTGGAACGCGCCATCGACCTGGCTTACGCGGCCCGCAAAGTGTTTACCGATCGACGGCTCTTCATCGTCGGCGAGATCATTCATAATCCGGAAGTGAACGAACAAATCTCATCGTTAGGCATCAAGAACCTGATGGGTGCGAACAAGCAGGCCGACATCTCCGACCTCGGCCCGGAGGATGTGGTGATCGTGCCGGCCTTCGGGACGGAGCTCTCCATTCAACAACAGATTAAGGATCGAGGCTGCCAGATTGTGGACACCACTTGCGGGGACGTCATGAGTGTCTGGAAACGGGTGCGCAAATATGCCAGCGAATCGGCCACCTCCATTATTCATGGAAAAGCCGAGCACGAAGAAACAAAGGCGACAAGCTCGCGCGCCTTGGGGGATGGAAGCGGTCATTACCTGGTGGTGCTGACCCTGGCGGATACGGATTACGTTTGTAACTATATCCGGAACGGAGGCGACAAGGCGGCTTTCCTGACCAAGTTTCACGGCGGTTATTCGCCGGGGTTCGATCCGGATTTGCATCTGCGGACGATCGGGGTGGCCAATCAAACTACCATGTTGCGGGGCGAGACGGAGGAAGTGCAGCGCCGCGTCCGGCAGGCCATCGTCGACCGGGACGGTCCCGATGGGGCGGCGCGCAACTTCCGTTTCTTCGATACCATTTGCGGGGCCACGCAGGAGCGGCAGGATGCGTTGCGCGAGTTGTTGAACGTGAAGATGGATCTTCTTCTGGTGGTGGGGGGATACAACAGCTCGAACACGTCGCATCTGGCGGAGATGGGCGAAGAAAAATTGCCGACCTACTTCGTCTTGAACGCCTCCCGTTTGGTTTCACCCCAGGAGATCAAGCATTACGATCTGCATTTGAAGTCGGAGGAAATCGCGCGGCAATGGTTGCCGGCGGGGCCGGTGGTCATAGGCATTACGGCAGGTGCGTCCTGCCCGAATAACCTGATTGAAGAGACGTTGATCCGGTTGTTTGAGCTG